>NZ_JBMDIU010000001.1:510000-512500 GCF_057808845.1 Brevundimonas sp. FG8 | reverse complement strand
GCCACCCGGCGCCTGGTCCGGACCGATTCTTCCATCCGCCAATGCAGATTCGAAGGACACGCCGGCGTTTCCCCGTATCCGGCAGCTTTTGGAAGTCCTCCGAACACGGCGATTCGATCCCGTCGCGCCAAATCTGGAGAAGGCTCCCAGGACGTCGGGGCCGCATCCCGTCGAATCGACCGGTGGACGAAGAACCGCACCCGCCGCCAGGGACGCCCGGCCTGCTGTCCGGCCTGAGGAGGTGCGCCCTGTGCGGGTCCGGCATGACGCTGAACGGCGGCAAGTACGCCTGCAGCGCCGCGCGCGAGCGCGGGACGTGCAAGAACAACAAGATCATCGCCGCCCGCACGGTCGAGGATCGCGTGCTCACGGGCGTGCGCCGGCACCTGCTGTCGCCGGAGGCTATCGCCAGCGCCGTCTGGATCTTCCACGAGGAGCAGTCCACCCGCCGTCTGGAGGCCCTTGCCGCACGACCCCCTACCGAGCGCGAACTGAACGGGATCCGCCGCAAGCTGGAGCGGGCCCGGATGATGTTCACGGAAGAGATGATCACTATAGACGAGTTGAGGGCCCGCGCGGCCCCGTTGACGTCACGCAGGTCCGAACTCGAGGCTGGTCGCCCCCTCGCCTTCCCTCATCGTGGCGCAACTTTCCCCCAGCGCGCGGAAGGCGATCGCCCGGCTGGCCGAGGCTCCGCAGCTGGCGATCATGGGCGACGTGGGCGAGGACCTTCGGCGCGGGTGGTGCAAGCTGATTGAGGTCGTGGAATTTGTACCGCCGGAAGAGCTGGGCCGGTTCGAACCGCACGTCCGCGGACATCTCGCCGGCCTGCTGCGCCAGATTTCCAAAGCCTAAACGGCAAAAACCCCGCCTTTTCGGGCGGGGTTTCTGATGTGCCTCACCGGCGTGAGGTATCTTGGGTGCGGGAGCAGGATTTGAACCTGCGACCTTCAGGTTATGAGCCTGACGAGCTACCGGGCTGCTCCATCCCGCGGCAGGGTGGTGTGTGAAGGAAGGTGTTTCGAGGATCGATCTTTTGGGATCGAGTGCAATACTTTCTATCCGACTGGTAGACCCGGCGGCGACCTACTCTCCCGCGACTTAAGACGAAGTACCATCGGCTCTGGAGGGCTTAACGACCGAGTTCGGAATGGGATCGGGTGGGGAACCTCCGACATAGCCACCAGGTCAACCAGGCGGATAGAAGGATTGCGAAGAAGACATTGTCAGCCTTGCGTTGTTGCAAGGTAATCGAATGAGTTTTGCTGAGAAACGATCAAGCCGATCGGATTATTAGTACCAGTAAGCTTCATGGGTCGCCCCACTTCCACACCTGGCCTATCAACGTGGTAGTCTTCCACGATCCTCAGCGAAGCCTTGTTTTGAGGTTAGTTTCCCGCTTAGATGCTTTCAGCGGTTATCTATTCCGTACATAGCTACCCTGCTGCGCAGCTGGCGCCACGACAGGTCCACCAGAGGTACGTCCATCCCGGTCCTCTCGTACTAGGGACAGATCCTCTCAAGCTTCGAACACCCACGGCAGATAGGGACCAAACTGTCTCACGACGTTCTGAACCCAGCTCACGTACCACTTTAAATGGCGAACAGCCATACCCTTGGGACCTGCTCCAGCCCCAGGATGTGATGAGCCGACATCGAGGTGCCAAACTTTGCCGTCGATATGGACTCTTGGGCAAAATCAGCCTGTTATCCCTAGAGTACCTTTTATCCGTTGAGCGATGGCCCTTCCACGCGGGACCACCGGATCACTATGGCCGACTTTCGTCTCTGCTCGACTTGTCAGTCTCGCAGTCAGGCGGGCTTATGCCATTGCACTCGACGACCGATTTCCGACCGGTCTGAGCCCACCATCGCGCGCCTCCGTTACACTTTAGGAGGCGACCGCCCCAGTCAAACTACCCACCACGCCATGTCCCGGGACCGGATAACGGCCCTCGGTTAGACGTCAACGACAGTAAGGGTGGTATTTCAAGGATGACTCCACCGGTGCTGGCGCCCCGGTTTCATAGTCTCCCACCTATCCTACACATACGGTCGCTAACGCCAAGGCGAAGCTATAGTAAAGGTTCATAGGGTCTTTCCGTCTGACCGCGGGAACCCCGCATCTTCACGGGGAATTCAATTTCACTGAGCCTGTGCTGGAGACAGTGGGGAAGTCGTTACGCCATTCGTGCAGGTCGGAACTTACCCGACAAGGAATTTCGCTACCTTAGGACCGTTATAGTTACGGCCGCCGTTTACCTGGGCTTCAGTTCGACGCTTTCACATCTCCCTTTAACCTTCAGGCACCGGGCAGGCGTCAGACCCTATACGTCGCATTGCTGCTTCGCAGAGCCCTGTGTTTTTGCTAAACAGTCGCTACCCCCTGGCTTGTGCCACTCAGTCCAGCTTGCGCTGGGTGAGTCACGCTTATTCCGAAGTTACGCGTGCAATTTGCCGAGTTCCTTCAGCACAGTTCTCTCAAGCGCCTTGGTATACT
>NZ_JBMDIU010000001.1:0-505000 GCF_057808845.1 Brevundimonas sp. FG8 | reverse complement strand
CAACAGACGGATGGCGGCGCCGGTCAGACCGAAGACCGCGCCGGATGCTCCGACCACCACATCATGGCTCGCGGCATGCACCAATCCGTAGCCCAGCATCCCGACGACCCCGCACACTATATAGAAGAGAAGAAAGCCGACGGCTCCGCGCACGCCCGGCATCAGCCGAGCGACCGGCGGACCGAAGGCGATGGCTCCCACCGCATTCATGCCCGCGTGGGTCCAGCCGGCATGCAGGAACATCGCCGCCAACAGACCCGGCCACCACGTCCCTTCCGCCAGTGACGCCGGACGGAAGGCGAGACTGAAGCCGCCGTCCGACAGCCAGCCTTGCAGGAAATAAAACGCCGGAATGGAGAACGCGACCAGCACCGAGACCAGGGGCGCATTGAACACCTTCTCGGCGGGCTTCTCGGCGAAAGGGGACTCGGTCAGGCCACAACTCCAATTTTCGGCGGCGAACTCAATGGAATTTCGCCCGGCAAGTCATCGTTAACACCGTTGCCCCAGATTGGCGCCCGGAGTGCTTAGCGCCCCGTAAACCGTATTTCGCTGGAAAACGCCGCCATGCCCGTCAGGATCAAGGTCGTCGCCGCCATCGCCCTGGCCGCCTTCTCGCTTCCGGGCGTCGTCCTGGCGCAGTCCGCCGGCTCGTCCGGAATGGGAACCTATACCGCCGGCTACGGCGGTTCGCGCTACACCACGGCCCAGCCGCAAACCGGCTCGACCCGCGACGCCAACGGCAACCGCCTGATCGTCAACGGCATCATCCAGACCGGGGCCAGCGCCTACTCCAGCACGTCCGGCGGGGTCGGCTCGTCCGGCTACGCCTCGGGCAACGGCCAGACGATCGGTGGCTCCACCGCCATCGGCAACAGCCTGAACGTCGTCGTGCAGGGCAACCACAACACGGTCATCGTCAACTCCACCCAGGTCAACAACGGCAATGTCACCGCCGGCACCGACCTGAACGGCACCCTGAGGCTTCCATGAGCGTCGGCCGTCCTACGCGCCTGTTCAAGATCGCCGGAGCCGCCGGCGCGGTCGCCGCGCTGCTGAGTGGATGCATGTCCACCGGCGCGGGTTCGGACGGCCGCTACGCCGCGCCGATCGGCAATGCGCCGGTGACGGCGAACCCGACCCCATACTCCGCGGCGCTGGTCTGCATGGCCGACTACGCCCGACGGTACAGCCTGCCCTCCCCGCGCATGGCGGTGGGCCGGATCGCCGACTACACCGGCACGGTCTCGGCTGATGGCGGCCGCCAGGTCACCGGCGGCGCCTCGCTGATGGCGATGACCGCCCTGGCCAAGGCCGGCGCCCGTCAGGTCGAACGCTACGACACCTCGGTTTCCGAGATGGAGCTGCGCTACGCCAACAATCGGCTGATCGGCGATGAAGGCGCGGGCGGCGCGGAAGACATCCAGTACCGTCGCATCATCGCCGGCTCGGTGCCCGGCTCCGACTTCTATATCGTCGGCGGGATCACCGAGGTGAACTACAACATCCGTTCGGGCGGCTTCGACGTCGCGGGCGGCCAGACGACCGAAACGCCCCTGTCGGTCGCCGTCGCGGGCAAGCTGTTCGTCATGAACATCGCCATCGACCTTCGTCTGGTCCAGACCACGACCCTCGAGGTCGTGGATGTCGTCTCCTACCAGAAGCAGATCATCGGCCGGGAAGTCTCGGCGGGCGTATTCGACTTCCTGGACGGCAACGTCTTCGACATTTCCGCGGGCGAAGGCGCGCTGGAGCCGGTGCAACTGGCGGTGCGGTCGCTGATCGAGCGGGCGACGGTGGAGTTCATGGCCAATCTGTACGGCGCGCCGGGCCCCGAGGTCTGCCTGCAGGCCGGGCGCGACCCTCTGGCCGGCACGGTTAGCATCACCGGCGGCTATTATCCGGCTTATCCCAACACGGACACCAACAATGGCCAGACTCGCGCCGATCCGTCTCGCTGGAACGATAGCCGCGACGGTGATCTGCGTCGCAGCCGCTACTGAGGCCGCTGCGCAGACTCCGCCGCAGGATGACAGCCTGGTTCTGAACAACCAGCTGCAACTGGGCGACGTCTTCTCCGACCAGACGCTGAACGTCGTCAACGCCCAGGATCAGGTCACCGTCGGAACCACCGCCAACGGCAACGCCGCCTCCGGCTCGGTGGAGAACGGCACGGTCACGGTGCGATCCGATCAGGACATGCGCGGCGACTCGATCGCCACAACCAGCGTCACCGTCGGCGGAGACACCGCTGGTCCGGTGGCGATCCAGTCGAATGCGGGCGGCAACTATCTGGGGGTCAGCGGCTACGGCGCCGACGTCACCGTGCAAGCCACCCAGAGGAACACCGGCGCTCTGGTCGGCGCCCTGACCGACGTGGGTGACGAGAACGCCCGCCTGTTGGCCGGAGGCGTGGTATCGGCCACCGCGACGTCCAACACCGTGTCTCTCTACGGTGAGGGCAGCGTGATCCAGGGCACGGTCGAGCAGTCGTCCTCCGCCACCGTGCGCGCCTACAGCCGTCTGGAAAGCCAATATGTCCCGGCCGCGGCCGAGGTGCAGGCCCAGGCCATGGGCAACGCCATCGGTGTGAACAGCGGTCAGACTTCCGGCCAGACTCTGACCTTCGACCAGACCTCCGGCGGCGACTTCGTCGAAGCCGAGGCCAGCGCCAACACGGGCAACGGCTGGGATCTGGCGGCCCGCGCCCGCGCGGTCGGCAACTACGCCAACAGCTACAACTCCGGCGGCTCGGTCGTGACGACCTCGGCGCAGGACAATGCCGCCTTCATTCGCTCGGCGGCCACGACCACGGCCTATGACTATGGACGGGCGCAGGCCTACGCCAGCGGCGCGGGCAACCAGCTGTCGGTGGGCAACAACGACATCTACGTCGAGATCGACAACAGCCAGATCAACACCGGCGGCGTCGAGGTGACGGCCACCTTCGCCGGTACGAACGGCTATGATGTCTATGTCGGCGCCGAAGCCACGGGGAATACGGTCACCGGCTACGCCTGTTCAGAGTGTCAGGGCTATCTGGAAGCGCGGAACAACCAGACCAATTCAGGCGACGTATCCGCGCAGGCGACGACGACGGTCAGCGGCTCCAACCGCTCGGTGATCTCGAGCAGCACCGCGACAGGAAATTCGGCCACCTTCCACGTCTCCCGGCCCTCACATTAATCTTCGGTAACTTGAGCCGACCCCGCCGGTCGCCGAAGGGTTGCAGCGGGGCGTCGGCGTAAAGATCAGGATCGCGGCCCCTCCTGTTTGCCGGCGCGCCCGCACGGGCTTCGAAATGCGCCTTCGGAGACTGACCGACCCATGCGTTCCCCCCGCCTCCTTCTCCTCGTGGCCGCATCGGCCGTGGCCCTGACGGCCGCCGCGCCCGCACTGGCGCAGCAGGTCGCTCCGACCGACCCCTTCGCTCAGGCCACCAGTGACGTACCGGCGGATTCAAACGTTCGTTTCGGCATCCTGCCCAACGGCATGCAGTATGCGGTGATGCGCAACGCCACGCCTCCGGGCCAGGCCTCGTTCCGCCTGCGTATCGACGCCGGTTCGCTGATGGAGAACGAGAACCAGCTGGGTCTGGCGCACTTCATGGAACACATGGCGTTCAATGGGACGACCAACATTCCCGAGAACGACCTGCTGCGTATCCTTGAGCGTCTGGGCCTGGCCTTTGGCGCCGACACCAATGCGTCGACCGGCTTCGACCAGACGCTTTACATGCTCGAACTGCCGCGCACGAACGACGAGACCGTCGACACCTCGCTGCGCATCATGCGGGAACAGGTCTCCGAAGCCCTGATGGCCCCGGACGCCGTCGACGCCGAGCGTGGCGTCATCGAAGGCGAAGAGCGCCTGCGCAATACGCCGGGTCTTCGCTCGATCAAGGCCCAGCTTGCCCTTCTGGCGCCGGGTCAGCGCATCTCCCAGCGCCTGCCGATCGGCGACCTGAACATCATCCGCACCGCGCCGCGCGAACGGTTCGTCGAATTCTACGAAGCCTACTACCGTCCTTCGCGCGCGACCTTCGTGGCCGTGGGCGACTTCGACGTGGATGTGATGGAATCCAAGATCCGCGCCGCGTTCGAAAGCTGGGAGCCGAAGGCCGCTGACGGCCCCGAGCCCGATCTGGGCACCGTGGCCCCGCGCCAGCCGGGCACCAGTATTCTGGTCGAGCCCGGGATCCAGTCGAACATCCAGCTGAACTGGACCAAGGCGCCAGACCGCGATCCCGACACCGTCGCCGAACGCCGCGACAACCTGATCACCAATCTGGGTCTGGCGGTTCTGAACCGCCGTCTTGGCGAGATTTCGCGCACCGACAACCCGCCGTTCACCTCGGCTGGCGGCGGTCAGTCGACGCTGGCCGACAGCCTCGACATCGCCTCCATCTCGGCCAGCTTCAATCCGGGCGGCTGGAAGGCCGCGCTGGAGTCGATCGAGCAGGAACAACGCCGTCTGGTCCAGTACGGCGTCTCGGACGCCGAACTGCAGCGCGAGATCATCGAGTACCGCACTGCGCTGGAAAACGCTGTCGCCGGCGCCGCGACCCGTCGCACCCCCGCCCTGGCCAACGGCATCGCCGGCGCCGTGAACGGTCGTGCCGTCTTCTCGTCGCCGCAAACCAATCTGGACCTTTTCAACGCCGCGGTGAACGGTCTGACCGCCGCGCAGGTCAATGCCTCGCTGCAAACAGTCTTCACCGGCGGCGGCCCGCTGGCTCTGGTCGTCACTCCGGTCGAAATTGAAGGCGGTGAAGCCGCGGTCACTGCTGCGCTCGAAGCGTCGCGTCAGGTCCCTGTGTCTGCCCCGGCCGCGCAGGCCGAGGTTCAATGGCCTTACGCCGACTTCGGCACGGCCGGCGCGGTGGCTCAACGCCGTGAAATCAGTGAAGTCAGCGCGACCGTCGTGACCTTCGCCAACGGCGTGCGTCTGACCGTCAAGCCGACCGACTTCCGCGATGAGCAGATTCTCGTCAGCGTCCGCACCGGCATCGGCGAACAGGGCCTGCCCACTGATCGTTCGACTCCCCAGGCGCTCGCCCAAGCCTATGTGACCACCGGCGGGCTCGGCCGTCTGTCGTTTGACGAGATGAACCGCGTCCTGAACGGTCGCGTCTATTCAGCCGGATTCTCGGTGGGTAGCGACAGCTACTCCTTCACCGGCGCGACCCGTCCGGCCGACCTCGGCCTCGAGATGCAGGTTCTGACGGCCTATCTGACGGATCCAGGCCTGCGCGCGGCCCCGTTCGAGCAGATCAAGGGCGTCTTCCCGCAGATCATCGCCCAGCAGATGGCCACCCCCGGCGGCGCCTTCCAAGTGCAGGCCTCGGGTCTTCTGGCCAGCGGCGACAAGCGTGAGACCTTCCCCACGGCGGAAGAAGTCGCCGCCTGGACCATCGAACAGGCACGTGCCGAAATCACCAGCGGCCTCAGCACCGGGCCGATCGATGTGCTCGTGGTCGGCGACGTGACCGTCGATGACGCCATCGCCGCCGTCGCCCCCACCTTCGGCGCCCTTCCGCGTCGTGGTCCGGACGCCAACCCGGCGCCGGGCGCGACCGAATTGCGCTTCCCGGCCGGAACGCCGACGCCTGTTCGCCTGACCCACAATGGTCCGGCCGAGCAGACGCTGGCCTACATCGCCTGGCCGACAACCGACGCCGTGGAAGACCGCACCGAAGCCCGTCGCGTCTCGATCATGACCGAAGTGCTGAAGCTGCGCGTGCTGGAAGTCATCCGTGAACAGCAGGCTCTGGCCTACTCGCCGGGCGCCGGCTCCAGCTCGTCGGACACCTACCGCGGCTACGGTTCGGTCTCCATCCGCGCCGAAATCGCCGCGGACAAGGTCGATCCCTTCTATGCGGCGGTGGCGTCCATCGTCCAATCGCTGAAGGACGCGCCTCCGACCGAGGACGAGCTGAACCGCGCCCGCCTGCCGGTGATCGAGGCCCTGCGCCGCAGCCAGGCCAGCAATGAGTACTGGCTGGGCCAACTGTCGGAAGTGGCTGAAAAGCCCGGCGATGTGGAACAGACCCTGACCCACATCTCGGATCTGGAAGCCGTCACCCCGGCTGACGTACAGGCCCTGGCTCGCCAATACCTGCGCGACGACACCGCTTGGAAGGCCATCGTGGTCTCGGCCCAGGCCCAGCAGTAAGCGACAAAAAAGGCCCCGGTCTTCGGACCGGGGCCAGTTTCGCTTCTCAGGATCATCGGCGGAGAGCCGACGACCCCTCTTTCTAGTCTCTCCCGCCTGACGACAGGCTGAACACGCCGTTCAACGGAATCAGAACACCCGACCGCCGACACCGCCGTCGAGCGCGATCGTACCGCCCGTCAGGGCCATTCCGGACGTTTCGACCACTTCCTCGCGATAGGCCGTGTAGGTCTCTTCGCGCACCCAGGTCAGGATCTTCACACCGGCGCCGTACCGACGCAGCAGCGAGCGCTCGTTGCACTCCCGCTCGGCCCGCTGGGTCCGGCACTCGACATTGCCGCCGCCGTACCAGAGCGATTCGCCCTTGCGGCAGGTGACAGTTTCGCCGTGATCAAAGCGGACCTGACCGTCGTACTCGGCCCAGGTGAACTGCATCGAGGTCCCTGCGAGGCAGCGGTAGAGTTCGCCCTCGTAGCCGCCGTCGACTTCACGGTCGGGGCGCACTTGCGAAGCGGGATGCGGAATCGCCCGGTCGTCGATGCAGACGGCCTGGATGACCACACGCTTCTCCCACCGACGGCGCGATTCGTACGGCACCCGCACGACTTCGCGGACGCGGGCGCCCTCGACGTTCAGGCCGTTGATGGTGGTCGGATAGGGCTGGTCGACCGTCACATAGGCCGAACCACCGCCGCTGACCCAGACCGAGCCGCCCGCACGGGCATTGATGCCCGCGGCCGTGCGCGCCGTCGCGTTGGCGTTGGCCCCTGCGTTGACGTTCACATTGACGTTCAGGTTGCCGCCGCCGCAGCACGACGGCGGAGGGGGTGGATTACAGCACACCGGAGGGGGCGGCGGAGGTGGCGGGGGCGGAGGCTCGCAGCACGGCGGGGGCGGCGGCGGGCAGCCGCCGGTGCACTGGGCCGCCGCGTCGTCGGCGACCGCCGACAGGGCCAGAAAGCCCGCCGCGGCCGGCAGCCAGGTCATGATCCGCACCCCCATGGGCCGACCTCCAGATCAGTTAGCGCGCGACCCGCGACGCACGCGGATCGTTCCAGCCTGCATCAGAACCCGGAAACCCTTGCATTTCCGTTGCCTTCGCGGCCCGGGCCTTGCGGCATTCTGTCCCGAGGCGAATGAAGTGTTCCATCCCGATACGCAGTTTCTGATCGACCACTGGACCGGTCTGGCCCGCGCGAATGGCGTGCGCGGCGGAATTCCCGTCCGCTCGGCCCTTCTGCCGGAAGCCTTGGGCCGCCGCCTGCCTCGGGCTTTCATCGCCGACCGGCGCGAGGGCCAAACCGTTCTGTCCCTCGCCGGGACGGCGCTGGACACCTTCTGGCGTGCGCCGCTGGCGGGCGCCCCGCTCAGCGCATTGTGGACTCCGGGTTCGGCAGACCTGCTCGAGCAGGCTGTCATCCGGACCGCGCGTGAAGCCCGTCCGCTGGTGATCGCCGCCTTCACCGACAGCGAGCCGGCGCTGACCCTTGAGATGGTCCTCGCCCCTCTGCGCGGCACCTCAGGACAGGCTGACCGCCTTCTGGGCCTGTTCGCTCCGGCGTCCGCCCTCATCCCCGTCAGGGGCGATGTTCCCCGGCTGGTCGCAAGGCTGGTCGCCGACGCCGGAACGCCCGGTCGCCCGGCCCTCAGCCTCGCCGTCAGCGACGGCCGTCGCATCGCCTGATAGCGCTCACATAATTTGACGTGCCTTTTGTCCGGCACGGGACATAGTTGCATCCAATCGCCCGCCCGAGGCGAACCACAGTCGTTCGGGGGGACGACAGATGCATATGACCACCACCGAAGTGTTCCTGATCGCCATGCTGCTGATCTTCAGCGTGCCGTATCTGGTCTGGCGTCTGTTCAAGACCGACTACTGGGCGCCGCTGGTGGTGGTTCAGATCACCGGCGGCATCCTGCTGGGGCCGGGTGTGCTCGGCGCGGCCTTCCCCGACTACTACGCCTTCGTCTTCAGCAAGGACGTGATCACAGCCCTGAACGGCATCGCCTGGTGGGCGGTCATGATTTTCGTCTGGATCGCCGGGATCGAGCTGGATCTGAAGCAGGCCTGGAAGCACCGAGGCGAGACCGGGATAACAGCGGGACTGGCCCTGACGGTCCCCTTGGTCTTCGGCGCGCTCGCGGCGATGGGCATGCTGGCGCTCAGCCCGGGCTGGGCCGGAGCCAAGGGCGAGACCTGGCAGGTGGTTCTGGGTATCGGCATGGCCTGCGCGGTCACCGCCCTGCCGATTCTCGTGCTGCTGATGGAGAAGATGGACATTCTGCGTCAGCCGCTGGGACAGCGCATCCTGCGTTACGCCAGCCTGGACGACATCGCCATCTGGGGCGTGCTGGCGCTGATTCTCCTCGACTGGGAGCGGATCGGCCGTCAGGGAGCCTTCCTCGTTGGGTTCGGCGCGGCCACGGTCGGCATTCGCATGCTGATGAAGCGCATCCCCCAGACGGACCGCTGGTTCGTCTCGCTGATCTGGCTGGCCGCCTGCGGGTTCGCCGCCGACTGGGCCGGGCTGCACTTCATGGTCGGCGCCTTCCTGTCAGGCGCGGTGCTGGACGCGGAATGGTTCGACCAGAGGCAGATGGACCAGTTCCGACAGCACATCCTGCTGGCCGTCATGCCGGTCTTCTTCCTGTCCACGGGTTTGCGGACCCAGTGGGACGTCGGCGGCCTTATGGTCTTCGGTGCCGCGGCAGTGCTTCTGATCGCTTCCGTCGCCGGCAAACTGCTGGGCGTCCGGATCGCCGGGCGAATCCTCAAATGGGAACAGGGCGAGGCTTCGGTCATCGGCTGGCTGCTGCAGACCAAGGCCCTGATCATGATCATCTTCGCCAACATCCTGCTGGACAAACAGGTGATCACGAACACGACCTTCACGGCCCTGCTGTTGATGGCCGTCGGTTCGACCATGCTGACCACGCCATTGGTGGCCCCGAAGCTGAAGAAGCTTCAGGGCTTGCTGGCCAAGGACGGCTAGACCTCTTTCAGGTCGCTGACGTAACGCTTCCAGTTCTGGACATAGTGCTGGGCCGATATGCGCAGGGCATCGATCTGACCGGGCTCGAGCTCGCGCACGACCTTGCCCGGCTGCCCCATGACAAGGGAGTTGTCCGGTATTACCTTACCCTCGGTGATCAGGGCGTTAGCGCCGATCAGACAGTTCTTTCCGATCTTCGCCCGCCCCAGAACCACCGCTCCGATGCCGATCAGGGTGTTGTCGCCAATCTCGCAGCTATGGAGCATGACCATGTGCCCGACGGTCACGCCGTCGCCGATGGTCAAGGGTTCGCCGGGGTCGGAATGCAGCACGCTGCCGTCCTGAATATTGGTGTCATGACCGATCGTGATGGGATCGTTGTCCCCCCGCACGACCGCTCCGAACCAGACACTGGCGCCAGGCTTCAGAATCACGTCTCCTGCCACCACAGCATTAGGTGCCACCCAGTATTCGCCCTCAGGCGGAAGCTGCGGTTTCTTGTCCGCCAACGCATAGATCGTCATAGAAACATCACCTCATCTTTGGCTCAATCAGCGCTTTAAGCCTTCGTAAACCACGCTAGCATCAATCTGTTGATGCGATTCGAGGTCGCCATTTCGGCCCCGGATCCGTAACCGGATCAAGCCCGGTCCGGTCAAGCTGGGGGAACGCTGTGGCGCGTTCGGTTCGGCGGCCTCGTCCGCTGGAAGTTGGATACTCCTCCGACCCGGGCGGATGCTGCGCATCCTCTTCTTTCCTCCCCACGATCGTTCGAGGCGATGCTTTTGCGGCATCGCCTTTTTTCATGCCCTGGAGGCGTCCATGACCAAGCGTTCAGCCCTCAAGCGTCAGACCCGTGAACACGGCGTTCTCGATTCCCGGCAGTTCACGGAGGATTCCAAGGTTCGGCGATTGCCGACCCACGCCGGCTGGTCTCCCCTGCCCTCCAATGACGACCGCGACCAGGCCTATCTGAAGACGCTCAAGCCCAAGTCGGATGGCCAGGCCGAGCTGATGACGATGATTGATCATCACAACCTCGTCCTCGCACTGGGACCGGCCGGTACGGGCAAGACCTATCTGGCCGTCGCGAAGGCGGTCGAAGCGCTGGAAGCCGGCAAGGTGGGCCGCATCGTCCTGAGCCGCCCCGCGGTGGAGGCGGGCGAATCCATCGGCTTCCTGCCCGGCGACATGGAGGACAAGCTCGCCCCCTATCTGCGCCCGCTCTACGACGCCCTGTCGGATCGCCTGTCGATGAAACGCGTCAAGGCGCTGATGGCCGAGGGCCTGATCGAAATCGCTCCCATCGGCTACATGCGCGGCCGCACGCTGAACAACGCCTTCATCGTCGTGGATGAGGCCCAGAACTGCACCTACGTCCAGTTGAAGATGCTGCTGACCCGACTGGGCTGGCACTCGACCATGGTGGTCACGGGCGACCCGCAGCAGTCCGACCTGCTGCCGGGCATCTCGGGGCTGGCGGATATCGCCGAACGCCTGACCGCAGTGCCGGACATCGGCGTGGTCAAGCTGGCGGAGCGGGACATCGTCCGCCACCCGCTGGTCGCCAGCATGATCGGCGTCCTCTGACACTTCCCGCCAGCTGAAATGGAAAAGGGGCGCCGGATCGACCGGCGCCCCTTCTTTTTGCCGCGCTCAGATCAGCGCGCTGACCGGCGGCGCTTCCTTGACCGGCGGCTTCGGCTTGCCGCCCCAGCGATCTATAAGGGCGAAGACAAACGGGTTCAGCGAAATGGACAGCAACGCAGCCGCCAGAATCAGATTCTGGGTGTCCGGACTCATGCCGCCGAGGTCCACGCTCATCTTGGTCAGGATGAAGGAAAACTCGCCGATCTGGGCAAGAGCCGCGGCGACGGTCAGGCTGGTCGCCTTGTCGAGCTTGAAAGCGGTGGTGATGGCCAGCGCGGCCAGTGACTTGCCGATGATGATGATGGCCAGCACGCCCAGAACAGCCAGCGGCCGCTCGATCAGAATGTGAAAGTCGAACAACATGCCCACGGAGACGAAGAACAACACCGCGAACGCGTCCCTCAGGGGCAGCGAGCGTTCCGCGGCGTTGTGGCCCAGCGGAGAACTGTTCAGCACCAGTCCCGCCAGGAAAGCGCCCATGGCGAAGGAGTGGAACAGGGCGTAGGCGACCCAGGCGATACCCAAGGCGATGGCCAGAACCCCAAGAGTGAACAACTCACGCGACTTGGTGTGCGCGATGCGGACCAGCACCCACGGCAGGACCTTGGCCCCGACCACCAGCATGACAGCCGTGAAGGCGGCGACCTTGAACAGGGTCCAGCCCATCGAGGCGGCCAACTGCATCCCGTTGACCTCGGCGCCCGGCTGAATGACCACCAGCGGCAGCACGACCAACGCGATAACGATCACCAGATCCTCGACGATCAACCAGCCCATGGCGATCTTGCCGACGTCTCCCTTGACCTGTTTGCGTTCCTCCAGCGCCCTGAGCAGCACGACAGTCGAGGCGACGGACAGGGCAAAGCCCATCAGCACGGCTTCGACGTCGCCCATCCCCATAAGGCGTCCCAATCCCCAGCCGAGCGCGGTCGCCGCGGCGATCTGCACCAGCGCGCCGGGAATGGCGATCTTCCGGACCTTCATCAGGTCAGCGAGCGAGAAGTGCAGCCCGACCCCGAACATCAGCAGGATCACGCCGATCTCGGCCAGTTGGGGCGCCAGCTCCTGATCGGCGACGAATCCAGCTGTGTGAGGCCCCACGATGACGCCGGCGACCAGATAACCGACCAAAGGCGACAACTTCATCCGATTGGCGAGCATCCCGAACACGAAGGCGAGCACAAAGCCCCCCACCAGAGTGAGGATCAGGCTGTCTGCGTGGTTGGCGACGTCGGTGGCGTGTTGGGCCACATCGGCATGCGTCATCGGCGCTCCTTCAGGTGCGTGAGGGGAATCCTTGCGGGTTGAAGCGTGACATTTGGGGTCTTGCCCCCATCAGAACAAGACAAAACCGGCCGTCCGCGACCCTCTGACACGATAAAATAGGCTTCGCGTGCAGGGCGGGGGCTGCTAACCCGGACCCCTCAATTTTTCAGCGACCCGAATGAAAATCCCCCGCATCACCTACGCCGCCTTCGGCTTCGCTCTTGTCGTGATCATCCTGGACCAGCTGACGAAGGCGTGGGTCCTGTCCGGCCTGCACATGCTGGACGACGGCGGCGCGATGCTGGATCGGGAGCTTTGGGGCTATCGTTCGGTCGCGGTGCTGGGTGACATCTTCCGCATCACCTTCGTCGCAAATGACGGCGTGAGCTTCGGCCTGTTCGGTGACGGGTCGGCCCGCTGGTTCCTGAGCGTCTTTTCGGTGATCGTCGCCGCGGGCCTCGGCTGGTGGGCGATGAAGGCGGACCGCCGCCTGCTGATCACCGCCCTTGGTCTGGTTATGGGCGGGGCCATCGGCAATGTGATCGACCGGATTCGCTTCGGCTTTGTCGTCGACTTCCTCGATTTTTCCGGCACGGGTGTCTTTCCGTGGGTGTTCAACATCGCCGACAGCGCCATCACGGTGGGCGTTGTGCTGCTGATCCTCGACAGTCTGATGTCCGAGAAAGCGGCCAAGGTTGGCCTCGCCGCCGAAAAGTCGTAATCAGCCGCTTCCACTAGGGTTTACGCATGCGCCTCGTCGGCGCGTTGCACCGGGATTGATCATGCGTCTTCGCACTACCGCCGTTCTGACCCTGGCCGCCTCGGCCCTCGCGCTTGGCGCCTGCACGAACATCCAGCAAAGCATCGGCCTGTCGAAGGTGACGCCGGACGAGTTTCTGACGGTGGCGACGGCCCCGCTGACCGTTCCGCCGGAGTATGGCCTTCGTCCGCCGGCGCCGGGCCAGCCCCGTCCGCAGGAACTGGCGCCGGAATCCGCAGCTCGCCAGATTCTGCTGGGTCAACGTCAGTCGGTCACCCGCTCGCCCGGCGAGCAGATCCTGGTCGCACAGGCCGGCGGCGACCGCGCTGATCCCCTCGCCCGCTATGTCGTGGACGATGAATTCGGCGACCTGACCCACAAGGAAGAGAGCTGGGCCAACCGCATCATGTTCTGGCGCCGCGAGGATCCCGCGACCCAAGTGGCGACCACGACCCAGACCACCGAAGGCGCCGTCACCATCGACGCCGCCAGCGAGTACGCCCGCATGCAGGCGCTGACCGGCGGTCGCGCCGGCATCAGCATCACCCCGCGTCGCGACACGGGCTTCAAGTTGCCGGGCCTCTAAGGTTCGATTTCAGTTCCGACGGATCAGCCCCGGACGCCCAGCGCCCGGGGCTTTTTCGTTCAGGCCTTGGCCGCGCCTGCCCGCAGACCGCGCTCGGCGATGGCGACAACGGCGACGCCGACCATCGTCAGCGCGGCGCCGCTTAGAATCTGGGGCGTGAGTACATCCCCCATCAGCGACCAGCCGATCAGGATAGACACCACGGGCGTCGCCAGCAGATAGGGCGTCACCCGTCCGGCAGGCCGCTTCTGCACCAGCCAGAAGACGAGGGTCGTCGCCAGCACGGACGACACCACCCCCGCCCAGATCAAACAGGCCCAGATCAGCGCATCAGCCTTCTGCAACGCCTCGAATTGTCCGCGCTCAAAGAAGGCCGAGGCGAAGGCCAAGGTCGGCAGGGCGACCAGCGCCAGCAGACCCTGCATCTTCAACGGAGGGATGGAGGTCGTTCGGCGGGCGATGACCGTGGTCATGGCCCAGGCGCTGGCAGCCACCACACCGACGGCGACGGCTTTCCAGTCCTCGATTGCATGGGCGTCCAGCGTCATCCACGCCACGCCCAGGAAGGCCACGCCCATACCGATCAGGGCGAACCGCGACAGCTTCTCTCCCAGCACAAGGAAGGCGAACAGCGCTGTAAACGGCACCCAAAGCTGTGTCGCCACGGACACCGGACTGACGTCATGCGCCAACCAGAAGGCCAGATACACGAGCCCGTAGTGTAGCGGTCCGCCGATGCAGACGATGAGCAGCAGGCTCTTCCAGTTCGGGAAGGGCGGGCGCACGAAGGGAATCAGACAGGCTGCGGCGATGGCGAAACGCAGGGCGCCGGTCATCAGCGGCGGCAGAACCTCGGTCGCGACCTTGGCCGCGGCATTGTTCACGCCCCAGATGACGATGATCGCCACGATCGCGGCGATCTCCAGAGGGCTCAGAGGGCTGTGGGGCTTGTCCGGGGTGATCACCGCATCCGGTTAGCCCGCGAACGCGCCGGACGCGAGAGACGCGCCCGACACTTCGCATTTCGGAATGTGGCAGTCAGACCGGCTCCCCGGTCAGAACGGCCAACCTGGAACGGCCAACCTAGAACGGGATGTCGTCGTTCAGGTCGTAGCTTTCCTTCGGACCGGAAGGCTTGTTGGCGCCGCCGGTCGAGAAGCCCGACGAATAGTCGTCGTCGCCACGGCCACCACCGCCATAACCGCCACCCGAGCCGCCACCGCTGTCAGCGCGACCGCCCAGCATGGTCAGTTCACCGCGGAACTTCTGCAGCACGATCTCGGTCGTGTACTTCTCGACGCCGCCCTGCTCGTACTTGCGAGTTTGCAGCGAGCCTTCGATGTAAACGGTCGAGCCCTTCTTCAGGTAGTTCTCGGCGACCTTCACGATGTTCTCGTTGAAGATCACGACCCGGTGCCATTCGGTCTTTTCCTTACGCTCGCCGGTCGACTTGTCGCGCCACGTTTCCGAGGTCGCGATCGACAGGTTGGCGACGCGCTCGCCCGAATTGAGTGACCGGATTTCGGGATCCTTGCCCAGGTTACCGACCAGAATGACCTTGTTGACGCTGCCCGCCATCATCGAGCTCCTTTAGCTAGCTGGCCCACCGCGCTTCGCGCTGATTCAGGCCCTTCCCACGTGGCCTAGCGCGCTTTCACGCCGCCGTGGCCGTTTTGTCTTCGCAATCCACAGAACTCGCCGTCGCCCAAGGGCGGAGCGACGATTTGTTCCACCTTTGTTCGCCCTTGTCCAGCGGACGGCGAGGCCCCGCCTGTTCGGGACCTATTGACCGGGAGCGACCGGCGCCTGTTCGATGGCGCCCGGCACCGCCAGACGTCCATCCCCCGTTCGGGCCAACGCCATGAAACGCGGTCCATCAAGACTCTTGCCGAACCACACCCCGGCACGGTCGATGAATATGAACTGCCCCTGATAGACGCCGATCACATCGCGACGGCTGCCGCCCAGACCCAGAAAGCGCAGTCGCATTTCCTCAAGACGCGCGGCACAGAACTCGATCTGGGTCTGATCGCGGGCCAGAACATTGAAAGCCGGGTCCGCGCCGTCGGCGCCGGGTTCGACCACATAGCAAACGCCACGCTCGGCCGGCGGTTCGACCCCGCCGGCGCAGGCGGACAGAATGGCGGCGGCCGATGCGACGGCCAACAGGGAAACGGCGCGCATCATCAACGAAGTCCCGGGAACTGGCAGCTGCGATCCTGCTCCGCGAGGGTGCGGAAGCGACTATTGTCCGGCGACTGCTCGACCCGACGCGGCACCAGACGCAGCGTCGTCTCTCCCCAGCGACCATACAGCGCCTCGCCCGGGCGCACGCAGGTTCCGGCGTACAGTTCCTGCACGCACTGATTCAGGCTCACGCCCGAGGCCAGGACACGCCAGTCCGAGCCGGTGTATCGCAAGCACTGCCCACCGCCGGCGGCCTGCTGTTGCGGCGCCTGGGCGGGCTGTGTCGGCTCAGCCGCGGCGGCCTCCGGCCTGGTCTCGGTCAGGTCGGCGGGCGGGGCCGAAGGCGGCGGGGTCAGCGAAGCCGTCGGCGCCGCCACGAGCGCGCCGGTGGCGTCCACCCCGACATCCAGCGCGTCGGTCGCCAGACCGTTGCGGCGCGCGCAGTCGCTCAGCGTCGCCATGCCGATGAACTGGCCATCAACGTAGCACCGCAGTTCACGCGTGGAATCCAGACCGGGCGCATCGGCAACGGCGACCGTGAGCCCGCCCTGGGCCGCGGGCGGCGGCTCGGCGGGGCCGTCATCTTTGCCACCGGATACCAGCAGGCCGATGATCACGGCGATCACGACGGCCACGGCCGCCCCGATCAGGATGAGAATTCGGTTGTCCTTGGGCATACAGGGCTCGCGCATTTGGAAGCCCCAATAACCCCGCCGATGCGGGAGCCGTCAACGCGTTTCGTCGTCGCCCGATCAGCCGGTCAGACGGGCGAGGGCCGCCTGATAGTTGGCGATCTGGGCCGTCAGGTAGGCCGGAGCCGTACCGGTGACGGCTGGAGTGTTCGATTCCGGGGCCAGGCCACGATAGGCGTCGCGGATCGCTTTCATCGCAGCCTGCAGCTTCTCGCCGGCGGTCGCGACCGCTCCGGCGCTGCTCAGATTCAGATTGGTCGGCAGCCCCAGCCCGAAAGTCTGGGTGACGTTATCGCCCGAGGTCTTGCCGATATAACCTTGCGACAGGCCCAGACCGGCCAGGGCGTCACGCCCGGTCTCACCCGATGTCAGCACGGCGCCCTTCACCCCGTCCCGCGCGGTGATGCTCAGGCGCTGCAAGCCGGTCCGCAGCGCGGTGGCCAGATCTCCCGCCTCGCCATCCTTGGCGGATTCCGAGGAGACCGTGACCTTGAGCTTCATGTTCGACGCCTGCTCGATCTTCCGCGCAAGTGTCTGAAGGGTATCGCGCGCTTCGATGGTGACGGCGACCTGACGTCCTCCGTCAGCGGGCGAGACATAGAATCGGTCGCCCACCCTCAGAGACGTCGCGTTCACGAGGGTCTTGGACTGGCTCTGGTCGATCTCCCCCTGCGGAAGCCCCAGCCGATCCAGCACGCTGGCCCCGCCCGAGGACACGGCGAGCGTCAGCGGGGCTGCCTGTTGGCCGTCACCATCCCACTCCCTCCGCCACTCGACCGCCCCGGTCGTCGCGTCGATCCGGGTCAGATAGGCCCGCGTCGGATCGGTGTCCTTGGCGCCTTCAGGGCGATCCGCCACACCGGTCAGCCAGACCTTGCCGTCGAGGATCTTCATGTCCACGGCGTCATCGTCGCCCGCGCTGCCGACATAGGTCAGGCGATCATCCACGGACGCGGTCAGGCTACCGTCCAGCACGGCGACGAAGGCGTCCTTGCCTCCGTGGTGCGCCGTGTTGACCGTGCCGACATCCAGCGAGGTGTTCCGGGTCGTGCCGCTCAGCACCACCTTGCCATCAACGATGGCTAGCCCGCTGATCTCGCCGCTCGCATCGCCCAGATCACGGGAGGCAGCCAGCGTCGGCTTGCCGTCCGCGTCCAGGGTGAACTGGCGAACGACGATCCGCCCGTCTTCGACGCCCGCCGAATAGAGGTTGTTCCCATCGACCGCGATGGCGCTGACGCCATCCGTCTCGGCGGTGCCGAACTGGACCGTTCCGACCGCCGTGGCCACGACCGGCGCCGAAGGATAGGCCTGGCTCGACGTAAAGGCCTGAACATAGCCGTCCCAGCCGCCGACCCCGACCGCGCCGGTCATCGCGGACTGGGCCCGGCCCGCCACGTAGACCGCGCCATTTGGACCGAAGCTGACCGAGGTCGCCTCGTCCGCCGCCCGCGCGCCCCGACGCTGGGTCCACAACTCCTGACCGTCCGCGTCGAACACCGACACAAAGCTGTCTGCCACGCCCGCGACGTCGCCGGTCTTGCCCGCATCCAGCGCGCCTGTAACCGAGCCCGCCACAGCCACCTTGCCGTCCGCGTCGATAGCGATGGCGTATCCGCTGGCCGTGGAGGCTGCGCCGAGCGCCTGGGTCATCACCACCCGGCCGGCGGAATCGAGCTTGATCAGAGCCACGTCCTTCTGGCCCTTGATCGGCTGATTGTCTGGTCCCGCGGTCAGGTCTGCCACCATCCAGACCGAACCATCAGGTCCCGTCGCGCTGGCGCGGACGGTTTCCACTCCGGCGGGCAGGGCCGTTTGGGACGAGCGGCCGTCCACCCACTGGGTCTCGCCCACGCCCGCGATCGGGGCCGGGGCGTCGCCTCCGGTATCGCTCTGGAATTTGAGCATCTGCAGCCCGCCGGCGGTTCCGGCCTTCTGCACCACATAGACGGCGTTCGCGGTCACGGCGGGTTCGAAGCTGACCTTCTCGGTGGTCACGCCACGCACGGCCAGGGCGAACTGGTCCGGCCCCGCCGGCAGTGTGATCGTCTTGCCGCCCGAGGTGATCGTCTTGGGTTCCGGCTTAACCAGTTCACGTCCGATACGGGTTTCCAGACCCGCGCTTTCCAGCTTGCCGTTGATGTGATCCAGCACATTGGTCAGGGTCCGGGAGGTGGTCCCCATCTCGTTCAGGTCGATGTCCACCTCAACCGTGGTGTTGTCCGATTTCTTGGCCGAAATCCTGAACTGCACCTCGCCCGCGAAGGCCGGCGACAACTCATCGGGCGAACCTTCGTGGATCGGCCCGGTGACGGAGATCGCGCCATCCCGGGCGACGGCAGCCGTCGTCTTGCTGGTCGTCGAAGACGTGCCCTGAACCAGTCGGATGCCTTCCAGATCAGCAGACGGGATCCACTTGCTGATCTCGGCCATGCCCGCGGCGAACCGGCGGTCCAACTGCGTCAGCTCCAGCGTGCTGACGCCCTTGGTGCCGGCCCGGTTGACCAGGGCGTTCATGCTCTCGAGCCCCTGATACAGGGCGAACAGTTTCTTGTAGTCGGCGGATGCGCCCTTCACATCGAGCTGGGCCGTGCCTTCATTGATGAAGTTTCGGCCGCCGAGGGCGGCGCGCAGCAGGGCGCTTTGTTCGGGCGCCTTGACGGTGCTCGACCAAGGCGGGGTCGGCTGCTTCGTGGCCTGGGTGAGCGCGGTCGCAGCGGCGTTCGACGTCGTGGTCGACGCCGTCCCGCTGAACAGTCCCAGAAGATAGCTGTTGTCGATCACAGGCGGCTCCCGCGCGCGAGTGTGCCAGCGGAGGCGTAACGAGGGCTTAACAGACGCGACATTCGCCCCGACTCGCGGAACAATGTTTGTCCGCGCCCGTTCAGAGCGCGATCAATACGGAGGAGTGCCCGATGAGTGCCTTCGTCAACGCCCTAATATCGCTGCTTGCCTTGTATGGCTTCGGGCCGCGCGTCCAACGCCGACGCCCCGCGCCGATTGCGATCGGACGGTCCGGAGACCGCCGTCTCGCCTGACATCAGCCCTGGAAGAGCGACAGGATGATCTGCGGCGCCTGGTTGGCGATCGACAGCGACTGGGCGCCCAGTTGCTGCTGAACCTGCAAGGCTTGCAGGCGCGCGCTTTCCTTGGCCAGATCGGCATCGACCAGATTGCCGATCCCGGATTCCAGCGTGTCCATCAGCTTTGACACGAAGCTGTTGTGGGCTTCGATCTGCTTGGCCTGGGCGCCGATCTCGCCGAGCGCGGCGTTCAGCTGGGTGATCGAATCGTCCAGCTTGGTCAGGGCGTTGGTCGCGCCCGTTAGGGTCATCAGGCTGTCGCTCAGCGAGATTTCGATGATCGAGCCGCCCAGCGTCAGGTTCTTCGAAGACAGCGTCACGAAGGCCGACGCATCCGCATTGGCCAGGAACTTGATGCCGTTGGTCAGCGAACCGTTCAGGATGTTGCCGCCATCGAAGCTGGCGTTGTCGATGGCGGACTTGATCGCCTTCATCAGGGCCTGGAAGTCGGCGTTCAGCAGCTGACGGGACTGGGTTTTCAGCGAGCTGTCCTTGGCCGCCGTGACCTTTTCCTTCAATTGATTCAACAGGTCAGAAACCGACTCACCGGCCGAAAGGGCCACGTCGGCGATCGAGGTCGCCCGGTCCAGGCTCTGCTTCACGGCGCCCAAGGCCCCGACGTCGGCGCGTTGCGTCTGGGCGATCGCCCAGATCGCGGCATTGTCCTTGGCGCCCTGGACCTTCAGGCCCGTGGACACCCGACCCTGAACATCCGCCAGACGGTTGTTCGTCGTGGTCAGGTTCTGGAGCGCGATTTGCGCCGCGACGTTGGTATGGACGCTATTCGTCATCCGACTCAGCCCTTCGAGGTTTGGGCAAGGCTAAGGCGGTAAGGGTGCACACATGGTTAACGCGCATTCACCACGCATTTTAACCGCGCGGATCGCTCCAGCACGGCGGGTAGAACGGATTTTCGAAGGCGTCAGGCTCTGGTGTCGATGACCGCGCCGGCGCTGTAATCAGACTGGTTCATCAGATCGATGACCTGTTCGCGGGGAAACTGCTTCACGACCTCACCGGTCAAACGATCCATCGTCTTGTAGATGAAGGATCCTGTACGGGGCCCTTCCTCAATGACCAGACGATAGCGAGCGACCTGTTCAGCCTCTTGCCGGGCGGGCGACTCTTGCGGGTCGTTACCGGCGGCCGTGCTGAGGGGGGTGATTTCGTAGGCGTTTACCGCACCAACATTCGCATTGTTTTGCATGTCTCCTGCCGACGCATTTCAAGGCGGCGGTTCCCTTCAAGGGACTGGAGCGGTCAGGCGGGGCCCGAAGGCCCCGCCGTTCCGATCGTTCCTTAGCGGAACAGTCCCAGCAGCATGGAGGTCGAGGAGTTGGCGATCGACAGAGCCTGCACACCCAGCTGTTGCTTGGTTTGCAGGGCCTGCAGACGCGCGGACTCCTTAGCCAGATCGGCATCCACCAGGTTGCCGACGCCCGCGTCGATGGTGTCCTGCAGCTTGCTCACGAAATCGAGGTGAGTGCCCAGGGCCTTCGAGCCGGTGCCGAGGCGGGCCAGCGACGCCGACACGTTATCGATCGACGCGTTGACCTTGGCCAGGTTGGCGGTGGCCTGGGTCAGGGTGGCGATGTTGGCGGTCGACGCCAGGGTCACGATGGAACCCGAGAGCGTCATGTTTTCGGCGGCGATGTCGATGGTGGTCGAACCGGCCGAGTCAGCCAGAGCCTTGAAGCCGGCGGTGCCCGAGATCACGGCGACGCCGTTGAACTTGGCGTTCGAGACGGTCGAGGTGATCTGCTTGCGCAGGGCCACGAAGTCTTCGTTCAGGGCATTGCGGGCAGCCGTGGTCAGGCTCTTGTCGGTGGCGGCGAGCGCCTTTTCCTTCATTTGCGTGAGCAAGTCCGACACCGTTTCACCGGCGGCGATGCCGACGTCCACGGCCGATTGACCGCGGTTCAGGCTGTCCTTGACGGCATTCAGGGCGCCCATCTCGGCACGTTGCCCCTGAGCGATAGCCCAGATGGCGCCGTTGTCCTTGGCGGAGTTGACCTTCTTGCCGGTATTGATGCGGCTTTGAACCGTAGCCAGTTCGGAGTTGGTGACCGACAGGTTCTGCAGGGCGACCATAGCGCCCGTGTTCGTGTTAACGCTGTTCAGCGCCATGACGAGTATCCTTGTTTCAAGGTGTCCGACGCCATTTTGGCTGCCGGGAGCATTTTGCTCAGTGGGCCTCCGAGCAAGGATGGGACCAGTCGCATTTTCGCCGTGCCAGAAGGGCGAGCATTGTTTTTTCTACGTTAGTTCTCGTTAAGCATGACGGCGGGTCGGCAAAACCTGCCGGGTCCCGGCACATTTTGCCGGGAAGGGCTGCAAAACTTGCCCCTTCGGGCCAGGCGCCGAGCCGGGCGGGAGCGGATCACCGATGCGGCTTCGGCCCCTCACCTCCCTCCTCCAGCCACGCGTCCCGAAGTGCGCGCTCTGACAGCAGGGTCTCCACGGCGAGCGCCCGGGCGGCGTCGCACTCGGCCAGAGCCAGTCCGCGCGCCATATAGGACGCCTCAAGATCCGAGATTGTCGGCGCGTCCGGCAACCGGTCCAGCCGACAAGGCGAAAGGATCGCTTGCGGCAGGATCAGCCTTGGGGGCGACACAGAGCGTCGGGGCGAGCCGGCACAGCTCGCGATCATGAGCGCCGATACGATCAACGCGAGCCGGGTCCAGGGGCGTTCGGGAATCATGGGCGGTCCTCGCCGCGGCCCCGGCGACAGCGGTGACCCGCGCCAGATCGACGGCCTGTTGATGTTGTTGTTCAAGACGTCGCGCCTGTTCGACGACGGCCTCCGCTTCCAGGCTGCGAGCCCGGGCTTCGGCGGTGGCGACCGACGCCTGCTGTTCGGCCTGCTCCAGACGGCGCGCGCCCAGCCCGAACGGGTCCCAGCGCAGCCCCGCCCCTCGCCCGAGCAGCACCACAGCGCTCACGATCGCCACCACCGCCACAACCCAGCCGAACGGGCTGAGCAGCCGCAGCGCCTCACGCGGGATCACCGCTTCACCTCCTCGTCCGGCGCGCGGCGCAAAAGACGCAGGCCGGAGAGCAGCTCATGAGCAGTAGGCGCAACGAGATAGAGCACCATGGTCAGGGCGAGCAGGCCCATCAGCGAGTCGATCAAACGCGGCGTCGCCGTCACCGGGACAGCGTTTATGACCCTGTCCAGCATCAGCCATGCGGCCGCGCTGGTCGCGAAGACATACAGTCGTCGCCACAGCCACCGCCCTTCGGCGAGAGGCGTCGGCGGAGTTCCCGTCGGCGGGGTGTCTGTCATTGGTCGTCCTCAAACTCATCAAAACGCCAGCCATTTCGCCGCCATCCGGCGTCGGATGCGGCCAGCAACTCCTCGCGGGTGAGGCGTTCCGGTATCTCCCGCGCTTCAGGATCCAGCAGCTCGGTGTCCGCGTCGCTCCAGTCGTTGAAAGCGGCGGACCTCATCCCAGCACCGTCAGCCAGACCACGCCGGACGCCCCCGAGCCGCCGACGCCACCGGACGTCGTTCCGGCTCCACCACCGCCTCCGCCACCTCCGAACAGGCCCGCTGCGCCGCCGGCATGCCCCGCCCCCGAGGCGACGGCCGCGCCGCCTCCCCCTCCGCCGCCCGCCCAGTGAAGATGCGTCAGGGGCGCCGCGCTCCCGGCTCCCCCCGTCGAGCCCGAACCGGCGGCGCCGCCGACCGCCCTGACCGCCAGCACCCCGCCGTCTCCTCCGGCGCCGCCCGCGCGCGCTGCGCCCCCGGCGTCCAGACCGCCACCCGCGCCACCGCCTCCGGGCGCGTCAGGACGATCAAAAGCTCGCCCGGCGGCGCCCGCCGCGGTAATGCTGGACGCGCCGCCTGCGTTGGAGTTGGGCACGCTGGCTCCCCCCGCTCCTGCGGTTCCACCTGTCGCATTGCCGAGCCCGCCGCCTCCGCCGCCCGTGGCGGACACCAGGAGGGTTGAACCCAGATAAACGGCGCTGCCGCTGCCGCCGCCGCCCGTCGCGGCCACGCCTCCAGCCCCGCCGGCCCCCGTTACAACCGTCAGGCCCGCCGTCAGTTGATCCGCCGGCCAGATCGCCCGGCTGACGCCGCCCGCGCCGCCGCCGCCGCCCCCATAGCGCGCGCCCGAGGCGCCGAACGCGCCTGCCCCGCCTCCACCACCGCCCCCGACGACGACCGCCTCAACCGTCCGCGCCCAGGCGGGCGGCGTCCAGGAACCGCCAGCGTTGAAGGTCGCGACTTCACGCCGTCCCGCGCCCTGCGGAAAGATTGCCCGGCCCGTAGCGCGATCAATACTCAAGGCGGACCGCCAGACCGCGCCGTCCGCGCTGACCTTCAGCGTCAGATCGTCGTCACCGATAAGCCCCAACTCGGCCCGGCCGCCGTAGCCGGACTGGAACAGCAGGGACAGGACATCGGCCGGTCCCTCCTTGTTCAGCGTCATCCGCAGATCGCCGTCGCCCCCCGATGCCGTCTCGAGCGCCGTCCACAGCGCCTTGTTCAGGCGGGCCGCGAAGGGATTGGATGCGTCGGCAGTCGCGCCCACGCCCAGCCGCTCCACCGGCCCCACCATCGCCAGCCGCGCGCCCAGATCGCTCCAGCCATCGCCTTCGCGGACAATGAAACGCGCGTCATCGGCGACCCAGACCAGCAGTCCCTCGGGTGTCGCGATCTTTTCCCAGCCTCCGCCTTCCGCACGGACCAGATCACTGGCCGAAAAGGAGACCCACGCCTCACCTCCATGATCTTCAGGCAGGATGAACAGGGCGCCGTCGTCAGGGTCCGGCGGCTGATCCGGGCGTGAGCGGCTGACGACGGCCGTCTGAACCAGCGCGTCCAGCCGGGTCAGGGCCTCATTCAGGGTAACATGCTTCTGCATTTGCCCGGCGGCCAGATAGGGCATGCCGAGGCGAGCGGACTGGTCGTCACTCATTGCTGTCTCCGAAAATCGTCGGAGATCAGTGTGCGGGCGCGGCTTCCTCAGGCGGGCAAATGACGCTGAACTGAAACAATCAGCCTTTGCTTCAATCGCTTGGGCGCACCGAAAGCGCGGGTTCAGCGTGAACTTCCGCGACGTCTCAGTCGTGGAGGTAGACGACCCGGCGCAGTTTCGGGTCGTCCTTCACCTTGGCGAGGTGCCGGTCATGCTCGCCAGAAGCTTTCGCCGCCTGTTCGCTGGCCTCAACCCAGTGGGTGCTCTCGATGTCCTTCTGTAGCGCCTTCGCCGCCAGCAGGTGTCCCGGGAACAGCATGTCGATGACATCCGCCGGGACGAACAGGACCTCGCCGGTCGCCGTGCTGACCGTGTCCAGCCCAAGGTAGGCCATCATTCGCGTGATCGTCTTCGGGGACGCCTTGGCCCGGATCGCCTGCGTCAGAAGCCAGCCCGCGGCCCCCACGGTGTAGACGAGACCGGCGCCGGGCACCCAGGCCAGAAGGCCGTCCAGACCGATGCCGAAAGGCCCGACGCCGACAACCCGATCGGACAGCTTCTTGATGGTCTCGACATTGCTCCAGATTTTCTCGATATCGCCGATGGTCCGTCTGGCCATTCCACCCTCCGAAAGCGAGACCGTAACGCGCCATGGAGACCGGCGTTCACCATAAAGCGCAAGACCGTTCTTCGGCCTGGGCCATCGCCCGCCGATGGCTGGATTGTCTGATCGCCCTCGGCTTCCTCGGCCTTATGCTGCTGGGCGGCCTGATCCTCGCGAGGATCGGCCACCGCTGGGTCGACATTTTCGCCCAGTTCACGGCCCCGCTGTTCATCGCCTGTCTGTCGGCGACAGTCATTCTGGGCCTGCTGCGGTTCCGTCTGGCGACCGGTGCAGGACTGGTCGCCGGCCTTATCCTGTTCGTCGCCGTGTTCCCGCAGTGGGCAACCGGAGCCAAGCCCCCCGAACCCGGCGCTCCGACGATCCGGCTGTATTCCGCAAACGTCTACTATCTGAACGACGACGTCGCCGCGATGCGCCGGTCCATTGAGGCGGCCGACCCGGACATCATCATCCTGATCGAACTGGGACGCGCGCCGCTGGGACAGCTGGACCAACTGCTCAAAGACTACCCTTATCGCGCCGGCTCAATGCGCATGGACGAAACGCGGGGCCCGTCCCGGTCCGTCATCGCCTCGCGCTGGCCGTTGCGTCAGATCGACAACCGGCCCGATGGGCTTCATTCCGTCACCGCTGTGGCGGAGACCCCGCTGGGCGAGGTCAATGTCATTGGCGTGCACCTGACCCGTCCCTGGCCCTTCCAGTATCAGTGGGGTCAGATCAGCCAGACCATGGCGCTGGGCGACATCCGCCGAACATTGGACGGCCCCGTAGTCATCGCCGGCGACTTCAACAGCGTGTCCAATGGCCGGATCGGACGGCAGATGAAGCAGGACCTGGGCCTGCTGCCCGCGAGCGGCTTCCCCGGCACCTGGCCCAGCAACCTGCCCTCAGCATTCGGCATCACCATCGATCAGGTCTGGCGCTCGCCCGACCTGACCTTCCTCAGCCGAAAGCTGGGTCAGCAGAATGGTTCGGACCACCGCCCGGTTGTAACCGAGTTCACCCGCGCGAAGGACTGACCAACGCCGCCAGTCGTTCGGCATGACCATCAGTCGGGAAATCGTCCGCGATCCAGCCCTCCTCAAAGGCTTTCAGAAGCCGCCCCGTCTCCGGACCCGGCGCAACACCCGATCGCGCGACATCCTTGCCGCCCACGGGCAGACGCGGAGGGCTCCAGCTCTCGGCCAAGGCCAGCAGAGGTCCGGCGTCCCGATCCGGCGAACCGGCCAGCAGCCGGCGAAGGGCGTCCGCGACGGCCTGTCCCCGGTGGCGATAGACGGCGGCGCGGGCCTGAGGGTCGGTCATGTCCAACGACACCTCCGGCGCGGCCATGGCCGAGGCGACCAGTCGATCCCGTGTCGAGTTCGGGAACCGCAACCGCTCCGCCGCGCCCCTCATGGCGTCCGCATCAACGGGGAACAGGGTCATCAGCCGCGCGACCGGATCTTCGCTCAGGTCCACCATCGCGCTGAACAGATCGAGCTCGCCCGCCTCGGGCAGCACCTGAGCCAGCACACCGGTCCGCGCCATCGCCGCCATGGCGGGACGCGGGTCCTCCGCAGCCAGCAGCTTCATCAGTTCCTTCGACACCCGTTCGGCCGACAGCCGCGTCATCCCGGGAGCCAGTGCACGACAGGCCTCCAGTCCCGCCGCATCCGGCTCGCCTTGCCCGTACCAGGCGAAGAAACGGAAAAAGCGCAGGATGCGCAGATAGTCTTCCTGAATCCGCGTCTCCGGATCACCGACGAAAACGATCCGTCCCGCCGCGGCGTCGGCCACGCCCTCGCCTGTCGGATCGAACACTCGCCCCTCGCGGTCGGCGTACAGGGCGTTCAGACGGAAGTCGCGACGCGCGGCGTCCTCGGCCCAGTCGTCGGTGAAGGCGACCGTGGCGTTGCGGCCGTCCGTGGTCACGTCCCGGCGCAGGGTGGTTATTTCGAACGGCTGGCGCTCTGCCACCGCCGTCACCGTGCCGTGCGCGATCCCCGTCGGTATGGCCTTCAGCCCCGCCGCACGAATGGCCTTCTCCGTCTCTTCCGGCTTCAGGGTGGTGGCGATATCGACGTCATCGATGGGCCGCCCCATCAGGGCATTGCGCACACAGCCGCCCACGAAACGGGCGCAGCCGGGGCCGCCCGCCGCCTCCAACGCCGCGATCACCGCGCGCGTGGCCGACGCTGTCAGCCAGTTCTGCCCGGTGAGCGCCGTCATGCTGCATCCTCGCCGGCCGCCGCGGCCCGGTCCTTCTCATCGCCATAAAGCCGGGCGCAGAGGTTCTTCAGAATACCCGCCGTCGCGCCCCAGATGTACCGCTCCCGGTACGGCATGGCCCAGAACCAGCGTTTGGGCTGGCCCTCAAGCTGGTAGGAGTCCCGGCGGTGATTGATGGGGTCCATAACGAAGTCCCACGGCACCTCGAACACCTCGGCCACCTCGGCGGGCGAGGGCGTGGTGGACGGGGTCTCACGTAGCCAGCCGACCACCGGGGTGACCAGAAAGCCGGTCCCGGTCTCATAGGGCTCGCACACGCCGAGCACCTCGACCAGCGCCGGGTCCAGCGCGACTTCCTCGAAGGCTTCGCGCAGCGCGGCCTCAACCGCCGTCTCCCCTGGATCCAGTCGCCCGCCGGGAAAGGCGATCTGGCCGGTATGGCTCGCCAGACTGTCCGAGCGCCGGGTCATCAGAACGGTCGCCCCGCCCGGATTGGCGATGATCGGGATCAGAACCGCCGCCGGTCGAAGCGACCGACCGGTCAAACGGCTGTCGGGGTTCAGGTCGAAGTCAGACCGTGTAGGCCCGGCTTCAGCCGACCATTCGGATGGCGGGGTCAATTTCGCCAGCAAGCGTTCGCGCAGACTGGCCAGACTCATGCCGCGACCGCCCCGAGCGTGAATGACTCACCGCCCGAACGGACGACCAGCTGTCCATCCCGCAGGTCAGCCATTTCGACCAACTCATAGAAGACGGCGCGCGAAACCCGCGCCCACAGGTCGGCGCGCACCCGAACGCGAGGCGCCGGCTCGCCGGTCTCGGCGTCCGTTTCCACGATCAAAGGCAACTCCGCCCCCGCAACCACTTCGTCGCCGACATCCGTGGTGAAGACCAACGCCTCGTCCCGGCGTTCAACCGAGACGGCCCGGAACGGCAGGTCCTCGACGAGGATCGACAGCTTCTCGCCCGGCGTGACCAGCACATAGCCGTCGGCGTCCTTGCGAAGTATGGTCGAGAAGAGGCGCACCAGCTCGGGGCGTCCGATGGGTGAACCCTCGTGCATCCAGACGCCGTCGCCGCGGATGACGATGTCGATGTCGCCGCAATGCTCGGGATGCCAAAGATGCACCGGCGGCAGGCCGCGCCCCGGCGCCTGTTTCACCGCCTCGGCGACGGCGGCCAGTCCTGTTGTCTTCTCGACGCTCGTCATCGCGTCAGACTTAGGGTGTTCGCCCGGGCCTGCAAACCCGCTCAGGCGGCCCGAACAGTCCCTGCCGGCTCGTCCGCGCCGAGCCACAGCACGCGACTCTGATCCACAGGCCCCTGTAGCCGGGCTTCCGGCGCGTGCCGGAACCCGAAACGGCTGAAATAGAGTTTATCGCCGACCAGCAGGATGCCCGTTGTCCCTGCATGATCGATACAGGCCTGCACCAGATCGCCGCCCAGTCCGCCCTTGCGGCTGTCCGCCGAGACAGTGATGGGCCCCAGGAACAAGGCCGGGCGCTCACCCACAGTGATCGACCACAGACGCACAGCACCGACGACCCGACCGTTCTCCCGCGCGACGAAACCCGCGGCAACGCCCGCCTGTTCACGGATGCGTTCGGCCGTCTTGGCGTAACGACCCGGCCCGAAGGCGGCCATGACCAAGGCCTCCACCGACGCGGCGTCGGCGGGGGTTTCTGCGTCGATGCGCACAAGGGTCTGGACGGCGGCGTCGGTCATGAGCGCGCGCACCTAAGGCCCGCGCCGCCGGGAATCAACCGACTTTCGAGAAATCCGGCGCGCGCTTCTGGGTGAAGGCCATGAACGCCTCCATCGCCTCGGGGCTCTTCATCTGGCTGCCGAAGGCTTCGCCTTCCCGCTGCATCAGCTCCCAGATCCGTTCGGCGTCGCGCATCAGACGCTTGGTCTTGCGAATTGAGTTGGGCGCGCGGGCCGCCAGCCTGGCGGCCAATTCAACGGCCACGGCTTCGACCTGATCGGCCGGAACCGCTCTGTTCGCCAGCCCCCAGGCCACGGCGGTCTTGCCGTCGATCGGCTCTCCGAGCGCGAAGATTTCGAACGCCCGCTGATGGCCCAGTACCTGCGGCAACAGCATCGACGACGCCGCTTCGGGCGCCAGCGCCAGATTGATGAAGGGCGCCGACAACAGCGCGTCTTCGGCCACCACCACCATGTCGCAGTGGAGCAGCAGCGTCAGGCCGATACCAACTGCGCGCCCCCGCACGGCGGCGACCACCGGCTTGTCCAGATCAGCCATGGCCTTCAGGAACCGGAATACCGCCATGTCGGACGGGTTGCTCGTCTGGGAGCCGATAGCGATGAAATCGCCGATGTCGTTGCCCGCCGAGAAGCTGTCGCCCTCGCCCTTGAAGACCAACACCCGCACCGCATCATCCGTCCGCGCGCGCTCGGCGGCGTCCGACAGGGCCGCGTACATGGCCTGGGTGATGGCGTTCTTCTTGTCCGCGCGCGCCAAGGTCACGGTCAGGACGCCGTCGCCCAGTTCGGTCTTGATGTGGTCGGTCATGCCGCCTCCTCCCCTTTTGTCGTTGAGCGCCACCAGTCGACCCCGTCCGCATCGCGTTCGCGAACGGCGGTTCCGTGGCGGAGCATGTAGTTCAGATGCGCGATCGCCTCGCCGGTGGCCATGCCACGCACGCCGTCGCCCACCGGACGAGCGAACAGGGCCGGAAACACGTCCACCGCCCGCTTCGGCTCGCGCAAGCTGCGCTCCAGCCGCCTGAGAGCGACGTGATGGCCCCGGATCAGGGCGTCCAGACGGGGCTGCACGCCCCGGAACACCTCTCCGTGCGACGGCAGGATCAGCACATCGTCCGGGAAGACCGTCTTCATCCGTTCCAGCGAGGCCAGCCAGTCGCCCAGCGGATCGGCGTCCGCCTCCGTCGGCCAGACCGACACGTTCGAAGAGATGCGCGGCAGTATCTGGTCGCCGCCGAGCACGATCCCGTCGTCCTCGCGCCACAGACAGGCATGCTCGGGGCTATGGCCTTCACCGACAACCACGGTCCAGTCACGACCGCCGAGGGTCAGCAGATCCCCTTCGCGAATGCGCTGATAGGCGGCGGGCAGCGGCGACACCGCCATGCCGAAACGTCCGAACTCCTTGCGATACCGGGCGATCTGGGCCTCATCCCAACCGGCGGCGCGATAGAAGACCGCGCCGCTCTCCGGGGCCTCCTTGCCCGTGTCAGCCAACAGCATCCGCGCCATGACGTATTCCAGCCGGGTCATCACAAGGGGCGCGTCAAAGCGCTCGCACAGCCAGCCCGCCAGACCGATGTGGTCCGGGTGCATATGAGTGCAGATGACCTTCGTCACCGGATCGCCGCCCATGGGGCCGGCCAGCAACAGCTCCCACTCGTCCCTGGTCCCGTTGATCCCGAGCCCGCAATCGATCACCGCCCAGCCGTCGCCGTCGCGCACCGCATAGACGTTGATGTGATCCAGTTGCATCGGCATGGCGACGCGCATCCACAACACGTCCGGGGTCACGGCGATGGCCTCCCCCGAGGCCGGAGGTCCGGCGAACGGGTAGGTCAGGCCACGCTCCGGGGGCCTTGCCTCCGTCTCCGCCGGGATCACACCGTCCGCCAAGTCCGTCTCCAATCGCAACGCAGGAGGGATAGCCCGAACCGCCCGTTCGCGTCCAGCATTCCCCCGCCGCGCTTGACCCGGCGATCCCGTCTCGCCAAGGGTGTGCCGAAGATTTTCCCTCCGGAGTGTTGCCCGTGTTGACCAGAAAGACGCTTGCCCTGATGGCGATGGCCGTCGCCGCCGCCTTCGTGGCCGCCGAGCCCGCCATGGCCCAGAACTCCGGCAGCGGCGGACGCACACCGCGCGGTGAGCGGGTCCTGCCCGGTCGCATCGGCGGCGACCAGACCGATCGCGCCGATGAAGCTTCCCGCCGTCGTGACCGCCAACGCTCCGGCGCCCAGCAGGTCCAGCCGACCGCCGCCAAGACCCCGGAACAGATCCGCACCGAGGCCCAGGCCCAACTCGCCGCCAACAACCTGACCTGCGAGCTGACGGAGGCCTCCAACCCGGGCGTAATCGGCGAGTCGCAGGTCTATGAAGTCGCCTGCAACAATACTGAAGGCTACATCCTGATCGCCTCGACCCCGCCTCAGGCCTACAGCTGTATCGAGCTGGCCGGGACCGCCGCCATCGCTCGCTCGCGCGACCCGAACGCGGACGTCGGGCAGCAATGCGCCATCCCCGCCAACCAGAACGGCGTCGCAGTGATCGGCAGCTGGGCCCGCGCCGCCGGCGCGACCTGCACGATCGACGAGGCCTTGGCCATCGGCAAGAGCGACGACAACAACATGGTCTATGAAGTCGGCTGCGCGAACGCCGACGGCTACTGGCTTGAGAAGACCGCCACGGGCTGGGACCTGAAGGACTGCCTGCAGGTCAACGCCATGGGTGGAACCTGCCGCTTCACCACCCCGCAGGAACAGAACGACGGCTTCAAGACCAAGCTGGCCGGCACCGACGCCGCGGCCTGCGACGTCACCCAGGTCCGCCTGATGGGCTCCAACGCCAACGGCCGCTTCTTCGAAGTCAAGTGCGCCGCTGAAGGCGAAGGCTATGTCGCGCGCATCAACGCCGCAGGCGAAGCCCAGCAAATCTACACCTGCGCCGCCGCTGTCCGCATCGGCGGGGGCTGCACCCTGACCCAGGTCGCGGCTGCTCCGGCGGCCGGCGGCCGTCCGTAACCGGGCCAGCCCGTCAAACGACCGATCAGCGCCCCGGAGGAGACTCCGGGGCGTTTTTCGTTGGCGCTTCCCTCGCCCCGCGACACGCCTTAGCTTCCCGCTCCATGCGTATCGCTACCTGGAATGTGAACTCGGTCAACGCCCGCCTGCCCACCGTGCTGGCGTGGCTGGAGGCTGCCCAGCCGGATGTTGTCGGCTTCCAGGAGATCAAGTGCGTGGACGAGAAGTTCCCGCGCGAGGCCTTCGAGAGCCTCGGCTACAATGTCGAGGTTCACGGGCAGAAGACCTACAACGGCGTCGCCCTGCTCTCGAAATACCCGATGTCCGAGGTCATGCGCGGCCTGCCGGGCGAGGATCAGTCCGGCGTCGAGGCCGATGGCGTCCACGCTCGCTACATCGAAGCCCTGATCGAGGCTCCGCATCCGGTGCGGGTCGGCTGCCTGTACCTGCCCAACGGCAATCCGGTGGAGAGCCCCAGGTTCGCCTACAAGCTGGGCTGGATGGAGCGGCTGGAGGCCCACGCCCGCACTCTGCTGGCGCAGGAGGAAGCCTTCACCCTGTGCGGCGACTACAACGTCATCCCGACGCCGGACGACGCCAGGGACCCGAAGGCCTGGGTCAATGACGCCCTGTTCCAGCCCGAGAGCCGCGCCGCCTTCCGCGCCTTGCGCTATCTGGGTCTGAGCGAGGCGGGCGAGCTCGGCAAGCAACCGCCGGGGACCTACACCTTCTGGGACTATCAGGCGGGCGCCTGGCAGAGGGACCACGGCATCCGCATCGACTTCCACCTGCTGTCGCCGCAAGCGGCGGACCGGTTCCGGGGCGTCGAGACGCATCGCGACGCCCGTGACATGGACAAGCCGTCCGACCACGTTCCCGTGGTCGTCGAGCTGGAGGACTGATCCTTGGGCGAGGTGTTCCGGGTCATTCTGCTGGTGGCGCTGGCCGCGGCGGCGCTGACCACCGGGGCGCTTCTGCTGGTCTGGTGGATGGAGCCCGTGCGTCGGATGCGTCGGGCCCTGCTGAAGTCGCTGGGCGCGGTTCCTGAAGCCGAGGCCCTTTCGCCGGCTGAAGGCCGGGCGGCCGGGCTGGATTTCGACGGCGGCCAGATCGCCGTGCTGTGGAACAGTGGCGGCTCCGGACTGGTCTATGCCTTCGAGGAGATCGAAGGCGGCGAGATCATCGTGGACGGCCATGTCGTGGCCCGCGTGCGCCGGGGGGAGGCCCGCAAGTCGCTCGATATTCTGGCCCCGGAAGCCGAGCAGGTCGTGCTGCGGCTGATGTTCGCGGATGCCCGCCACCCTGAGTTCGAGTTGTCGCTGTGGGACGCCGCCCTGACCGTTCAGACGGGCTCTCCCGGTGAGGCCCTGCGACTGGGCCGCCGCTGGCTGTCGCATCTGGAAGCCCTGCTGAAGGGCTAGCCGTCTCCTCCCGCGACGTGGGGAGGTGGCTCCGAGCCCGCAAGGAGACGGAGGGGCTCTCGACCGAGCGCGCGGATACAGCCCCTCCACCGCTTCGCGGTCCCCCTCCCCATTGCTGCGCAACGGGGAGGAGACTAGGAAGCCCCCACCTGTTTACCGAGTAGCCTGAAGGAGCCCGCTGTGGCCCGCCTCTTCGACGCCGTGATCATTGCTGACTGGACTGCCGCTGAAGGCAAGAAGCTGGGCGACCAGTCCGTCTGGATCGGCGTGGCCAAGCGCGACGTGCGCTTCCGCCTGTATACCGAGACCCACAACACGGCGACACGCGCCGAGGGCGAGGCCCTGCTGAACAAGCTGATCTCGGAACACCGCAAGCGGGGCGACCGGGTGCTGGTCGGCTTCGACTTCAACTTCGGCTTCCCGGCGGGCACCGCTGCGCGCCTGAAGCTGGACGGGACGCCGTGGGCGGCCATGGGCAAGTTCCTGACGGCCAACGTCGTGGACAAGGCCGACAACACCAACAACCGCTATCAGGTCGCGGCCAAGATGAACCGGCTGATGACTGACGAGGCCTGGCCGTTCTGGGGCGCGCCCGCCAAGCAGGCGCAGCGCTGGCTGACCACGACCAAGCCGCCCGCGGGCTCGGGCGCCGACATCCCCGAGTTCCGGGCCACCGAGGACACCGTCCGCAAGGGCAAGCTGCAGCCCAAGTCGGTCTGGCAGATGCACGGCGCGGGCGCCGTGGGCGGTCAGACCCTGGTCGGCATCCCGATGGTGCGCCGCCTGCTGGAGAGCCTGGGCGACGCAGGCGCTGTCTGGCCCTTCAACACCGGCTGGCGCGCGCTGGACACGGCGGACGTGGAGCCCCTGTCGGCCGTCGTGGTCGAGGTGTGGCCGTCGATGTTCGCCGCCAAGCCGGAGCCCGGCGAGTACAAGGATCAGGCGCAGGTGCGGGTCACCGCCGAGGCTCTGGCCAAGATGGATGACGCCGGTGATCTGGCGAAGGCCTTCGCCCCGCCGAAGGATGCGAGCGAAGCCCTGATCCAGCAGGTGGAGCAGGAAGAAGGCTGGATCCTGGGGGCCTGATTTCCGGGGTCAGGGCCTTCATCGGGGTGTCGTGGCGCGGCGCTATCGCTGCGCCATGTTCCGGATCATCCTGACGGCCCTTCTGTTGCTGACCGCGAGTCCCGCCGTGGCTGACGTGCTGATCATCGCCCATCGCGGCGCCTCGGGCGAACGGCCCGAGCACACCCGTGCGGCCTATGAGCTGGCCGTCGCGCAGGGCGCCGACTTCATTGAGCCCGATCTGGTCATGACCCGCGACGGGGTGCTGGTCGTCCGGCACGAGAACGAGATCGGGGGCACGACCGATGTGGCCTCGCACTCCGAGTTCGCGGACCGGCGGGTCACAAAGACCATCGACGGACAGACGGTGACGGGCTGGTTCACCGAGGACTTCACCCTGGCCGAGCTGATGACCCTGCGAGCGCGGGAGCGGCTGCCGGAGCTGCGCGGGACGGCCTTTGACGGGCAGGAGCCGATCCTGACCTTCGAGCAGGTGCTGGCCATCGCGCGGGAGGCCACGGCGCGGACCGGGCGGACCATCGGGGTCGCGCCGGAGCTGAAGCATCCGGCCTACTTCGCCGGGATCGGCCTGCCGATGGAAGACGCCTTTGTGGCGGTGCTGGAGCGGCGCGGGCTGACCGGGGCGGATGCGCCGGTGCTGGTCCAGTGCTTCGAGGTGGGACCGCTGGAGCGGATCAGCCACCGCATCGACACGCCCCTGCTGCAACTGATGGCCCGGGACGGCGGGCCCGCGGACCGGCCTGAGCTCACTTATGCGGCCATGGCGACGCCGGAGGGGCTGGCGCGGGTCAGGGCCTATGCCGACTGGATCGGGGCGGACACGAGCCTGATCGAGCCGGAGCCGGGCGTACCGACGCCCCTGATCGCCGAGGCCCATGCGGCCGGGCTGAAGGTGGCGGCCTGGACCTTCCGGGCCGAGAACGCCTTCCTCCCGGAGTGGGACCGGATCGGGGACGGCCCGGCGGCGCATGGGCGGATCACCGGACGGGTGACCCGGTTCGCCGGCTACGGGCTGGACGCGGCCTTCATGGACCAGCCCCGCTACGCCCCTTGAGGCCTAGCCGTTGATCTGGCCGAAGTCGGCGACGCGGCCCATGACGGCGCGAACTTGTCCAAGCAATTTCAAACGGTTATCGCGTTCCGAAGCCACATCCGAGTTGACCATGACCTTCTCGAAGAAGGCGTCCACCGGCGCGCGAAGGCGGGCCAGGGCGGTCATTGCGGCGGCGAAATCCTCAGTCTCCAGCGCGGCGTCCACGGCGGTCGCGGCGGCGGCGGAGGCGAAGGCCAGAGCGGTTTCCTCGGCGGGCTGGTTCGGCAGGCCGGTCTCGACCATGCCCACCGGAAGCTCGCCCTTCTTTTCCTCGGCCTTGAGGATGTTGGACGCGCGCTTGTAGCCCGCCAGCAGGTTGGCGCCGTCGTCGGTGGCGAGGAAGGCGGCCAGCGCCTCCACCCGACGCACTATGCGGACGAGGTCGTCGTCGCCGAGGGCGAAGACAGCGGCCACGAGGTCGTGCCGCTGGCCCTGATCGCGCAGGAGGACGGTCAGGCGGTCGGCGAAGAAATCGACCAGACCATCTGCGGCGCGATCCCGGGCATTGATGCCCAATTGGTCGGTGTCGCCAGACGCGTTCTTTGTCGCGAACGGTGGGGCCACGAACTTCTCGAAATGAGCCCGCACGGTTGATCGGAGCTCAAGACGATCGCCGCCCTCCAGCACCAGCCGGATAACCCCCAGCGCAGCACGACGCAGCGCGAACGGATCTTTCGACCCCGTGGGCTTCTCGTCGATGGCGAAGAAGCCGACGAGGGTGTCGAGTTTGTCGGCCAGCGAGACGGCCACGGTCAGCGGGGCGGTCGGGACCGTGTCCGAGGGGCCTTGCGGCTTGTAGTGGTCACGGATGGCGTCGGCGACTGCATCCGGCTGGCCGAAGGCGCGGGCGTAGTAGCCGCCCATGATGCCTTGCAGTTCCGGAAACTCGCCGACCATGCCCGAGGCCAGATCGGCCTTGGCCCGACGGGCGGCCTGTTCGGCCTGATCCGGGTCAGCGCCGACCAGCGGGGCGATCTCGCGGGCCAGGGCGGCGATGCGCTCGACGCGCTTGGACATGGCGCCCAGCCTGGCGTGGAAGGTCACGCCTTCCAGCTTCTTCAGCCAGGGCTCGAAGCCGACCTTCTGGTCCTCGTCCCAGAAGAAGCGGGCGTCGTTCAGGCGGGCGGAGAGAACGCGGCTGTTGCCGGCGGCCAGCGCCTTGCCGCCGTCCGAGGCCTCGACATTGGCGACGACGACGAAGTGCGGGGCGAGGCCATGCTTGGCCGGGTCCCGGACCGCGAAATACTTCTGGTGCACCTTCATCGACAGGCGCACCACCTCGGGCGGCAGGGCGAGGAACTGCGGGTCCATGTCGCCCAGAATCGGGGTCGGCCATTCGGCCAGACCGGCGACCTCGTCCAACAGGCCGTCGTCGTCGACGAGCGCGAGGCCCTTGTCGGCGCAGACCTTCTTGGCGGCTTCGAGGATGCGCAGCTTGCGGTCGGCGACGTCCAGCAGGACATGCTCGCGCTCCAGCTTGGCGCGGTAGTCGGCGAAATCGTTGACGGCGAAAGGCTTGCCCGAGCCGAGGAAGCGGTGGCCCTCGGTCAGGTCGCCGGACACAATTTTTTCGCCTACCGCTTCGCTACTTGAGGCGCCGCAGTCGATCTCGAACGGCACCACGGCGCCGTCGAACAGGCACAGGATGCGCTTCAGCGGGCGGATCCAGCGTAGCGTGCCCGAGCCCCAGCGCATCGACTTGGGCCAGGGGAAGGTGCGGACGATCTGGTCGACCATGGCCGGGATCAGGGCGGCGGTGGACTGGCCCTTCTGGCTGATGACCGCGAACAGGACGCCGTCGCGCTCGACCAGTTGCTCGCGGGTCAGGCCGGTCTTGCGCAGGAAGCCTTCCAGCGCCTGTTCAGGGGCGCTCGCTTTCGGCCCCTTCAGCTCTTCCTCGCGGTCAGGCGTGGCCGACGGCAGGCCGTCGATCACCAGCGTCAGGCGACGCGGCCCGCCATAGGTGGTCAGGGCCTCATACGTCAGGCCCGCGGCCTTCAGCCGGTCGGCGACCATGCGCTCAAGATCACGCGCCGCGCCCTGCTGCATGCGGGCCGGGATTTCTTCGGAGAAGAGTTCGAGGAGGAGTTGGGGCATCTAGTTTTCGTCATCTCGCACCCACTGATCGCGGGCGCGCCAAAGAGCCCTTCCCCCTTGATGGGGGAAGGGTTGGGATGGGGGTGAAGTGATGGCCGAGTGGATCTCGGCGAGAACGGTTTCCCGGTCGTCGGTGACCCGCTTGTTCGAGAAGCGCAGGACCCGATAGCCTTGGCTGTTCAGCCACTCGGTTCTGGCTGCATCGTTGGCTTGCGCTTCCGGCGTATCGTGGAGCGGGCCGTCGAGCTCGATGATCAATCGGCTTCCGTGGTGCACGAAGTCGGCGATGAACCGACCCAGAGGCGTCTGGCGACGGATGTTGAGCTTCAGCTTTCTGAGGTCCGCCCAGAGGAGCGTCTCCGGAAGGGTCTGCTCGCGGCGGAGATGACGAGCACGCGTGATCGCACCTCTGCGGTGCAGAGGCTTGGCGGACAGGGTGTCACCCCCATCCCCAACCCTTCCCCCATCAAGGGGGAAGGGAGCTGGACCGCGCTCTTCGATCAAGCTTCCGCTCGCTCCCGTTCCACATACGCCGTGGCGCAGGCCTTACACAGCTCGCGGATGCGGCCGATGTAGCTCTGGCGTTCGGCGACGGCGATGGCGCCGCGGGCGTCCATCAGGTTGAACAGGTGCGACGCCTTCAGGACCTGATCGTAGGCGGGCAGGACAAGTTGCTGGCCCTGCGGGCCGGTCATGGCGAGCAGGTTGGAGACCTCGGCGACCATGTCCTCGAACCGGCGCTTCAGGCCGTCGACGTCGTAGCCGTGGAAGTTGGCTTCACTCTGCTGGCGCTCGTTCTCGAGGAAGACCTCGCCGTAGGTGACGCCCTCCTTGGTGAACTTCAGATCATAGACGTTGTCGACGCCCTGAACGTACATGGCCAGACGCTCCAGCCCGTAGGTCAGTTCGCCGGAGACCACGTCGACCTCGATGCCGCCGACGCCCTGGAAGTAGGTGAACTGCGTCACCTCCATCCCGTCGCACCAGACCTCCCATCCGAGGCCCCAGGCGCCGACGGTGGGGTTCTCCCAGTCGTCCTCGACGAAGCGGATGTCGTGCAGGCTGGGATCGATGCCGATGGCGCGCAGCGAGCCGAGGTAGAGCTCCTGCAGATTGTCCGGGTTCGGCTTCAGAAGTACCTGATATTGATAATAATGTTGGAGCCGGTTGGGGTTCTCGCCATAGCGGCCGTCGCCCGGACGGCGGCTGGGCTGGACGTAGGCGGCCTTCCACGGCCTTGGGCCCAGCGCGCGCAGGACGGTGGCTGGGTGCAGGGTGCCCGCGCCGACCTCGATGTCATAGGGCTGAAGGATCGCGCAGCCCTGATCACCCCAGTATTTGTGGAGCGTCAGGATGAGGTCCTGGAAGGCGAGCGGTTCGGTCGTCACGGCGGGTTATTTCATCCGGGGAAGAAGGCCGCGGACCCTAGACGGCGGGGGTTTGCGGGGCAAGGTGAAGGCGTCTGAAAGCCCTCCCCTCGAGGGGGAGGGTTGGGTGGGGTGGAGGCAGGATGGGGGTGAAAGGACGCGGTTGGCGTGGTCTGTTCGACGGAGCCTCTCGCGACATGCTCGGCGACAGCCTGCCACCACCCCATCCCCCCGCCCCTTCCCCCTCGAGGGGAAGGGGAGTGTTAAGCGGAGTGGGTACAGTCTGTAGCCATGAAGCAGATCGACCAGATGCGGCGGCGGGCCGCGCGGTATCTCGATGTGGAGGCGGTGAACATCGCCCCGGCGAAGGGCGTGTTCTCGCTGAGCTTCGACGACATTCCGGCGACGGCCTGGACCGAGGCGGGGCCGGTTCTGGCCGAGCACGGGATCAGGGCGACCTACTATGTCTGCGGCGGGCTGGCCGGCGGGCGGAACATGGACCGGGACCAGTTCGAGGTGCGGCACCTGCAGGAGTTGCATGCCGCCGGGCATGAGGTCGGGTGCCATACCTGGGGCCATACCAGCGTGCTGAGGATGGATGCGGCGGCGCTGAAGCTGAGCCTTGATGCGAACGCGGCCTGGGTCAGCGAGCGACTGGACGGGTATGAAATGACCACCTTCGCCTATCCGTTCGGGGACGCGACGCTGGCGGCGAAGCGGTATGTGCGCGGGCGGTTCGATCTGGGGCGCGGGGTCCGCGACGGCGTCAATGCCGGGCGCGAGGACCGGGGGCTGATCAAGTCCATCGGGCTGGAGAGCCGCCGCCTGCCCCACTACGACCTTGAAGGCCTGATGGCCGAAGCGGCGGCGTCGAACGGCTGGCTGACCGCCTACGCCCACGACGTGTCGGACACCCCGACCGACTATGGCTGCACCCCCGATGATCTGGACCGGGTGATCCGGCTGGCCAAGGCGGCGGGACTGGAGGTCCGGCCGGTGGGTGAAGCGTGGCGCGGCTTTATATCCGGGTAAAATAGACAGTCGAGACTGTGGAGACTGTCGAAATACACCGTCTATCCCGTCTATGTCGTCTATCGGTCCCGACGAGAAAAACGGGTGCGAAGAGTGCGAACAGTACGGATGCGCGCGGATCATGGCGTGCAAGGTGACACGCCCGTGCGTCAGAATTGGTCGTATCGATCCCCCTCGCCCCTTTTGGGGAGAAGGGAACTCAGGCCGCTTGCGCCAACCGCGCCTTGCGCGCGTCCGCCCATTTGATGAGCGCGGCGCGGGGCCAGGCGACGATCCACGACCGGGCGGTGTATTCGCCCTTTTCAATCAGGGCGGCGCGGGTGGGCGAACTGGTCGCGGCGCGCCGGGTGTGGATTTCGCCCGGGCCCTGATGGATCAGGAAGGCGCCGTGCTTGAGCGGGTTCACGCGCAGATAGGCGAGGCGCGGGCTGATCTGCTCCAGCGGCGGATCATAGAACCACGATGAGCCCAGCATGCCCGCCATCTCCGGGCGGCGCTTGAGGATTTCGGCGGCGGTGGCCCAGGCGCGGTCCCAGCCGGCCTCGTTGAAGTCCGAAAGTTCGCGGCTTTCCGTGTGGACCTCCAGCCAGGGCTTCCACGACCGGGCGGCGGCGTAGGCCGGGATCACGGACCAGCCCCATCCCTCGCGGGCGTGACGCAGGATCTGGCCCGGCCCCATGGGCGAGGACAGGTCGATCATCTGGGTGCGGGCTCCGGGCACACTGAGAACCAGCGAGATGCGCACATCCTTGGCCCAGAAGTCGCGGTCGTAGGGGTTGGCGCCCTCGATCAGGAAGGCGGCCAGACGGTCGATCCACTGGGGGTAGAGCTCCAGCGACGCCTCGGGCAGGTCGGCGGCGGGGACGCGGGCCGGCATCTCCAGCGCCCAGATGGCCACCAGCGCGCGGCGGTGGTCGTCTGTCAGGACCGGACCGAAGGCGGCCTGCAGCGCCTCTTCGGCGCGATGGCCCGGCTGGTCGAAGTCCCAGTGCGGGGCGGAGGCGGCGGCCGCATCGGCAGCGGCGTCCTTCAGCGCGTGGAGGCGAGCGCGGTCCTCGGACGGGACACGGTTCAGAACGGCCTCGAACGCGGCGATGTGAGCGGGCGTGAGCGTTTCCATGCCCTATCCTGCACCACCACCGGTTTGCCGACGGTTAAGCGCGCACGAGAAAGGGCGGGAGCCGAAGCTCCCGCCCTTCTTCACGCGGCGAACCGGATCAGTTCGGGGTGGTCGGAGCCGGAGTGGGGGCCGGGTTGGCCGGGTCTTCCTGGCTGTCGACCTGACCGTCGGTCGGATTGGCGACCGGCGGCGACTGGACCGTGGTGGTCATGGCGGCCGGTTCGCCGTTCGGAGCCGTGGCGCCCGGCGCGGCCGGAGCGGTGGTTTCGGTCGCGGCCGGAGCCTCGGTCGAAGTCTCAGCGGGGGCCATGGCCTCCTCGTCACCCATGGCGGATTCCGACGTCGCCGGGTCCAGAACCTTGTCGATCACGAAAACCGAACCGTTGGACGGGGCGACATCGGCCATGGTGACGGTGGCGCTGTCGGCCTTGATGGCCTCGCCGGTGCCGTCCAGCAGGAGCTGGCTGTTGTCGGCGGCGGTCTGAACACCGCCGCGCGCGCCCTCGATCATGCCCGGCTGAACGTCAGAGACGATCACGTGATAGAGCAGACGAACACGCAACTCCTGGGCATTGGCCGGGTCGAGCAGACGGGTGCGTTCCGCTTCCGGCAGGGCGGCGAAGGCGGCGTCGGTCGGGGCGAAGATGGTGATGGCCGGACGGCTGGCGAGGGTTTCGGTCAGCTGGGCCTGATCCAGAGCGGTCAGCAGGGTGGTGAACTGACCCTTGGCGCGCAGGGCCTCGATGACGTTGTTCGCCTGGGCCGGGGTCGCGGCGGCGGCCGGCGCCGGCGTCTGGGCCGGAGCAGGCGTGGCGGCGGGCTGTTCCTGCGGCGCCGGGGCGGGCTGCGGCTGGGCCTCCTGGGCGAAGGCGGCGGGAGCCGCCAGCATGGCGGCAGCGGCAGCGGCGGTCAGAAGTTTGGTGCGAAGCATAACAGTATCCCTTGCAATGAAACATGGACGACCACCAGGGGAGCGAGGGCGGACGTCAGTACGCTGGACTGCAGCGTTCAAGACCCAAGGATGGCCTTGAGTTCCATGTGGGGATGCAATGAACTCATTTCACCGGAACGGCCAAGGTATTGTCAGGGCCATTTTCGGACCACCGGCCCATTACCGGCGCCATGAGAACAAAAAGCTCATTCAGGCCCGAAGATCACGACAATACAGTCGGATATACCCAGAGACCTGAACGTTGTTCTGAAAGGTGCTTCGCGGCGGCCTGGGCGGCGGCGGGCGTGTCGAAGAGGGCGAAGACCGTGGCGCCGGAACCGGACATGCGGACCAGACGAACGCCGGACAGGTCGGCGGCGGCGTCCAGCGCCCGGGCGATGGCCGGTTGCAGGCTCAGAGCGGGCGGCTGGAGGTCATTGCGCTGGGCCGAGAGCCAGTTGAGCACGGTCGGCAGGCTCCAGTCCGCGGGCGGCGCGGGACGGTCCGCGAGGGCGGGCGGTCCGGCGTCATAGCCGCGATACACGGCGCCGGTCGGGGACGGGACGCCGGGATTGATCAACACGGCCGGCAGAGGCGGCAGCCGCGGCTCGAAGGTCAGCAGATCGCCCCTGCCCTCGGCCCATGCGGCGCGGGCGTGCAGGCACATGGGGCCGTCAGCGCCGACCGTGGCCGCCACGTCGGCGAGCGCCTCATCGCTCATCGACAGACCGAGCGCGTCGCGCGCCAGTTTCAGGGCCGCGCCCGCATCGGACGAGCCCCCGCCCAGACCGGCGGCGATGGGCAGGCGTTTGTCGAGGGTGAAGGCCAGGCCCGGCTCGGGCAGACCGGCGGCGGTCGCCAGCGCCCGGACGGCGCGCAGGACGAGATTGTCGCCCTCCCCCTCCAGTCCCGCGCCGAACGGGCCGGTGACGGTCAGGGACAGGCGGTCTGAGGGCGCGACGCTGATCCGGTCACCGACGTCGGCGAAGGCCACCAGGCTGACCAGCGGATGGTAGCCGTCCGCGTCCAGCGGGCCGACGTGCAGGAACAGATTGACCTTGGCGGGGGCGAGCGCCGGGGCGGCAGCCATGGCTCAGGGCTGGGCCGCGCCGCCGACGGGCTGGGGTTCGGACAGGCCGGTCGCCAGCTTCTGCTCCACCTCCGCGCGGCGCTCGGCGTCGGTTTCCAGCGTCAGGACACGGTTCCATTGCCAGGTCGCCTCACGACGACGGCCGACCTGCCAGTAGGCGTCGCCGAGGTGATCATTGATCTCGGCGTTGGCCGGCTCCTTGGCGACGGCTTCCTCGAGCGTGCCGACGGCGGTTTCGTACTGGCCCTGCCGATACTGGGCCCAGCCGAGGGAGTCCTGGATGTTGCCGTTCTCGGGTTCCGCGACGTGGGCGCGGGCGATCATCTCGGCGCCCTGATCGACGCGGCGACCGGTATCGACCCAGATGTAACCGAGCATGTTGAGCAGGACAGGATTATCCGGATGCGCCTGAAGGGCGCTCCAGAGCTCATTCTCGGCTTCCTCAATGCGCCCGAGGGCTTCCAGCGCCGAGCCGCGCATGTAGCGAACATCAGCGCCCTGATCGGCGGTGTTCACGTCGGCGCGGTTGAGGATCGCCAGCGCTTCTTCGTTGCGTTTCATGGTCATCAACTGGCCGACGAGCGCCAGGGTGATGCGGGTCTGGTCGGGCGCAGCGGCGTCCGCGCGGGTGAAGGCGGCCAGCGCCGCGTCGTTGTTGTCCTGCTCCTGATAGCTGAGCCCGATATTGTACTGGGCCCCGGCGTAGAGAATCTTGTTGGACTGACCGACGCGGCCGAAGGCCTGGCGGGCAGGCTCTTCCTGGGAGTCCGCAGCCAGCGCGAGGCCGAGCCGCAGGGCGGTCATGTCCGAGGGTTTCAGGCTTTCGGCCAGACGCAGGAGAATGGCGGTCAGCTTGTGATCCTGCCGCTCGCCGGCCATCAGCGAGGAGAAGTCGAGCGCGGCGGCGATGCCGTCGGCGGGCGTCGGTGCGGCAGGAGCCCGACCGCGGGCCGCCGTCCGCTCCAGACCATCCAGCGCGGCGGGATCGGGCGACGGCCCGGTCAGGGAGGCACGGTACTGGAGCAGCGCCTCGTCGCGACGACCGCGACGTTCCAGGAACTCGCCATACTGAACACTGAACAGCCGGGCGCCGTTGGGGATGGCGACCAGCGCCTTGTACTCCGTATCCGCCTCGTCATACCGGCGACGCATCTCCAGAAGCTGGGCGCGTTGCAGACGCAGGATAAGGCCGGTGGGGTCCTGGGGCGCGGTCTCGACCGGCTCGAGCGCCCTCTCCCAATCCCCGGCGGCGGCGGCCAAGGAAGGCGTGATGAACTGGCCGATGATGGTGAAGGGCTGCCCAAGGGGCTGACCGGACAGGGAGGCGTAGCCTTCACCCGCGGCCCCGCGCTTCACCGACTGGACGATGGAGACGAGACGCCCCGCCTCCGCCAGTTCCGGCACGCCGGCGACGTCCGGCGTCAGGCGGACGACCGTGTCCAGATCGCCGTTGAACAGGCTGGTCAGGAAGGTCTCGTTCCACAGCAGCGGCTGTTCCGGCGTCAGGCTCTGACTTTCCGCCATCAGACGGGCGGACGCGGCGCCGTCGCCCCGGAAGCCCGCGATGCGGCCGGACAGATAAAGGCCGTAAGCCGACTCGCCCTGTGCGTTCACAGGCACGGGCTCCCATACCTCGGGAATGGGCGGTGCGGGCGCTTCAGCCTCGGCGACCGGATCCTCGGTGGGGATGACCGCGGGCGGGTGCAGGTCGGGCGTGCGCTCGGGCGTGATGGCCGGGGCGGGGACTTCCGGAACGGGCACAACAACGGGAGCCTCCTGCGCCAGGGCAGGAGTCGTCAGCGCCAGCAGGGCGCAACCGGAGAGCAGAACACGAAGCGAGGAAGAGCGCATGACGCGACCCTTCCCGCTTTATGCGGCGACGACAAGGCCTGTCCTTGTCCGGAGCGGCTTTTTGCACCCCTTCCACCCTGCTTCGCCCTGCTGCTTCGGACGGCGCCCCTCCCCCGCGCTCCGCGCCGGGGAGGAATGGTCCGGATTACATGTTCGGATAGTTGGGGCCGCCGCCGCCTTCAGGCGTGGTCCAGACGATGTTTTGCGACGGGTCCTTGATGTCGCAGGTTTTGCAGTGGACGCAGTTCTGGGCGTTGATCTGGAAGCGGGGGTTCTGGCCCTGCTCGTCGGTCAGCACCTCATAGACACCCGCCGGGCAATAGAGCCGCGCCGGTTCCCCGTATTTGGGCAGGTTGACCTCGATCGGCACGGACGGGTCCAGCAGCTTCAGGTGAGCGGGCTGGTCCTCGGCGTGGTTGGTGTTGGAGATGAACACCGACGACAGCTTGTCGAACGACAGCTTCCCGTCCGGCTTGGGATAGGCGATCGGCTTGTGCTTCGCGGCCGGTTCGGTCGAGGCGGCGTCGGTCTTGCCGTGCTTCATCGTGCCGAAGAGGGAGAAGCCGCCGAACAGGGTCTGGAACCACATGTCGAACAGGCCAAGCGCGCCGCCGAGGCTGGTGCCGACCTTCGACAGCAGGGGCTTGGCGTTCCGGACAAGCTTCAGCTCCTTGTAGACCCAGCTCTTCTCATAGGCGGCCTGATACTCGACCAGCTCATCGCCCGAGCGACCGGCCATGACGGCGTCATAGGCGGCGTCGGCGGCCAGCATGCCGGTCTTCATGGCGTTGTGGCTGCCCTTGATGCGCGGCACGTTCACGAAGCCCGCCGAGCAGCCGATCAGGGCGCCGCCCGGGAAGGCCAGCTTCGGCACCGACTGGAAGCCGCCCTCGGTGATGGCGCGGGCGCCGTAGGAGATGCGCGTGCCGCCCTCCAGATGTCGGGCGATCGAGGGGTGGTGCTTGAAGCGCTGGAACTCGTCGAAGGGCGAGATGTGCGGGTTCTTGTAGTTCAGGTGAACCACATAGCCGACGGTCACGTAGCGATCGCCGAAATGGTACAGGAAACTGCCGCCGCCGGTGAACTCGTCCAGCGGCCAGCCGGTCGAATGCTGGGCCAGACCGGGCTGGTGCTGGTCCGCCGGAACCTGCCACAGTTCCTTGATGCCGATTCCGAACTTCTGGGGATCGGCCGTGTCGCACAGGTTGTGGCGGGCCATGATGGTCTTGGCCAGCGAGCCACGCACGCCCTCGGCGATGAAGACGTATTTGCCGTGCAGTTCGATGCCGGGCTGGAACTCGCCGGTCGGCTTGCCCTCGCGGTCGATGCCGAAGACGCCGGCGACGACGCCCTTCACGCGGCCGGTCGGCTCATCCCAGACGACGTGGCTGGCGGCCATGCCCGGGTAAACCTCGACGCCCAGCGCCTCGGCCTGCTCGCCCAGCCAGCGGGCGACGTTGCCCAGCGAGGCGATATAGCAGCCGTGATTGTGCATCAGCGGCGGGAAGGCGAACATCGGCAGAGGGATGTCGGCCTGCGGCCCGAGCAGCAGGAAGCGATCCCTGGTCACCGGGGTCTCGAGGGGCGCGCCGCGCTCCTTCCAGTCGGGAAACAGCTCGTTCAGCGCCTTGGGGTCGATGACCGCGCCGGACAGGATGTGGCCGCCGATCTCGGCCGACTTCTCCAGCACGGCGACGGAGATGTCCTTGCCGTCCTTTTCCGCGCGCTGCTTCAGACGAATGGCCGCCGACAGACCGGCGGGGCCGCCGCCGACGATGACGACGTCGTATTCCATGATCTCGCGCTCGACACCCGCCAGCGCCTCGGCGGGCGGCAGCTTGTCGATCACGGCTTCCTGCCAGGCGTTCTTCGCCCCGCCCTCGATCGCTTCCTCGGCCATGGCCCGATTATCCTCGTTATTCGTATGGTCTTCCCTGATCCGCTTATCGGAAGGTGACGCGGGGGCGGTCAAGGACTATCCCTGTTCGGCCCGACATGAACGCTCAAGCCCTCGATTCCGCAGCCGCCGAAAGCCTGCTCGCCTTCTGGCGGGATGCGGGCGTCGACGCCTGCTTCGAGGACGCCCCGGTCGACCGCACCCATGTGGCCCCTCCCCCGGCGGTGAAGGCGGTCACGAAGGCGACGGCTTCGGTTGTCGCCCTGCCAGTCACGGGCGACGCGGCGGCGGAAGCGCGACGGCTGGCGGCGGACGCCGACACGCTGGAGGCGCTGGGCGAGGCCATCGCGGGCTTCACCGGCTGTCCGTTGCGCGACATGGGGGCGAAACAGTCCGTCTTCTCACGCGGAAATCCGCAGGCGCCGATCATGGTCATCGGCGAAGGCCCCGGCGCGGATGAGGACGCGCAGGGCCTGCCCTTCGTCGGCAAGGCGGGCAAGTTGCTGGACCGGATGCTGGCCGAGGCCGGACTGGCCGACCGCGTCTTCATCACCAACACCGTCTTCTGGCGTCCGCCGGGCAACCGGACGCCGAGCCCGGCTGAACAGGCCGTATGCGCGCCTTTCCTGGAGCGGGCCTTCTTCCTGTTGAAGCCGAAGGCCGTGCTGCTGCTCGGCGCGGCGGCGGCCAAATCTGTGCTGTCGACAGATGAAGGCATCATGCGGCTGCGCGGAAACTGGAAAGAGTGGCGACTGGCCGAGGGCAATGTGTCCGCGCCGGCCCTGCCCACCTTCCACCCCGCTTTCCTGCTGCGGACACCGATGGCGAAGAAGGCGGCCTGGGCCGATGTGCTGGCGCTGGCGGCGCGGCTGGACGACACGTCGAACTGAACGGCGAATCGCCGCAGGGGCGTTAACCTGAGGGACGCAAAAGCGCCCCAAAATTCCGGAAAACTTGACACGGGTCGAAGGCGTGGCGCCTTTTTGGCCTGACGACCGAACGAACAGCGAGACGCCGACCGAAACGAGACGGTCAGGGGTCCGCTCTCAGGGGGGCCGCCTCAGTGCCTGTTTCTTTCCGCCGCGCCTTGCTTGCGCCGACGCTGGCTTTCGCGCTCGCCGCCTTCGGCGCGACCGCCCATGCCGCAGACGATGACCGCCGCGCGCCGTCCGCGCTGAGCCCGGCCGACCGCCTGAGCTACACCACCGCATTCGATGCCCTGCGCCGGGGTGATCTGGAGGCCGCGCGCGCCTCGGCCCGCGCGGCGCAGGATCACGTTCTGCTGGGGCAGGTCGAGTTCGAGCGCCTGTTCCATCCCGACTATTCCGCCACCTACGAGGAACTGGCCGCCTGGCTGGAGGAGTATTCCGACCTGCCGTGCGCCGACCGGGCCTACAATCTGGCCCTGCGCCGTCGGCCGGACGGCGCGCCGGAGCCCCGTCGCCCGGGCCGGTTCTCGAACCGCAGCTGGGCCGCGGCCTCGGCCGCCGGTCAGAACACCGAAGGCGATCCGCTGAAGGCCGCCCGGGTGGCGCTGAACCGCGATGATCTGGCCGGAGCCGTGGTCATCGGTCAGGAGATCGGCGACTGGTGGAGCGTGGGTCTGGCCCAGTACCGGCTAGGCGAGTTCGGCGCCGCCGCCAACGCCTTCGAGCGGGTGCTGGATGATCCGACCGAGGACGGCTGGATCCGCGCCGGGGCGGCCTTCTGGGCCTCGCGTTCGGCCGCCCGGTCGAGCCAGCAGGACCGGGTTCAGCCGCTGCTGCGTCGCGCCGCCGCCTGGCCCGCCACCTTCTATGGACAGATCGCCCTGCGCCAGCTGGGCGAGGACGTGACCATCGAGAACATGGGGCCGACGCCCTATGGCGCGACCCTGCAACGGGCCAGCTACACTCCCGACGAGCCCATCGGGGTCGACGCCGACGAGCTGGAAGAGTTCGTCCGCAACGAACCGCGCGCGCGTCGCACGGTGGCCTTCTTCGAAATCGGACGCCGGACCGATGCGCGCGATGAGCTGCGCACCGGCATGCGCTCGGCCGTGGGCGACCGGGCCCGCGCGATGTGGGCCGCGCTGGGTCGCGCGCTGGGTCCGCGGGTGACGGGTTCCGACGCCGACGCCCGCCGGGTGGACGCCAACAACTACGCCCAGCCGGTGATCGAGCCGGTCGGCGGCTTCGTCATCGAGCGGTCGCTGGTCTACGCCATCGCCCGCAAGGAGACCGGCTTCAACGCCCGCGCCCGCTCCGGCGCCGGGGCCTATGGGCTGATGCAGGTGATGCCGACGACGGCGGCCGAGCTGTCAGGCGACCGGGGTTTCGTGACCGCGCCGGACCGGCTGTATGATCCAGCGATCAACGCCCGCCTGGGGCAGGCCTATGTAAACCGGGTGCTGGCCCGTCCCGAGATCAACGGCGATCTGCTGCGGGTCGCGGCCTCTTACAACGCCGGGCCGGGGCCGATGATGGCCGCTGTCCGCAAGCTGGGGCCGGACGCCGACCCGCTGCTGCTGATCGAGACGATCGACGTGCCGCAGGCGCGTGATTACGTGGAGAAGGTGGTCGCCGCCTACTGGATCTATCAGCGCATGAACGGACGGCCGCTGAACACGCTGGACGCCGTGGCGTCGGGGGCGACCCTGATCCCGCTGAGCCTCGACTATGTGCCGCCGCCCCCGGCTCCGGTGGAGCCGGTACAGGTCGCGTCGGTTCAGACGACGGGCAGCTAGAGACCCGCCAGCAGCATCGCCGGAAGGCAGCAAGCCACCACGATCAGCAGCGCATACACCAGCAGGCTGGGGCGGCGGGCGACGGGTTGAGGCGCTTGCATTGACATGACGGACCTTGAAACGCGTCTGCGTTGCTTCGGCTCCGTTGATACCGCCGTTGTCTTAAGGTCGGGTTGGAACGTGGGGTTAACGCAACACTGACAGACGGGACTTGCCCGGGTTTGACCGGGTGAAATGGCGGCGGCGCTTGACTCCGGAGCCCCTGCGACCGACACGGCCCGTCCATGATCACGCGCTATTCCCGCCCCGACGCCGTCGCTATCTGGTCGCAAGAGACCAAGTACAAAATCTGGTTCGAGATCGAGGCGCACGCCGCCACGAAGATGGCCGAGCTGGGGGTGATCCCGACGGACGCCGCCGAGGCCATCTGGGCCAAGGGCAAGGACGCGGTCTTCGACGCCGACCGGATCGACGAAATCGAGCGCACCACCAAGCACGACGTCATCGCCTTCCTGACTCATGTGGCCGAGATCGTCGGCGAGGAAGCCCGCTTCCTGCACCAGGGCATGACCTCGTCGGACGTGCTGGACACCTGTTTCGCGGTGCAACTGGCACGTTCGGCGGACCTGCTGATCGACGGCGTGGACCGGGTGCTGGCGGCGCTGGAGACCCGGGCCAAGGAGCACAAATTCACCCCGCAGGTCGGCCGCAGCCACGGCATCCACGCCGAGCCGATCACCTTTGGTCTGAAGCTGGCCGGCTATCACGCCGAGTTCCAGCGGGCGAAGCGCCGTCTGATTACAGCGAAGGAAGAGATCGCCACCTGCGCCATCTCGGGCGCCGTGGGCACCTTCGCCAACGTCGATCCGGCGGTTGAGCAATATGTCGCCGACCAGATGGGCCTGCAGGTCGAGCCGGTCTCGACGCAGGTGATCCCGCGCGACCGCCACGCCGCCTTCTTCGCGGCGCTGGGCGTCGTCGCCAGCTCCATCGAGCGTCTGGCCACCGAGGTCCGGCACCTGCAACGCACCGAGGTGCTGGAGGCCGAAGAGTTCTTCGACAAGGGTCAGAAGGGCTCGTCGGCGATGCCGCACAAGCGCAACCCGATCCTGACCGAGAACCTGACGGGTCTGGCCCGTCTGGTCCGCTCGTCGGTGGTGCCCGCGATGGAGAACGTCGCCCTGTGGCACGAGCGCGATATCAGCCACTCGTCGGTCGAGCGCGGCATCGGCCCGGATGCGACCATCCATCTGGATTTCGCTCTGCACCGTCTGGCGGGCGTGGTCGAGCGGATGAACATCTATCCGGAGAACATGCAGAAGAACATCGACCTGCTGGGCGGGCTGGTTCACTCGCAGCGGGTGATGCTGGCCCTGACGCAGGCGGGGGTGAGCCGCGAGGACGCCTATGCCGCCGTGCAGGAGAACGCGATGAAGGTGTGGCGCGGCGAAGGTCGCTTCCTGGACTTCCTGAAGGCCGACGCCCGTGTCACCCTGCCGGAAAGCCAGCTCGAGGCGCTGTTCGACCTCGGCTATCACACCAAGCACGTGGACACGGTGTTCGCGCGCGTCTTCGGGGGTTAAACCATGCTGATGTCCCTGCTTCTGGCGCTGTTCCTGCAGCAGGGCGCCGGTGCGGTCCTGGCGCCGGGCATGACGGCGACGCCGCCGTCCGGGCGCCCGTTCAATGCCTGTATGCGACCATTGGCGACGGATCGCGCCACGGCATCGAGCCGGATCACGATCAGCTGCGCGACTGTGAGGAACGGCGTGCCGGACCAGTGCCGTCTGGAAACCGGACAGGACAACCCGGTCCGTCACCGCACCGCAGCCCGCTGTCTGGCGCGTGAGTACCGGTTCATCGACACCGCCACCGGCCAGCCGGCCAACGGCGGCCCGGTCAGCATTCCGATCAGCCTGAGCGTCCAGATCCAGGACCCCTTCTGAGTCCGATCCGGTGAAGCGGGGGTTCGCGCCCGTCGTCGACGCCGGGACGCGGTTGCTGATCCTCGGCAGCCTGCCCGGCGACGCTTCGCTGAGCGTGGGGCAATACTACGGCCATCCGCGCAACGCCTTCTGGCGGCTGGTCGGCGACGTGATCGGGCGGGACCTGACCGCCCTGCCCTATGAGGACCGGCTGACGGCGCTGAAGGCCGCGGGCATCGGCCTGTGGGACGTCATCGCCGGCGCGGAGCGAAAGGGCAGTCTCGACACGGCGATCCGGAACGCCGAGGCGGCTGACCTGTCCGGGCTGATCGACCGCCTGCCGAACCTGAAAGCCATCGCGTTCAACGGAGCCACGGCGGCGAAGCGCGGCGCGCGCGTGCTGGGGCCGGACACCGGCGTCCCGGTCAGACTGAACCTGCCGTCGAGCAGCACGGCGCTGGCGAAACCGCTTGCATGGAAGGCGGAACATTGGGCCATGATCGCGCCCTACGTCGCCTCCTCGACCGGGAGACCATGAGTCCGCCCCTCTCCTGCCCCCGGGTCGCGGCGGTCTGACGCAGCCACATCCGAAGGCCCGCCTCGTGCGTAATTCCTGACGACGCCACCCCCCGTGCGTCACTCAGGAAGGAAACAGAACCATGAAGCGTACCGCTCAAGCCGCCCTCCTCGCCGCCGCCTCAACCCTGCTGCTCGCCGCGTGCAGCAATGCCGAAGAAGCCCCGCCGCCGGCCGAAGCCGCCCCCGCCGACGCCATGGCGCCCGCCCAGACGACGGAAGCCGGAACGATCGTCGCCGTCGCCCAAGGCGCGCCCGACTTCTCGACCCTCGTTTCGGCGGTCCAGGCCGCTGATCTGGTCAGCACCCTGAACGGGGCTGGCCCGTTCACCGTGTTCGCCCCCACGAACGCCGCGTTCGCCAAGGTCCCGGCCGCGACCCTCGAGGGGCTGCTGGCGCCCGCCGGCAAGGCTGAGCTGACCAAGATCCTGACCTACCACGTGGTCCCGGGCCGGGTGGATGCCGCGACCCTGACGCAGCAAATCCAGGCGGGCAACGGCACGGCGACCCTGACCACCGTTGAAGGCGGCACGCTGACCGCCCGCGTCGGCGCCGGCGGCTCCGTGACCCTGACGGATGAGGCCGGCAATGTCTCGACCGTCACCCAGACAGACATCGCAGCCTCCAACGGCGTTATCCACGCGATCGACACCGTGGTGATGCCGAACTAGGCCGAAATCCACGCCAGAAACGAGAAAGGCCGCCTCTGCCGAGGCGGCCTTTTTTGTCGGACGATCCGTAAGCGCCTATTCGCCGTTGCGGATCTGCTCGCGGGCGACGGAGGACAGTTCGTCCATCTTGCGACGGATCTCGCCTTCCGAGACGACCAGACCCGAACCTTCGAAGTCCTGGGCGATCTTGCGGAAGACGTCTTCCTCGCCGGGCTGCTCGAAGTCGGCGCGCACGACGGCGGCGGCGTACTGGTCGGCGCTCTCGGTGCTCAGGCCCATCTTCTCGGCGGCCCACAGACCCAGCAGCTTGTTGCGCCGGGCGGTCGCCTTGAACTCCTGCTCCTCATCGAGGGCGAACTTGGCCTCGAAGCCCTTTTCGCGATCGTCAAAGGTGGTCATGGGCGTCTGCAGGCTCCTCAAACGACCGGGGGGTGGCCGCGTTGCGCTGCTCTATATCCGCACCGGGGGCGAACGCAACCGGAACCAACAGGTTGCGGCGGCTTGTCCCCCATCGGTGTCATCCGCTGCGCCGTTTGTATCACGGGGCGGGTTCCGCTAAGGAGACCGCGACGATTTACCCGCCCGCCCGATTCCGGATCGCGCTGACCAGACCTACGCGCTGGCTGCGCGTTTTTTGTTTCCGGCGTGGCCCCGCCCGGACGAGACCCATGAACGTCAAGCGCAAGAAGCTCTACGAGGGCAAGGCCAAGATCCTGTACGAAGGACCCGAGCCCGGCACCCTGATCCAGTACTTCAAGGACGACGCCACTGCCTTCAACGGCGAGAAGAAGGCCCAGCTCGAGGGCAAGGGCGTCATCAACAACCAGATCAGCGAATTCATCATGTCGCGCCTGAACGGCATCGGCGTGACCAACCACTTCATCAAACGTCTGAACCTGCGTGAACAGCTGATCCGCGAAGTCGAGATCATTCCGCTGGAAGTCGTCTGCCGCAACGTGGTGGCCGGTTCGATGAGCAAGCGCCTCGGCATCGAGGAAGGCACGCCCCTGCCCCGTTCGATCATCGAGTTCTACCTGAAGAAGGACGAGCTCAACGATCCGATGGTGACCGAAGAGCACATCACCGCCTTCAACTGGGCCTCAACCCAGGAGCTGGACGACATTCTGGCCATGACCGTGCGCGTGAACGACTATCTGTCGGGCATGTTCGGCGCCGTCGGCATCCAGCTGGTGGACTTCAAGATCGAGTTCGGCCGCATCTGGGAGAATGACTTCGCCCGCGTGATCCTGGCCGACGAGATCAGCCCGGACAGCTGCCGCCTGTGGGACGTGAACACCGGCGAGAAGCTGGACAAGGATCGCTTCCGCCGCGATCTGGGCAATGTCATCGAAAGCTACACCGAAGTGGCGCGCCGCCTGGGCATCATGAAGGGCATGCCCACGGTCATTCAGGGAGGGCTGCACTGATGGCCAAGGTCAAGGTTCACGTCTTCCTGAAGCCGGGCGTTCTGGACGTTCAGGGCAAGGCCGTTGAAGGCGCGCTGAACGGTCTGGGCTGGGGCGGCGTTTCCAACGCCCGCGTCGGCAAGCTGATCGAGTTCGACTTCGCCGGCGAGGGCGACCCCGCCGTCGAGGCGAAGAAGATGTGCGAAACCCTGCTCGCCAACACGGTCATCGAATCCTACCGGATCGAGGTCGCGTGAAACGCATCCTGAAGCCTCTGGTCATCCTCTTCATCGTCGCGGGCTGCGTGATCTTCGCCGCAGCCCTCGCCGGTGGACTGATGGACGACAGCGCCTTCACCACCGCCGCGCACGAGCAGGGGCACTAAGCCCCGCTCCACGGGTGACGGGGCCGCCCCGCGCGCGTTATGAGGTCCGCAGTCCTTTTGCGGAGCGGCCCATGACCTTCACCCTGACTTCCAACGACATCACCGACGGCGGCGTGCTGCCGGACGCGCAGGTTCAGGCGAAGGGCAATACCTCGCCGCATCTGTCATGGTCGGGCGCCCCCGAGGGCACGAAGAGCTACGCCGTCACCTGCTACGACCCTGACGCCCCCACGGGCTCGGGCTTCTGGCACTGGACCGTGGCCAACATTCCCGCCGATGTGACCGAGCTTAAGACCGGCGCCTCGTCCGCCGATCTGCCCGCCGGATCGGTCGAGGGGCGCACGGACTACGGCCCCGCAGGCTTCGGCGGCGCCGCCCCGCCTCCCGGTCACGGCCCGCACCGCTACATCTTCACCGTCTTCGCCGTGGACACCGACAAGCTGGACGTCACCCCGGACAATTCGGGCGCCGTCTTCGGCTTCAACCTGCATTTCCATACGCTGGCCAAGGCGACGATCACCGCCACCTACGAAAACACCGGCCAAGGCTGACCCCAAGCCAATCCCATAAACATATAAGCATGTCTTTATATGTTTCTTGACTTCGCCGGAGGATGCCCGCTCTATGCGGGCATCGTGGTTCTGCGCGCGGCTTTCGGGTCGCGCGGAGCTAAGAGGGAAGCCGGTGAGACGCATTTCGCGTCAAATCCGGCGCTGCCCCCGCAACTGTAAGCGGCGAGCCGAGGGTCCATCTCGTGTCACTGGGGGTTCGCCTCCGGGAAGGCCGGGCCCGAAGCCGTGACCCGTGAGCCAGGAGACCTGCCCCGACAGATAACGTCCTCCGGCGGGGTGTCCGGTCAGGCCGCAAGTGCGCCGCCGGATCCGATGCCCGCGTGAGCGTTCGCGCGTCCCTGTCCGAAGCCCTGCCAACAGCAAAGGTTTCGCCCCATGACCGCCCGCCTCCCCGTCCAGGTCGCCACCCTCGGCTTTCCCCGCATCGGCCCGAAGCGCGAGCTGAAGACCGCGCTTGAAGCCCACTGGGCCGGCAGGCTCGACGCCAAGGCATTGTTCGCCGCCGCCGCCGACCTGCGCGGTCAGGCCTGGGCCCGCCAGCGTGAGCTGGGCGCGGACCTGATCCCGTCGAACGACTTCTCGCTGTACGACCATGTGCTGGACACCACCGCCATGGTCGGGGCCGTGCCCGCGATCTACGGCTGGTCGGATGACCGGGTCGATCTGGACACCTATTTCGCCATGGCGCGGGGGGCGCAGGGGGACCGGTGCGAGCACGGCCACGCGCAAGTCTCCGGGCATGGCGCGCAGGACGCGCCGGCGGCCGAGATGACCAAGTGGTTCGACACCAACTACCACTTCATCGTGCCGGAGTTCACGGCGGACCAGACCTTCCGCCTCGCCTCGACCAAGGCGCTGCACGAGTATCTGGAGGCCAAGGAACAGGGGGTCGAGACCCGGCCGGTGCTGCTGGGGCCGGTCAGCTATCTGCTGCTGGGCAAGGCGAAAGGCGGCGACTTCGACGTCCTCTCGCTGCTGCCGAGACTGCTGCCGGTCTATGCCGAGGTGCTGCGATCGCTGGCGCGCGCGGGGGCGACCTGGGTGCAGATCGACGAGCCCTGCCTCGTCACTGACCTGCCAGAGGGCGCGGCCGAGGCCTACGCCCTCGCCTACCGGATGCTGTGCGATGTGACGCCGCCGATCCGGGTGATGCTGACGACCTATTTCGGCGGGCTGGAGGACAATCTCGAACTGGCCCTGTCGTTGCCCGCGCACGGTCTGCACGTCGATCTGGTCCGGGCGCCGGAGCAGTTGGAGGCGGTGGTCGCGGGGGCGCGACCCGATCAGGCGCTGTCGCTGGGCGTCATCGACGGGCGCAATGTCTGGAAGGCGGACCTGAGCGCCGTTCTGGATCGGATCGAGCCGGTGGTCGGCTCTGGCCGTCAGGTGATCGTGGCGCCGTCCTGCTCGTTGCTGCACACGCCGATCGATCTGGACCAGGAGACGACGCTGGATCCGGAGGTGCGCGATTGGCTGGCCTTCGCCGTGCAGAAGGTGGGCGAACTCAAGGTGCTGGCCCGCGCGCTCAACGAAGGGCGCGATGCGGTGCGAGTCGAACTCGATGCAACGGACGCGGCCATCGTCTCGCGCCGGAACTCCGTGCTGATCCAAGACCCGGCGGTGAAGGCGCGGACGGCGGACGCCGCACCGGCGCAGCGCGCCAACGGCTTTGAAATCCGCCGTCTGGCGCAGGCGAAGCGGCTGGGCCTGCCCGCCTTTCCCACGACAACCATCGGCTCCTTCCCCCAGACGCCGGAAGTGCGAAAGGCCCGCGCCGAGCACGGCAAGGGCGTTCTGGCTGACGCCGCCTACGAACAGTTCCTGCGTGAGGAAACCGTTCGGACGGTGAGGCGGCAGGAGGACATCGGGCTGGACGTGCTGGTCCACGGCGAGTTCGAGCGCAACGATATGGTCCAGTATTTCGGCGAGCAGCTGGCGGGCTTCGCCTTCACCAGGGCGGCGTGGGTGCAGTCGTATGGCAGCCGCTGCGTCCGTCCGCCGATCATCTTCGGCGATGTGTCGCGACCAAAGCCCATGACGGTTGAGTGGTGGCGCTATGCCCAATCGCTGACCGACAAGCCGATGAAGGGCATGCTGACCGGGCCGGTGACGATCCTGAACTGGTCGTTCGTGCGGGACGATCAGCCGCGAAGCGAGACCTGTCGCCAGATCGCCTTCGCCATCCGGGACGAGGTCGTCGATCTGGAGGCCGCGGGGGCGCCGATCATCCAGATCGACGAGGCCGCCCTGCGCGAAGGCCTGCCGCTGCGTCGCCGGGACTGGCAGGCCTATCTGGACTGGGCGGTGGAGTGCTTCCGCATCACGGCCTCGGGCGTGCGGGACGAGACCCAGATCCACACCCACATGTGTTATTCCGAGTTCAACGACATCATCGCCAGCATCGGCGCGCTGGACGCCGATGTGATCTCCATCGAGACCTCGCGCTCGCAGATGGAGCTGTTGGACGCCTTCAAGGACTACAAATACCCGGCCGAGATCGGACCGGGAGTCTATGACATCCACTCGCCGCGCGTGCCATCCGTCGAAGAGATGACCGCCCTGCTGGTTGCGGCGAAGGGCAGGCTGCCGGCGGAACGGCTTTGGGTGAACCCGGATTGCGGCCTGAAGACGCGCAATTGGCCGGAGACCGAAGCCGCCTTGCGGAACATGGTGGCGGCGGCGCGCGCGGCACGGGGCTGAGCGGCGTTTCGTCATCGCCTGCACCGGAAAATCGGCAATCGCCGCGATGGCGGTTGATCCTCAGGGACAAGGCCCCATGTTGCAGCGCAACATTGTTCCCCCGAGTAATCCTTCATGACGCCCGTCGACGCCTCCGCCAGTCTCGAGTCCGATCCGGAGGGGGCGCCGAAGACCCTGAAGTCGGGCGCTGTCGCCCTGCTGCTGACGGCGCTGGGCATGGGCGGCTTCGCCATCGGCGTCACCGAGTTCGCGGCGATGAGCGTGCTGCCGGACTTCGCCCGCGGGCTGGGCGTCGATGAGCCGACGGCCGGCCACGCGATCAGCGCCTATGCGGCGGGGGTCGTGGTCGGGGCGCCGATCCTGGCGGCGTTCGGGGCGCGGCTGCCGCGCTGGATCCTGCTGATCGGACTGATGGCCCTGTTCGCGGTGGCCAACACCCTGAGCGCCCTGTCGCCGAATTTCGAGACCATGCTGGTGTTCCGCTTCCTGAGCGGGCTGCCGCACGGGGCCTATTTCGGGGTGGCGGCGCTGGTCGCGGCCTCGGCGGTGCCGCTGAAGTTCCGGACGCGAGCGGTGTCGACCATCCTGATGGGACTGACCATCGCGACGGTGCTGGGCGTGCCGGTGGTCAATCTGGTCAGTCAGGCGCACGGCTGGCGCTGGACGTTCGGCATCGTCGGCGCGCTGGCGGTGTTGACCATGACGATGGTGGCGTTGTTCGCGCCGCGCGATCCGGCCCACCCGAACGCCAGCCCCCTGCGGGAACTCAAGGCGCTGAAGAACCGGCAGGTGTGGCTGACGCTGGGCGTGAGCGCCATCGGCTTCGGCGGGATGTTCGCGGTCTACGCCTACTTGGCCTCGGTGCTGCGTGAGGTGACCCGGGTCGGTCCCGAGATTCTGCCGTGGGTGTTCGCGGTCTTCGGCATCGGGATGTTCAGCGGCAATCTGCTGTGCGCCTGGGCCGGAGATCGGTTCGGTTTCAAGGCGGCGGCGGGCGTACTGATCTGGAGCGCGATCTCGCTGGCCCTGTATCCGTTGGCGTCGCAGCACCTGTGGTCGATGCTGGTGGTCGTGCTGTTCATCGGCGTCGGCGGCGGGCTGGGTTCGATCCTGCAGACTCGACTGATGGACGTCGCCGGTGAGGCGCAGACCCTCGCGGCGGCGCTCAACCACTCGGCGTTCAACACGGCCAATGCGCTGGGGCCGCTGCTGGCGGGTGCGGCTGTCGCCGCCGGCTTCGGCTGGGCCTCGACCGGATGGGTCGCCGTGGGCCTGACGCTGGGCGGACTGGCGATCTGGGTCTGGGCGTGGCTGGACGGAAAGCGGACGGTCGCTGGAGCCTGACCGCAGTTCCGGATATCCTCGGTCCATGACCGAGGTTACCAACGAAATGATCTACGAGTTGGCCGTCGCCATCCGCTCGGACCTGGACGATCTGCTCGAGAAAGTGAAAGACCTCAAACTTGAGGCCACGGCGATGCGCCTCGAGATGGAACAGTTTCGCCGTTCCACGCCAATCGAACCCGCGCACTGACATTTCGTTCGAACCCTGCTAAACGCCCGCGCCATGAGCGCAGCCGTCATCGTCTTCCCCGGTTCCAACTGCGACCGCGACTGCAAGGTCGCCGTCGAACGCTCCACCGGCGAACAGGTGCAGATGGTGTGGCACGGCGAGACCGAGCTGCCCAAGGGTCTGGACCTGATCGTCCTGCCGGGCGGCTTTTCCTACGGCGACTATCTGCGCTGTGGCGCGATGGCGGCGCAGGCCCCGATCATGCAGGCGGTGAAGAAGGCCGCTGACGACGGCGTGGCCGTGGTCGGCATCTGCAACGGCTTCCAGATCCTGTGCGAGGCCGGACTGCTGCCGGGCGCCCTGCTGCGCAACTCGGGCCTCAAATACGTCTGCAAGCCGATCAGCCTGACCGTCGCCAATGGCCAGACCCGCTTCACCTCGGGTTATCAGGGCCAGCGCGAAGTCGTGATGACCCAGGGCAACGGCGACGGAAACTACTTCGCCGACGAAGAGACCCTGAAGCGGATCGAGGGCGAGGGCCAGGTGGTCTTCCGCTACGTCGACAACCCCAACGGCTCGGTCGCCGACATCGCCGGCATCCAGAACGCGCGCGGAAACGTGCTGGGCATGATGCCCCACCCGGACCGCGCCTTCGAAGCCGAACTGGGCTCCGCCGACGGCGCGATCCTGTTCCAGAGCGTCTACGCCGCCGCCTGAACCTGTCGCCGGGCTTGACCCGACACCGCGGACCGTGCGGTTTCCCGTGGAGAGGATCGGGGGAGCGGCATGTTCATCAGCGAACGGCAGAAGATGATTTCGGGCCAGCCCTACAATCCGGGCGACCCCGAGCTTCAGGACGACCAGACCGCCGCCAAGCACTGGATGGCGCGCTACAACGCCTCACTGGCCTCGACGCCCGCCGAGCGGCGCGATCTGCTGCGCCAGAAGCTGGGCGAGATCGGCGAGGGCGTGGTGATCCGCCCGCCGTTCCACTGTGACTACGGCTACAATATCCGGCTGGGTCGGAACGTCTTCCTGAACTTCAACTGCGTGATTCTGGATGTGTGCGAGGTCGATATCGGCGACCTGACGCAGATCGGGCCGGGCGTGCAGATCCTGACCGCCGACCATCCGCGCGATCCCGAGGAGCGGGCGCGGGGGCTGGAGTTCGGTCGGGCCGTATCCATCGGGCGCAATGTGTGGATCGGCGGCGGCGCGATCATCCTGCCCGGCGTCACCATCGGGGATGACGCGGTCATCGGCGCGGGATCGGTGGTGACACGCGACGTGCCGCCCGGCGTGACCGTCATGGGCAATCCGGCGCGCGAGAAGCGCTGAGCGAAGGGGCGATCAGCCGCCCAGGTCGTCGTTGATGTTGCGGACAACCGGATCGCCGGGCTCATCATCCTCATCGACGTCCGGCGTGGCGATGCCCCCCGCGTCGCGTTGGGCCTTCAGTTCACGTTCGCCCAGACCCAGGCCCTGTTCCCGGGCGCGGTCGGCTTCAACGAAGTCGGTTTCGAAACGGGGCGTCTCTTCGGTCATCGGTCGTCTCCGGTTGTGCGAGGGCTGAACCGCAGACGCGCGAGAGGGTTCCGGTGAACCAAAGCGCTGCGCCGGACGTAGATCAGGGAAAGTCACGTCCGGAGCGCCCATGTCATCCATCGTCCGCCCTACCCCCGCCCAGATGACACGGCGTCTGATCGTACTGGCCAGCGCGATCTTCGCTGTGGTGGTGGCGCAGGTGCAGATGGGCTTCGGCCTTGGGCAAACGGCCGAGGCGTTCGCGGCGGACAGCGACGCGACGCTTAAGGTGGCGGGCTACGCCTTCGCCATATGGGGCGTCATCTATCTGGGCCTGCTGATCTATGCGGTGCGGCAGGTGTTGCCCGCGACGGGCGAGAGCGAACTTCTGACGCGACTGGGCTGGCCGTCCGCCCTCGCCTTCCTCGGCATCGGCTTGTGGATCGTGGCGGCGGCGTTCGATTGGGAGCTGGGCACCATCCTGCTGATCTTCGGCTCGCTGCTGGTGTTGCTGATTCCGCTGCTCATGAACGCCCGGGCGATCCGGGTCCTGCCCCGCGCCTCGCGGGAGCGTTGGATGGTGGTCTGGCCGCTGGCCCTGCTGGCCGGTTGGCTGGGGATCGCGGCGCCGGTAAACCTGCTGACCGTGCTGACCGGGAACGGCGACCTGCCGGCCGTCCTGTCTCCGACGGTCTGGGCGCTGACCGCCGTGCTGCTGGTCACGCTGAAGGCGCTGGCGGTGACCTGGGTGCTGCGGACGCCCGCCTTCGCCCTGCCGATCGCCTGGGGGCTGCTGGCGGTGTTCGTGGCGGAGATGGACCGTAATCCGGTGCTGGCGACGGGGGCTGTTCTGGCCTCCGGACTGACTCTGGTCGGGGCGGTGATCCTGACCTTCCGACTGGCTCCGTCGGTCGAGCGGATGGATCCGGAGCGGCTGTAGGGCGCACAGCGCCGATGTTGTTGCGTCCAAGGCTGACAGGACGGCCTTCTGTCGCTAGAAGGCCGGGCCATGAGCGCTCCTGAAAAGACCATGGCCGAGCTGGCCGCCGAATACGGCCTGGCCCCGAACGAATATCAGGTCGTCCTCGACCGGCTGGGCCGCGAGCCCAACCATGTCGAACTGGGCGTCTTCTCGGTGATGTGGTCCGAGCACTGCTCGTACAAATCCTCGAAGATTCATCTGGGCAAGTTCCCCACCAAGGGACCGCGGGTGATCTGCGGCCCGGGCGAGAACGCCGGGGTCATCGACATCGATGACGGCGACGCCTGCATCTTCAAGATGGAGAGCCACAACCACCCGTCCTACATCGAGCCCTATCAGGGCGCGGCGACGGGCGTGGGCGGCATCATGCGCGACGTCTTCACCATGGGCGCGCGCCCGGTGGCCCTGCTGAACGCCCTGCGCTTCGGCGACGTGGGGCATGAGAAGACCAAGCGTCTGGTCTCGGGCGTCGTCTCGGGCATCGGCGGCTACGGCAACTGCGTCGGCGTGCCGACCGTGGCGGGCGAGACGAATTTCCACGCCGGCTACAACGGCAACATCCTGGTCAACGCCATGTGCGTGGGTCTGGCGAAGTCGGACGCCATCTTCTACTCGGCCGCGCCCTCGGCGGGCCTGTCGGTGGTTTACTTCGGTTCGAAGACCGGCCGTGACGGCATCCACGGCGCAACCATGTCGTCGGCGGAGTTCGACGATGAGTCGGAATCGAAGCGCCCGACCGTGCAGGTCGGCGACCCGTTCGCCGAGAAGCTGCTGATCGAGGCCACGCTGGAGCTGATGGCCTCGGGCGCTGTCGCCGCCATCCAGGACATGGGCGCCGCGGGCCTGACCTCGTCGTCGGTCGAGATGGCCGGCAAGGGCGGCGTCGGCATCGAGCTGAACATGGACGCCGTGCCCCAGCGCGAAGAGGGCATGTCCGCCTATGAGATGATGCTGTCGGAATCGCAGGAGCGGATGCTGGCGGTTCTGAAGCCGGGCCGCGAGGAAGACGGCTATCGCATCTTCGAGAAGTGGGGTCTGGACGCCGCCGTGATCGGCGTGACCACCGACACCGGCCGTCTGGTGCTGAAGCATCACGGCGAAGTGGTCTGCGACGTGCCGCTGGCCCCGCTGTTCGACGACGCGCCTCTGTACGACCGTCCGTGGGTGCAGCCGGACCTGCAGCCGCGCCTCGATCCGAAGGACGTGCCCGCGCCGGAGAACTGGACTGACGCGGTGCTGAACGTCCTGACCTGCCCGGATATGGCGTCCAAGCGCTGGATCTGGGAGCAATACGACCGTCACGTGATGGCGGACACCCTGCACGACTCGGCCACCGGCGCCGACGCGGGCGTGGTTCGGGTGCATGGCACGGACAAGGGTCTGGCCGTCACCAGCGACTGCACCCCGCGCTATGTGCAGGCCGATCCCTATGAAGGCGGCAAGCAGTGCGTGGCCGAGGCCTGGCGCAACCTGACCGCCGTGGGGTCGCGCCCGATCGCCATCACCGACAACCTGAACTTCGGCAACCCGCAGCGCCCCGAGATCATGGGCCAGATCGTGCGGGCCATCGACGGCATGGCCGAGGCCTGCCGCGAGCTGGACTTCCCGGTCGTGTCGGGGAACGTCAGCCTCTACAACGAGACCAACGGCGTCGCCATTCCGCCGACCCCGACGGTCGGCGCGGTCGGCCTGCTGCCCAACTATGACACCGTCACCGGCTTCGGCGGCGCGGTCGAGGGCGATACGCTGGTGCTGATCGGCGAGACCCGCGGCGAGCTGGGCGCGTCCATTTACCTGCGCGAAGTGCTGGGCCGCGAGGACGGCGCGCCGCCGCCGGTGGACCTGAAGCTGGAACGCAATACGGGCGACTTCGTGCGTGGCCTGATCGAGAGCGGCGAACTGACGGTCGTGCACGACCTGTCGGACGGCGGACTGATCGGCGCGGCGGCGGACATCGCGCTGGCGTCGGATGTCGGGGTCGAGCTGAACGCCTCGAGCGCGGCGCACGCCCACGCCTTCCTGTTCGGCGAGGACCAGGCCCGCTATCTGGTGGCCGTCACCGACGCCAACGCCCTGATCGCCAAGGCCCATGAAGCCGGGTTGCATGCCTCGGTCGTCGGCATGGTGAAGGGCTCGGACTTCGCCTCGTCGGGGCCGAAGGGCGAACTGTTCCGCCTGCCGGTCTCGCACCTGCGCGAGATGCACGAGAGCTGGATGCCGAACTGGATGAACGGCTGATGCGCGCCGCGCCGGGTCTTGCCGCTCTGGTGATGCTGGCCGCCTGCGAGGGCGGCGGCGATCCGGTGGAGCAGGCCCTGCGAGAGACGGCGGCGGTCAACCATTCGGCCACGGTGGAGGATGGCCAGGTGTCGAAAGCCGCCGAAACCGAGACCGCAGGGCCGGGATGGGAAGGTCGTCCAACGCAAGGCGACGCCGCATTCCGTCGAGCAGAGCGATCCATGCACGACAAGATGGCCTCCGCCTCAGGCCAGACGGTCGATGAGACCTATATCGCCAAGATGATCGAACACCATCGCGGCGCGGTGGCCATGGCCGATGTGGCTTTGGCCCAATCCACCGACCCCGAAATCCGTCGCATGGCGCAGGCGGTCAAGGACGCCCAGACCCGCGAAATAACGGAGATGCGGGCCTGGAAGCCGGCGGGCGAGTAACCGTCCGTCAGACGACCGGGATCGCCTGGCTGAGGCGTCCGCCGACGCGCAGGGGCTCAACGCGGGTGGCGAGGCCCGTGCGATCATCCGTCTCGACATAGACGCCGCAGATGGTCGCCGGGCCGTGGGCCGGGGTGTAGCGGCCGCCCGACAGACGGGTGGTGAAGCGCCGCAGCGGCTCCTCCTTCTCGTTGCCGATGACCGAGTCGTAGTCGCAGCAGCCGCCGGCGTCGGTCTGGTAGGCCGTACCGCCCGGCAGGATCTGGCAGTCGGCGGTCGGGACGTGGGTGTGGGTGCCCACCACCAGCGAGGCGCGGCCGTCGCAGAAATGGCCCATGGCCATCTTCTCGGAAGTCGCCTCGGCGTGGATGTCGACGATGATGGCGTCGGCGGCCATGCCCATGGGACAGGCGGCCAGTTCCTTTTCGACCGCGCTGAACGGGTCGTCCATCGGATCCATGTGGACGCGGCCCAGCACGTTCATGACGAGGATGGTGCGCCCCGACTGGGTCTCGAACAGGTTGGCCCCGGCGCCCGGGGCGTCCATCAGGCGCGGATAGTTAAGCGGACGGATCAGGCGCGGCTCGCGCACGATGTAGGTCAGGGCCTCGCGCTGGTCCCAGCTGTGATTGCCCAGCGTCAGGCAGTCGGCGCCGGCCATGAACAGCTCGTTGGCGGTGTGCTCGGTGATGCCGAAACCACCCGCGGCGTTCTCGGCGTTGACCACCACGAAGTCGAGCTTCAGGTCGCGCTTGAGCGCGGGCAGATGGTCGGACAGACCATCGCGGCCGGACTTGCCGACCACATCACCGAAGAAGGCGAGACGCATGTTTCAGAGTACCTTTCGGGCGGCGGTATAGCCGACCTCGGTCAGAACGCCATGCAGGCGTATGTCGTGCCCATCAATCGGGAGATCCTCGACCTGCTGTCCGGCGTAGGCGAAGCCGATGCGGATGGCGTCCGGAAGGGCGGCGAAGGTGCGGTCGTAGTAGCCGCCCCCTTGCCCCAATCGGCCACCCTGACCGTCGAAGGCCAGCAGGGGCGTAAGGATCAGGTGGGGGATCACAGCCTGCGCCAACGGAAGGGGCGCGGGAACTCCGGCTGCATCCGGCTCCAGCGGTTCGCCCGGCGACCAGAGTCGGAAGATCATGGCGGCGTCGGGCTGAAGCACCACCGGCAGGCAGAGGGCCCGACCCTGATGGATCAGGGCCAGCGACAGGGCGCCGGTGTCGAGTTCGGAGCCGATGGCGCGATAGACAGCGACCGGATCACCGGGCGGGAGGGCGTCGGCGTGGGCAGCGGCGCGGTCTGCGGCCTGAGGATCGAGCCCGGCCAGCCGCTTGCGCAGGGCGCGCATATCCGAGCGAAGCTGGCTCTTGTCCGTCATGAGGATCGCGTATCGCATCCGGCGCCCCTCCACCATCCTTCGCTTGCGGCTACGGATGATCCCCTCCCCAAAGGGGGAAGAACCGGGATCGCGCTCAAGCAGCGAGCGACCGCGTCGCGAGCGTTAGCGCACCAAGAAGGAAGGGGTGGCGGCGCCGTGAGAGCCGTGAAGGACGGTTTAAATCCTCTCGAGCCTGGGTAGCCAGGTGGGCTCCGCGTGCCCAACCCCACGAGGTCGGACAGGGGCAGATCCCTTCGAGTGAATTAAGGCCGCGAGGATATGTTGCCTTCGACGTGAGCCACAGCATGACCCGCCGTGAGGCAAGATAGTCGCTTGCCGCCCTTCGCGCCAGTGGCGGGACGCGGGCGGGCGCCGACAATGGCGCGCAGGGCATCCTCGACCTCCGGGTGACGGAAGCGGAAGCCGGTAGCCAGCGCCTGTCCCGGCAGGACGCGCTGTCCCCCGAGCAGAAGTTCCTCGGCGAAATCCCCGAAGGCGAGGCGCAGGGGCGCGGCGGGCGCGGCCAGCAAGGCCGGTCGGTTCAGGGCGCGGCCCAGCGCGCGGCTGAGATCGCGATTGGTGACGGGGTTGGGCGCCACAGCGTTCACGGGGCCGATGACGCGAGGCTCGGCCACGGCATGGAGGATCAGACGCACGCAGTCGTCCAGCGCGATCCATGACATCCACTGACGCCCCGAGCCCATCGGCCCGCCGACGCCGAACTCGAACGGGGTCAGCAGTTTCGACAGCATCCCGCCGTCAGCGCCGAGAACCAGACCAATCCGGACGGTGACGACGCGAACACCGAGGGCTTCTGTCCGCAGGGCGGCCTGCTCCCATGCATGGCACAGGCGGTGGCTGAAGCAGGGGTTGGCGGGACCGGTCTCATCCAGCGTCTGGTCCTGATGCAGGCCGTACCAGCCGATGGCGGAGCCGCTGACCAGCACCTCGGGCCGGACGCGCAGGCGGGCGATCAGACGGCGGACGTCGCGGGTCATCTTCAAACGGGACCGCAGGATGCGGCGACGCTTGTTCAGGGTCCACGGGCTGTCGCTGATCGGCTCGCCGGCCAGATTGATGACGGCGTCAATGCGGGCGTCGTCGGCGATCTGGCGCAGGTCGGTGACGACGGTGATCGGCGCGGAGAGGTCAGCGGCCTTCGGATTGCGGACGAGGGCGATGACCTCATGCCCGGCGCCGGTCAGGGCGGCGATGAGGCGGCGGCCGATGAAGCCCGTGGCGCCGGTGACCAGCACGCGACGGCGGCCGGGCAGCTCACGCCCCATGGCGGCGGGATCGGGCTGGACAAGCCGCTCAGAGCGGTTGCTCGCGGCCAGATCACGAAGGCCGAAGACGGCGACGCCGATGGCGGCCGCGGTCATCATCAGGCTCCACAGACCATGGGACACCCCCGTCAAGCCCGTCGGCGCGCTGATCCAGCCGACCAGCAGCGGGACCAGCAGGGTCAGGATGGCCCCGTAGTTCAGCGCCAGCAGGGTGTGGGTGACACGCTCGGAAGCCGGAAGGCGGCGGGTGCGGTCCTCCTCGACAAAGTCAGTCAGGGTGATGGCCACCTCGACCACCAGCAGGATCAGGACCGCCACGGCGAGCGCGCCCTTCGGCTCGGCCCAGCCGATAAGCAGGAAAAGCGCGGCGTAGATGAGGTTGCGCACGCCGTGCAGGCGAAGCTCGGACTTCTGCGACGGCTTCCACGCCAGTCGCTCGGTCAGTTCGTGGTGAAACAGGGTGTCGAAAGCGCCCATGGCGATCTGGAGCGCCACGAGGGTCCAGAGCAGGTCGGTCATTTCAGGCTTCGTCAGCCGGGGGATCCCGGAAAATCGCGTCCTGACCGAGCAGGCGGCCAAGCCACGGATGGTCCAGCGCGAGGGTGAAGGCGAAACGGCCCTGCCCCAGATCGCGATGGGTGATGGTCAGGGCGCCAGGCTCCGTCCAGCGCGGCACGCGCACGCGCAGGCCCAGCACGGTCGCGAAGTAGAAGGCGCTGCGGAAGACGAGCGCGCCGTCTTCGGCGGCGACGCTCAGGGCCATGCCGACGCCGGCGCCGACGTGTTCCTCAAGCCCGGTCGGGCCGGCGAAGCGCTTGGCGCTGTGGATCACCTGCGGGAAGCCGTCCTTGCGGACGTACATGCGGCTCCAGACCTGCCCCTGTCCGACGGCGTCTTCGGTGACGGTGACGACGCTGACGCCCGGATGGAAGACCAGCGGCAGGGGCGCACCGATCAGGCGGCAAGCCTGCGCCAGCAGACGGCCCATGAGGCTGACATGAACATGGGCGACCTCGCCCCGATAGACGACGGTGGCGCCGGGGCTCATGCGCTTGCTGAAGCGACGGCGCACGGCAAGCGGCAGGGCCGCCCATTCGGCGGCGGGGAGCAGGGCGCGGAAGCGGAGATCTGCGAGTTCCACCTGAACCGCATGCTCCGTGGTCGTGATCGCAGCGACGGCCCCCATCGTCCCCTCCCCTTTCCTGTCCTACTTGCCGCCGGGAATGAGGGCGGCGATGCGCGCCCCCAGTTTCAGCAGCGCCATCAGCTTGGGCCGAGCCACGGTGGTGATCTGGCCGTACCAGCGGTCGATGGTCTCGGTGAACTCGAGCATTTCCTTGAGCCGCTTCAGCGCGACCGGATGAACCGTTGGGTCCGTCTCGGCCTCGGCGACACAGGCGCGCAGCGTCTCCAGAGCGGGATCGATCTCCTTGGCCTTGCGACCGGCGGCGATGCGGGAGGCGACCTCCCAGACATCAGCCTCGGCCTCGAAGTGATCGCGACGGTCGCCGCGCACCGGCACCCGCCGGATCAGGTTCCAGGCCAGAAGCTCCTTCAGAGAGTTGGAGACGTTGGACCGTGCCATTTCCAAGGCGACGGCGATGTCTTCCGCCGTCATCGGCTTCTCAGCCGTCATCAGGAAGGCATGGATCTGGGCGACAGAACGGTTCACGCCCCAGAAGCCGCCCATCTCGCCCCAGTGCAGGACGAAGCGTTCCAATGGCGCAGGAATTTTCGTTATTTCTGTCATGACAGAAATATCAGACAGAAGAGACTGCGGGTCAACGCAACGCTGCTGCGTCAGGGCGTCACAGACCCTGGACGATCTTTTCGAGGCGCGCGGCGACAGCGTTGAGCGCCTCGGCCACGCCGTCATTGGACGGCGGCGCCGGTTCGGCGACGGGAGCCGCGCCGCCATTGGTGCGGGCCTCATGCAATTCGTCGGCCAGCAGCAGACCGGCCATGAGGAACAGGCGCAGGTCCCCGACGTGACCGACTTCGCCCGCCACCTGACGAACATGGCCGTCAAACTGGGACGCAAGAGCGCGCACGCGGTCTTCCTGACCATCCGCGCAGCCGACGGCGTAGGGTCGGCCGTTGATTTCGACGGTGACGGTAGCCATCAGCGCCCCTCCTGCTCGGAGAGGGTTTCGCGAATCGCATCGGCGGCGCGGGACAGGGCCTCGGCGGCGTCACGACCCGCGGACTCCAGCTCATGAATGCGGGCGCGGTCAGTCTCGCTGGACGGCTGGGGCGCGAACAGGTCGTCGTCGGGCACGCGGCTGGCGCCCGCGGCGCGGCTTTTCAGGTCCAGCAGGCGGCGTTCAAGCAGGGCCAGCGCCCTGTCGACACGATCCTTAGCGGCCGTTGCAGCATCCATCCGGTCAGAACCTCCAGATTCCGTATAGAACCCGCGCGCGCGTCGGGGTAAAGCGGCGCGCCTCCCTTTTTCCGCCTCCGACGAAAGGTCTCCACAGTGACCGACGCCAAAGCCGTACCCGCGAAAGCCACCCCGAAGCAGATGGCGGACGCGATCCGCGTACTGGCCATGGATGGCGTAGAAAAGGCGAAGAGCGGGCACCCCGGCATGCCGATGGGGATGGCGGACGTGGCGACGGTCCTCTTCTCGAAGTTTCTGAAGTTCGACGCGAGCCGCCCCGATTGGGCCGACCGCGACCGCTTCATTCTGTCGGCCGGTCACGGCTCGATGCTGATCTACGCCCTGCTGCACCTGACCGGCTACAAGGCCGCGACCAAGGAAGAGCTGTCGAACTTCCGTCAGTGGGGTTCGAAGACCGCGGGTCACCCCGAGTATGGCCACATGCCGGGTGTTGAAGTGACCACCGGACCGCTGGGTCAGGGTCTGGCTACCTCGGTGGGCTTCGCGCTGGCGGAACGTCATCTGGCGGCCAGGTACGGCGCCGATCTGGTGGATCACCGGACGTGGGTGATCGCCGGTGACGGCTGCCTGATGGAAGGCGTGTCGCAGGAGGCCATCGCGTTGGCCGGCCGTCTGAAGCTGAACAAGCTGCACGTCCTGTGGGACGACAACGACATCACCATCGACGGCAAGGTCTCCCTGTCGGACGTCACGGACCAGAAGGCGCGGTTCAAGGCCGCCGGATGGGCAGTCAAGGCCGTCGACGGCCACGACATGAAGGCCGTGAAGTCGGCCCTGCAATGGGCGACGAAGCAGGACAAGCCGACGCTGATCGCCTGCAAGACCAAGATCGGTCGCGGCGCCGCCACGATGGAAGGCAGCCACAAGACCCACGGCGCGGCGCTGGGCGCGGCCGAGATCGCGGCGACCCGGCTGGGTCTCAGCTGGGATCATGCCCCGTTCGAAATGCCGGAAAATGTCCTGTCGGCCTGGCGCAAGGTCGGCCGCAAGGGCGCCAAGGACCGCAAGGCATGGGAAGCCCGCCTGAGCGAGTCGAAACAGGCCGCCGACTTCACCCGCGCCATGAAGGGTGAACTGCCGGACGGCGCGTTCGCCAAGCTGGACGCGAAGATCGCAGAACTGGTCGAGACCAAGCCCGCCCAAGCGACCCGCCAGTCGTCGGGCGCCGCGCTGGACGAACTGTTCGCCGCGATCCCGGAACTGGTCGGCGGCTCGGCCGACCTGACCGGCTCGAACAACACCTTCGTCAAGGACACCCCGATCCTCGACGCCCCGACCTATGAAGGCCGCTACATCAACTACGGCATCCGCGAGTTCGGCATGGCCGCGGCGATGAACGGTCTGGCTCTGCACGGCGGGGTGATCCCGTATGGCGGCACCTTCATGGTGTTCTCGGACTACAGCCGTCCGGCGATCCGCCTCGGCGCCCTGATGGGCGTGCGCGCGGTGCACGTGCTGACGCACGACTCGATCGGTCTGGGCGAAGACGGCCCGACCCACCAGCCGGTCGAACATCTGGCCGCCCTGCGCGCCATTCCGAACCTGCTGGTCTTCCGCCCGGCGGACACCATCGAGGCGATGGAAGCCTGGAAGGTCGCGCTGCAGACCAAGGACGCACCGTCGGCGCTGTGCCTGTCGCGGCAGAAGACCGCCGCCGTGCGCGTCACCGCCTCGTCGGAGAACCTGACGGCCAAGGGCGCCTATGAACTGCGCGCCGCCAAGGGCGAGGCCAAGGCCACCCTGTTCGCCACCGGCACCGAAGTTCCGCTGGCGCTGGAAGCGGCCGACCGTCTGGAGGCCAACAACATCCCGACCCGCGTGGTCTCGGTTCCCTGCTTCGAGCTCTTCTTCGCGCAGCCCAAGGCCTATCAGGACAGCATCATCGGCCGCGGCACCGTGCGCGTCGCCGTGGAGGCCGCCCTGCAGCAGGGTTGGGAGCGCTTCATCGGCGAGGACGGCGGCTTCGTCGGCATGACCGGCTTCGGCGCCTCCGCTCCGGCGGAAGTGCTGTACGAGAAGTTCGGCATCACCACTGAAGCGGTGGTGGACGCGGTCAAGTCGCGGCTCTGATCCGATGAGCCGCCTCGGCGCCGTCAGCCTGCTGGTCCGCGACTACGACGAGGCCATCGCGTTCTATGTCGGCAAGCTGGGTTTCGACCTGACCAGCGACACCGACATGGGCGGCGGCAAGCGGTGGGTGACAGTGACGCCGAAGGGCGGGGACACAGCCCTGCTGCTGGCCAAGGCGACGACGCCGGAGCAGGTCACCCGCATCGGCGATCAGGCCGGCGGGCGGGTCTGGCTGTTTCTGGAGACCCAGGACTTCGCGCGGGATCATGCGGCGTGGACTGCGGCGGGGGTGACCTTCCGCGAGACGCCGAGGCATGAGCCGTATGGCGTGGTGGCGGTGTTCGAGGACCTGTATGGCAACGCCTGGGATCTGATCCAGCCCGCCGGAGAGGCCGCCTGATGTTCCGTATCGTCGTCGCTGTCGTTGCCCTGGCTTTCGCTGTTCCGGCGGCGGCGCAGACTGTCGAGCCGACGCCCATTGTGATCGGCCAGTCGTACGCCCTGCCCTCGGCGACATACGGCGCTACGCGGGAGATCAATGTCTGGCTGCCGCCCGGCTATGCGGAGTCCGGCCAGACCTATCCGGTGCTGTACCTGCTGGACGGCGGACAGGCGCAGGACTTCCACCACATCTCTGGCATCGCCCAATTGGGAACCATCGTCGGCACGACGCGCGACGTGATCGTGGTGGGCGTCGCATCCGTGGACCGGCGCAACGAGCTGGCCCTGCCGACGGAAGACGCGGACCTGATCGCGCAATATCCGACACAGGGACAGTCGGCCCGATTCCGCCAGTTCCTGAACGACGAGGTCCTGCCCTTCATCGAGGGGCGCTATCGCACCAGCGGCGAGAGCGCTCTGATGGGCGAGTCGCTGGCCGGTCTGTTCGTCGTGGAGACCTTCCTCAAGGAACCGCAGATGTTCGACGCCTGGGTCGCCGTCAGCCCCAGCCTGTGGTGGGACGGCGGACAGTTGGCGCGGCAGGCGGGCGCGCATCTGCGCGACCACTCGAACGACCCGCGCACCCTGATCCTGACCATCGGCGACGAGGGCGGAGAGATGCAGGCGGCGATGGATGTTCTGGTCGGCAATCTGCGAGACTTCGCCATGCCGGGCGTCAGCTGGACCTATGAGCCGCGCCCGACCGAGAGCCACGCCACCATCTATCATGGCGCCGCACTGGACGCCTTCCGGCGGCTGTACGCCCTGCCGCCCGCCAACTGACCGGAGACTGACCCCATGCGCCTCGGCACCCCGCTTTCCGACTCCGCCATTCGCGTGATGCTTCTGGGCTCGGGCGAGTTGGGCAAGGAGGTCGCCATCGAGCTGCAGCGGCTGGGCGCCGAGGTGATCGCGATTGATCGCTATCCGAACGCCCCGGCGATGCAGGTGGCGCACCGCAGCCACGTCATCCCGATGACCGATCCGCAGGTGCTGAACGGCCTGATCATGGCCGAGGCCCCGCACATCATCGTGCCGGAGATCGAAGCCATCGCCACGGACGTGCTGGCGCGGATCGAGGAAGCCGGGATGGCGACCGTGATCCCGACCGCCCGCGCGACCCAGCTGACCATGAACCGCGAGGGCATCCGTCGTCTGGCGGCCGAGGAACTGGGCCTGCCGACCAGCCCCTATGCCTTCGCCACCTCGGCCGCCCAATTGGCCGCCGCGGCGCATGAGATCGGCCTGCCGGTGTTCGTAAAGCCGGTGATGTCGTCGTCGGGCAAGGGCCAGTCGATGGTGGAGGCCATCGAGGACGCCCCCAACGCCTGGGCCTATGCGCAGTCGGGCGGGCGGGTCGAGACGGCGACGGTGATCGTCGAGGGCAAGATCGACTTCGATTTCGAGATCACCCTGCTGACCGTGCGCTCGAAGGCGGCGGACGGTTCGATCCGCACAGACTTCTGCGCGCCCATCGGCCACCGGCAGGTGAAGGGCGACTATGTCGAGAGCTGGCAGCCGCAGGCGATGACCGCCGCCGCGCTGGCCTCAGCACAGGATATCGGACGCAAGATCACGGACGTACTGGGCGGTCTGGGCGTCTTCGGGGTGGAGCTGTTCGTGAAGGGCGAACAGGTCTGGTTCTCGGAAGTCAGCCCGCGCCCGCACGACACCGGACTGGTGACGCTGGCCACCCAGACGATGAGCGAGTTCGCCCTGCACGCCCGCGCCATTCTGGGCCTGCCGGTGGATGTCAGCCAGCGTGAGCCGGGCGCCAGCGCGGTTATCTACGGGGGCATGGACGCGGTGGGCATCGCCTTCGAGGGTGTGGCCGAGGCCTTGTCGGTGCCGACCGCCGACCTGCGCCTGTTCGGCAAGCCGGAGAGCTTCGAGCGTCGCCGGATGGGCGTGGCGCTGGCGCGGGGCGCGGACACCGATCAGGCCCGCGAGCGGGCCCGTGAAGCGTCAGGGAAGGTCCGGCCGGTCGCCGGCTGACACCTCGATTGAAGCGGCCGCCCGCTCGCGCACGTTCGCCAGTGCGGCGTCCAGCGGCGGGTCCCGCCCATCGCGGACGGCGCGCCAATCGTCCGGCGCCACGACGTCCGGGATTACGCCGACCTTCTCCAGATTGCGTCCGGCCGGGGTGGTCATGACGATCATGCCGACGCGCAGAAGGCCGCCGTCCGGCAGGTTGATCGCGCGTGTTCCGGTGACCGCGCCGCGGGTGGTCTCGCCGACGACCACCGCCCTGCCCTTCTCCTGCATGACGCCGGACAGCAGTTCCGAGGCGCTGGCCGAGCCGGGCCCGACGATGATCGCGACCGGCCCGGCGTAGGGATGCGGCGCGGGATCGGCGAACATGCGCCGGTCGATGAATCGCCCCCGCAGTACGGTGATGTCCTGCTTGTCCGGGAAGAACCACGACTGGATGAGCCCCGCGAAGTTCAGACCACCGCCCCCGTTGGAGCGCAGGTCGATGATCAGGCCCGGCGGCGGGGTTTCGGCCAGCCGCTCCATCTCGGCCTTGAACTGATTGTATCGGGCCAGGTCGAAGTCATCGAAGCGGATATAGGCCACGCCGTCGGCCAGCGTCCGGGCCTCGAAGCGGGGGCGAGGTTCCAGCAGAACCGCCGTCAGGTCGAGCGTGCGCCGGGCCTGATCATCGTCAATGAAGACCACACGGTCCGTTCGACCCGCCACGGCTGGAGGCGCGACGAGGATCGGGAAGTCGTTGACGCTGTCGATCCGCCAGCCCGGCAGGACGCCGGCCTCGGCCGCGGGCGTGCCGGGGCGGACCAAGGCGACGACGCGGTCATCCCCGCGCGCTGTAACGACGACGCCGTACCCGGCCCGCGACTCGCCCAATTCGCGGGCGCGGACCATCTCGCGTTCGACCGGGCCGAGGGCATGCGTGTGGTCGTCGTCCAGCAGATCCAGCAGTTCGGTCAGCCGGGCATAGAACTGGTCTTCGTCAGGCGAGGAGACGGCTGCGGGGCGGCGGGCGGCCGCCTCCTGCGAGAAGGGCACGCCGCCGAAGTCGGGCTTGTAGAACAGCCGCTCGGTGTAACGGACCGCCGCATCCCAGACCTCACCATTCAGCGCCGCGCGCTCCGGCGAACCGTCAGCGACCCGCACCGGCGGCGGAAGCACATCGGGCTTGGCATAGGGAATGGAGGCGCAGGCCGCGAGCGACAGCGCCAGACCGACGAAGAGGATGCGCAGGCTGAAACGGGACATGCGCGCAGGCTAGAGCGAAGGCGCGGGATCAGCCAAGGCGGTTTCGCCGGACAGGAGAGTTATCGCGGCGTCCAGCGCCGGATCGCGGCCCTCGCGCCGGTCCAGACGGGTGGCGGACGCCTCCACATCCGGGATCACGCCACGTTTCTCCAGACGGACGCCGCCGGAGGTGACGAAATCCGACCGGCTGAGGGTTAGCCGCCCGCCGTCGGGCAGGCGGGTTTCCTGCGAGATCAGCACCGCGCCGGCGGTCCGTTCGCCCACGACGACGGCGCGCCCGGCCTCCTGCAAGGCGGCGGGGGTCAGTTCGGCGGCGGACCGGCTGTCGCTGTCGACCAGAACCGCGACCGGATTGGAGACTGGCGCGTCCAGATCACCGCAGCCGCCCGCGGTGCTCAGCACGATGTGGCGGCCCGAGCGCGGGGTGCGCGTCGCCCAAGCCTGATCACGCGGCAGGAAGCAGCTGAGAACCGCGTCGGCCTCCATCAGGCGTCCGCCGGGATTGCCCCGCAGGTCGATGATCAGATCTGTGTCCGGCGAGAGGTCGGCGAGTTCCTGCCCCATCCAGCGACCGAGACCGGCCTCAAACCCCTCGATCCGCAGGACCACCACGCCTGGGCGCGACCGGTCTGCGGCGAAGGCCGGCTGCGGCTCCATGACCACCGGGGTCAGGTCCAGCGCGTGCGGACGGTCCTCGTCATCCAGAAAGACCAGACTGAGAGTCCGCCCCTCGGTGACATCGACTTCCGGACTCCAGCCGTCTTCGCTGACGCGCAGCCGCCAGCCTTCCTGAACCCCGGCGGCTTCAGCGGGCGAGCCCCGCCGCACGGCCTCGATCCGGTAGTCGCCGTGGTGGACGGGATCGGGACGCAGGGACAGGCCGATGGCGGCGCGGCGCTGGCGCAGGGTGTCCTGCCGATGCGCGACGGCGGGCGATGAGGCCCCGGCATGGTCGTCATCAAGAAGGTTCAACATCTGGTCGATGACCAGATAGAGCGACCGGTCGTCGACGGCCTGCAGGGCCTGTGGACGATAGGTGCGACGCGCCGCGTCCCAATCGACGCCGTGCAGGTCAGGGTCATAGTACTGGGTCCGCACCTCGCCCCAGACCCGGTCGAACACCCGCTGGTTCATCCGGGCCCGTTCCCTTGTCGGGGATGACGCCGCGATGCCGAGCGGGGCGGTGACGACAGGCCCTTCCACCACCGGCGCCGCGAACGACGGCGCCGCGATGAGCGCAAGGCCCATCGCGGCTGACGCGGTCAGTCGTGTGACGAGACGACGGAAGATCATCCGTCCACGTTATGGTGCCGGTCGAGCGACGGCCAAATCACGAAATCGACGGGTGCGGATCACTCGTCGTCCGGAGTCTCGATGCGGTGGGTGAAGACTCGGACCTCGCCGTCGCGGCCCCGTTCGCCTTCCTCGATGAAGCCGGAACGATCCGCGTCCATGCGCGCGAAGGCTTCACGCAAGGGCGCGGTGAACTCGGCCTCGCTGATCTTGCCGTCGCCGTCCTTGTCGAGGTCGCGGTTTCCTGGACCATCGGCGGCATGGACCACGACGCGGCCTCCGTGAGGCAGGCTGCCGCCGGGACCGACGCCGTCGAACCGGATGACGCCGGGGCCGCCCCGACGGGGCCGCACGACCACCCGGGACCCGGCGCTGTCATCATCAGGCGAGATAAACACCACAGTCCGTCCGCCATCACGGCTGAAGCGGGCCGGGCTTTCGCCCGCCGGACCGGGACGGCGCAGTTCGAAGCGCTGGACCTCGCCGTCGCCGAGACGGCGGATCGTGACGCCGTCTTCGAGAGCGCCGGGACGCCGGGCCAGTTCGTCAGGCGAAAGACGACCATCTGCATCCTTGTCCAAGCGGTCGAAGGCGCCGTTCATCGGGGCTGCGAATTCCTCACGGGTGACCTGGCCGTCGTTATCGGCGTCCAGTTCGCCGGGCGCGCCGCCATCGGCGCCGAGGAAAACGACGCGGCTGTGCGCTTCGACGGGCGGCGGCGGGAGCGGCGCCGGCGGTTCCTGCAGGAGGGCGGCGGAAAGGGCGATCAGGGAGAGCATGGGGGTTCGGCTCCGAAGTTTCGATGCCCCCCTTTGGACCACCCGGCGCTTGCACAGATATTTCAACGTTCGCCCATAATATTTCAGCGCTGAAATGACGGCGCCGCCGTGCTCGGTCAGAATGGCTCCCATGCAAGTTGATACGTCCCGCGTTCTCGTCGTCGATGACGACCCCGGCATCCGTGAGGTGCTTTGTGATTACCTCGGTCAGCACGGCTATGAGGCCGTGGGCGCCGCATCCGCCGCCGAGATGGATCGCGCCATCGCGCTTCAGGCGCCGGACCTCATCGTGCTGGACCTGATGATGCCGGGCGAGGACGGCCTGTCCGTCTGCCGCCGCATCTCCGGCAAGGGCGTGCCGATCATCATGCTGAGCGCCATGGGCGAGGACATGGACCGGATCATCGGTCTGGAGCTGGGCGCCGATGACTATCTGGCCAAGCCGTGCAATCCGCGCGAACTGCTGGCGCGGGTGCGGGCGGTGCTGCGCCGTCCGCGCGAGGACGCCGTCAGCACAGGCGGCCCCGCCCTGAGCTTCGCGGGCTGGAAACTGGACCTGCTGCGTCGCGAACTGACGCGACCGGACGGCGAACTGGTCAGCCTGTCCGCCGGAGAGTTCGCCCTGCTGCGCGCCTTCGCCGAGCGGCCCGGCCGGGTGCTGACCCGTGACCAGCTGCTGGAGCGCGCCCGGGGCTCGGACGCCGATGTCTTCGACCGCGCAATGGACGTGCAGATCAGCCGTCTGAGGAAGAAGCTGGACGACGGGTCAGGGCTGGAGATGATCCAGACCCTGCGCGGCGAAGGCTATATGTTCGATGTGAAGGTCGAGCGTCTGAGGGGCGCCGCTTGAAACGTCCGAGTTCCTTCCCGGTCCTGTTCCAGGTCGCCGCGCTGGCGGTGCTGGCGCTGGTCCTGTCGCAAGCGGTGACCTTCGCGCTCGTGGTGCTGTCGCCAGACCCGAAGCCTGTGGGCTTCAGCATCGACGCGGCCAGCAAGGCGCTGAAGGGCGAGACGGCGGAGACCTCGGACGGCCGCCCCCTGCAGCGCCAGATCACTGATCAGCCGGTCAAGCGGACCGAGCGGGATTCCCACGACCCTGTCGCTCTGGCCATCGCCGCCTCGCTGGCTGACCGGTTGGGGGTGTCTGCGAACAAGGTGCGCGTCTCGGTCGAACGCGGCCCGCCGCGTCGCCGGGGCCCCAGCCCGGATGGTCCGCCGATCCGCATGAGGCCCGCGGGTGAGATCAACTACGTCTTCGTGCGCCCGGATGCCGTCGGAAAGTCCGGCGCGACCGAGAGCGAGGCCCGACGGACAGAGGGGCCGACAGCCACGTCGCCCACCGACGCCGCCACGCGCTTTCTCATGAGCCGCCCCGAGCGTGGCGGACGGATCGTGGTCAACTCCAGCGTCCAGCAGTTCACGATCCGGGCCGACCGGCTGACGTTCGCGCCCTTCACCGCCTCGGTGCAGCAGGACGACGGGCGCTGGGCGACGGTCGAGCCGCCGCACGGCCTGCTGTCACCCTGGCAGCAGCGGGTCCTGCTGGCGCTGGGCATCTCGGTCCTGCTGCTGGCGCCGCTGGTGTGGTGGATGGCGCAGAGGCTGACCCGCCCGATCCGGGTGTTCGCGGGCGCCGCCGAGCGTCTGGGCGCCGACCCGGAAGCCGAGCCGCTGACGCCCTCCGGGCCCTCGGAGGTGCGGACCGCCATACACGCGTTCAACGACATGCAGGCCTCTCTGCGCAATCACATGCGCCAGCGGACACAGACGGTGGCGGCGATCGCGCATGACCTGCGGACGCCCCTGACCCGCCTGCGCTTCCGCGCGGAATCGGCGCCGGACGCGGTGCGGGACCGGATGGTCGCGGATATCGAGGAGATGGACGCCCTGATCGCACAGGCCATGGCTTTCGTGCGCGGCGAGACGACGCCGGAACGCAGCGAGACGGTCGATCTGGACGCCCTGGCCGCCGACTGCGCGGCGGGCTTCGCCGAGACCGGCGCGGACGTGGTCTTCGACGGCGGCGCTCATCTGAACGTACTGGCGGACCCGGCGGCGCTGCGGCGGGCGTTGGACAATCTGATCGGCAATGCGGTGAAGTACGGCGGCGCGGCGCGGGTGAAGGCCTTCGCGCTGGATGGCCAGGCGGTCATCACGGTCGAGGATGACGGCCCCGGCCTGCCGGACGCCGAGCTGGAGGCGGTGTTCGAACCTTTCCGACGTGGCGAGCAATCCCGCAACCGGGAAACCGGCGGCGCGGGTCTGGGTCTGACCGTGGCGCGGCAGGCGGCGCGGGGCGCGGGCGGCGATGTGACGCTGGCCAACCGTCGCGGCGGCGGCCTGATCGCCCGGCTGGCCGTGCCCATGGGCGCGTCCTGACCGGCGGGGCGTTACAGTTCATCACGTCTTGTTACGGTCGCGGGGTTGAAACGCCGGGCTCTGGGTCTCATTGAAGCGCCGAACTATATTCCGGCATCACCCAAAGGGAGCCCCGCCCATGACCGTTCGCGTCGCCATCAATGGTTTCGGCCGTATCGGACGCCTCGTCCTGCGCTCGATCGTCGAGCACGGTCGTCGTGACATCGAGGTCGTGGCGATCAACGATCTGGGTCCGGTGTCCACCAATGCCCACCTGCTGAAGTACGACTCGGTCCACGGCCGCTTCCCCGGCACGGTCGAGCACGGCGACGACTGGATCGACGTGGGTCTGGGCAAGATCAAGGTGACGGCCGAGCGCGATCCGGCTAACCTGCCGCACAAGGAACTGAACGTCGACATCGCGTTCGAGTGCACCGGCATCTTCACCGCCCGTGACAAGGCCGAGGCTCACCTGAAGGCCGGCGCCAAGCGCGTGCTGATCTCGGCGCCGGGCGAGAACGCCGACAAGACCATCGTCTTCAAGGTCAACCACGAGACCCTGACCGCCGACGACATCATCGTCTCGAACGGCTCCTGCACCACCAACGCCCTGGCCCCGGTGGCCAAGGTGCTGAACGACCTGTTCGGCATCGAGCGCGGCTACATGACCACCATCCACGCCTACACCGGCGACCAGCCGACGCTGGATACGATGCACAAGGATCTGTACCGCGGCCGCGCCGCCGCCCTGTCGATGATCCCGACCTCGACCGGCGCCGCCAAGGCGCTCGGCCTCGTGCTGCCGGAACTGAAGGGCAAGCTGGACGGCTCGTCGATCCGCGTCCCGACCCCGAACGTCTCGGTCGTCGACCTGAAGGTCGTCGCCGGGCGCGAAGTGACGGCGCAAGAGATCAACGCCGCCCTGCAGGCTGCGGCCGACGGTCCGATGAAGGGCGTGCTGTTCACAACCAACGATCCAGTCGTGTCCACCGACCTGAACCACATCGCCGTCTCGTCGACCGCCGCCCTGCCGCAGACGCAGGTCGTCGACGGCAAGCTGGCCCGCGTGCTGAGCTGGTACGACAACGAGTGGGGCTTCGCGACCCGCATGAGCGACACCGCCCTGCAGATGGCGAAGTTCCTCTGATGCTGAAGCCGGGGCCCCGTGCCGGCCGGTTCCTGCATGGAATCGTGATCGTCATGGCAGCCCCGGTCGCGTCGATGGGCGTGACGCTGGGTTGCTTCATCCGAAATGTAGTCTTCTACCCCGCGATGTTCGGCCCAACGCTCGATCATAGAATGCCCGGAACGGGACTCGGCGCCTTCGCCGGATCGACGGTGTTCGCGTTGCTGGGAGCGCTATGGCTCGCCGCTCTCGTCGCATTTGTTCGACCCGCTCCCCGCTCACCGCTGACGATTGTTCTGACGGTGCTCGCGCTCCTCCTATTCGGGTTTGCCGCCCGGCAAAATTGGCTCATGGCCTATCCTGTCTGCAATCCTTTCTAATCTCTCGAGACCCGGCACCCCATGACCTTCCGCACCCTCGACGACGCCAAGGACCTCGCTGGCAAGACGGCGCTGGTTCGCGTGGACTTCAACGTCCCGATGGAGGCCGGAAAGGTCACCGAGGATACCCGCCTGCGCGTCGCCCTGCCGACGATCCAGAAGCTGCGGGACGCCGGCGCCAAGGTGGCGCTGCTGGCGCACTTCGACCGGCCCAAGGGCCAGCGGGTTTCGACCATGAGCCTGAAGCCGGTGGTCGAGCCGCTCGAAAACCTGCTGGGCGCGCCGGTGCGGTTCGCCGACGACTGCGTGGGCGATGTAGCCAAGGCGGCGGTGGCTGATCTGGACGCGGGCGGCGTGATCCTGCTGGAGAACGTCCGATTCCACGCGGGTGAGGAAAGCAATGACCCGGCCTTCGCCGCGCAACTGGCGGAACTGGGCGACGTCTATGTGAACGACGCCTTCTCCGCCGCGCACCGCGCCCACGCCTCGACCGAGGGTCTGGCCCGCCTGCTGCCCGCCTATGCGGGCGAGTCGATGCGCCGTGAACTGGATGCGCTGGACGCCGCGCTGGGCAATCCGCAGAAGCCGGTGATCGGCATCGTCGGCGGGTCGAAGGTCTCGACCAAGCTGGATCTGCTGAAGAACCTCGTCGGCAAGCTGGACCGCCTCGCCATCGGCGGCGGCATGGCCAACACCTTCCTGTTCGCCCAAGGGCACGATGTCGGCGCCTCGCTGTGTGAAAAGGATCTGGCCGACACCGCGCGCGAGATCATGGCCGAGGCCGAGGCCAAGGGCTGCGAACTCTTGCTGCCGGTCGATGTGGTGACGGCCAAGGGCCTGACGCCGGGTGTCGAGCCGGACGTGCGCGGACTGGACGCCATTCAGGCCGACGACCGCATTCTGGACGCCGGTCCCGAGACCGTCTCCCGTCTGATCGCGGCGATGGATGCGTCGAAGACCCTGATCTGGAACGGCCCGCTGGGCGTGTTCGAGGTGCCGCCGTTTGATCGCGCCACCGTGGCCGCCGCCCAGCACGCAGCGGAACAGGCCAAGGCCGGCAAGCTGGTCGCCGTGGCCGGCGGCGGCGACACCGTCGCGGCCCTGCATCACGCCAAGGTCGCCGACGACATGACCTTCGTCTCGACTGCGGGCGGCGCCTTCCTGGAGTGGATGGAAGGCAAGCCCCTGCCCGGCGTCGAAGCGCTTCAGGCCTGACGGCTCCACGGGCGTCGCTTGCCCGCCACAGGCCCGTTCTTCCTTGCAGGGACGGGCCTGCCCGGCTGTAACACGACGTGACTTCCATCCGTCGCCGGTCTAAACCCTGCCCAAAATCAAAAGGGCTCAGGAGACCACGCCATGGCGCGCATCACGCTGCGACAACTGCTCGATCACGCGGCCGAGGAAGGCTACGGCCTGCCCGCGTACAACATCAACAACATGGAGCAGGGCCTCGCCATCATGGAGGCCGCCCATGAGGTCAACGCGCCGGTCATCATCCAGGCCTCACGCGGCGCCCGTAGCTACGCCAACGACATCGTTCTGGCCAAGCTGATCGACGCCCTGGCCGAGCTGTACCCTCATATCCCGGTCTGCATGCACCAGGACCACGGCAACGGCCCGGCGACCTGCGCCACCGCCATCCAGTACGGCTTCACCTCGGTGATGATGGACGGCTCGCTGGAAGAGGACGCCAAGACCCCGGCCAGCTACGAGTACAACGTCGACGTCACCCGTCGCGTCACCCAGATGGCCCACAGCTGCGGCGTCTCGGTCGAGGGCGAGCTGGGCGTGCTGGGCTCGCTGGAAACCGGCATGGGCGAGGCCGAGGACGGCCACGGGTTCGAGGGCAAGCTGGACCACTCGGCCCTGCTGACCGACCCGGATCAGGCGGTCGATTTCGTGCGCGCCACCAAGGTCGACGCCCTGGCGATCGCTATGGGCACCAGCCACGGCGCCTACAAATTCAGCCGCAAGCCGGACGGCGAAGTGCTGGCCATGAACGTGATCGAGGAAATCCACCGCCGCCTGCCGGACACCCATCTGGTGATGCACGGCTCGTCGTCGGTGCCGCAGGACCTGCAGGACATCATCAACCAGTACGGCGGCCAGATGCCCCAGACCTGGGGCGTGCCGGTCGAGGAGATCCAGCGCGGCATCAAGCACGGCGTGCGCAAGATCAACATCGACACCGACAACCGGATGGCCATCACCGGCGCCATCCGCAAGGTGCTGGCCGAGAAGCCGGGCGAGTTCGACCCGCGCGCCTATCTGAAGCCCGCCAAGGAAGCCATGCGCAAGCTTTGCATCGAGCGCTATCAGCAGTTCGGCTGCGAAGGTCAGGCTTCGAAGATCAAGCCGCTGTCTACCGCCCAGATGGCCAAGCGCTACGCTTCGGGCGAGCTGGACCCGCACTTCGGCGGCGCCGCCTCGCGCGCGGCCTGATCCTGACGTGACCTACGGCGCTCTCACCAGGCGCCGTAGAGTCTCTGAAAGCGATAACGGACGTCGCGGGCGTTGCGCTCGGCGTCATCCACCTCATCCTGGGCCCGGCGCCAGCTGCGCTCGGTGTCCTCGCGCTCACGACGGATTTCCTGGATGCGGTTGCGGATCTGATCCCGCTGCTCATCGGTCAGGCCATCCTGACGCAGTTCGCGCTGTTTCGCCGTGATCTTGTCGTCGAGTTCGGCCAGTCGGCCGCCCAGACTGTCGACGCTGCTGCGAGCGGTGGAGACCGCCTGTTCGGCCGCATAGACCAGTTGACCATCCTGATAGGCAGGCAGGAAGTCCCGCTCCAGATCTTGAGGACAGACGCCATTGTAGGCGGCACCGCTGCGTCCCTGGGCGAAGCCGTTAGGCAGGGTGCAGTATCGTAGCACGCCCTGCGCCCAGCCGGCGCGATAGGCGCCGTCATCGGGAACGACACCATGCTTGCTGCACGCCTCGGCATGCTCCCCCAGACGGCTCTGGGCGTAGCCCGCCGCGCCGTCAGTGAAGCCGCGACCGCCCCAATCGCCGGCCATGCACTCTTCCGCGCTCATGGTCGCGCAACTGCCCAGCAGCGAGCCCGCGACAACCAAGGCCATACCGACGACAACCATGCGCATCGCGCCCTCCCCCGAAGACCGTCGATATTCTACCTTGCCGCCACGCTCGGTCCAAGACGGGTTTGACGCGCGCGGTCCGGCCCATGCTAGAGGTGCGGGGTGTCTGACGAACCCTTGCTGACGGAAGACGACGACGCCCCGGTGCTGGAGGCTCGCATCGAGACGGCGGGCGTGCGTCTGGACAAGGCCTTGGCCGAAGCCTTCCCGAGCCTGTCGCGGGCGCGTCTGCAAACGCTGCTGGGCGAGGGCGCGGTGACGTTCGACGGGGGCGTGATTTCGGGCGGCTCGTCCAAGGCGAAGGCAGGCCTGTACGCCATCACCCTGCCCCCGGTCGCGCCGGCCACGCCGCAGCCCGAGGCGATCCCGCTGGCTGTGCTCTATGAAGACGCGGACCTGATCGTCATCGACAAGCCCGCGGGCATGGCGGCCCATCCCGCGCCGGGCAATGAGACCGGCACACTGGTCAACGCCCTGCTGGCCCATTGCGGAGAGAGCCTATCGGGGATCGGCGGCGTCGCGCGACCGGGGATCGTGCATAGGCTCGACAAGGACACCTCCGGCGTCATGGTCGCCGCCAAGACGGATCGCGCGCATCAGGGGCTCTCGGCGCTGTTCGCTACCCACGACATTGAACGCACCTACATCGCCCTGACGCGCGGCGCGCCAAGTCCGTCGAAGGGGCGTATCGAGACCCTGATCGGTCGCTCATCCTCCGACCGCAAGAAGATGGCTGTGCTGAAGTCCGGCGGGCGCAACGCCATCACCGACTATGTGGTGGATCGAACCTTCGGAGAGCCGGCGCGGGCCGGCGGAGCGCCGCTGGCCGGGCGCGTCGCCTGCACCCTGCACACCGGACGCACGCATCAGATCCGGGTCCATCTGGCCTCGAAAGGCTCACCGATCCTCGGGGACCCTGTCTATGGCTCCGGCAGTCCCGCGGCCCCGGTGCGCGCCGCCGTTGCCGAGGCCGGATTGACCCGACAAGCGCTGCACGCGGCCGTCCTCGGCTTCGTTCATCCCGTTACCGGCGAGGCCCTGCGGTTCGAGACCGCGCCGCCCGCCGACATGCAGGCACTCGAAACCCTCCTCCAACACCTCTGAAGGTCGCCAGATGCTTGATCCCGAAATCCGCGATAACGCCGACGCCAAGCGCTACGAACTAACCGTCGACGGCGAGGTCGCCGTGGTGACCTACAACCTGTCGCCGCCCAACCTGATGATCACCGAGACGCTGGTTCCGGAAAGGCTGGAAGGCCGCGGCATCGCCAGCCGACTGGCCAAACACGTGCTTTCCGACGCGAAGGCGCGCGGCCTGCTGATTCTGCCCGTCTGCCCTTTCTTCTCCAGCTATCTGCAGAAGCATCCGGAACACGCCGAAGCCGTGCACCCGACCTATCGCCAGATTCTCGGCCTCTGATAGTGCGTATTGATTAGAAACTAACTATCCGCTATAAGCTCCCTCGACTGGCGTAGTGGCGCCCGGGCAACGGTCACGCTTTCGTGTGACAATCCGCCTCTGACAAAGACGGAAACCCGTTCCCATCTAGCCGGTTGAGGGGTGAGGCGTCGGTGCACATTCGGTGGCCGATACCGTTGGACCCGCTCGGGATACGGTCGGAGGGACCAAAGACTATGGCTTCCAATACTACGCTTGCGGTGATGTCGCCCGAACAGGGCCTGTCGCGCTATCTCACGGAAATCCGAAAGTTTCCGATGCTGGCCAAGGACGAAGAGTTCATGCTGGCCAAGCGCTGGACGGAACATCAGGACCCTGAAGCCGCCCACCGCCTCGTGACATCGCACCTTCGTCTCGTGGCCAAGATCGCCATGGGGTATCGCGGCTACGGCCTGCCGATCGGCGAAGTGATATCCGAGGGCAACGTCGGCCTGATGCAGGCGGTCAAGAAATTCGATCCGGACAAGGGCTTCCGTCTGGCGACCTACGCCATGTGGTGGATCCGCGCCTCAATCCAGGAATACATCCTGCGCAGCTGGTCGCTCGTCAAAATGGGGACCACCGCCGCGCAGAAGAAGCTGTTCTTCAACCTGCGCAAGGCCAAGAGCCAGATCTCGGCTTTCGAGGAGGGCGACCTGCATCCGGAACACGTCGAGGCCATCGCCACCAAGCTGGGCGTGACCAATGAGGATGTGATCAGCATGAACCGCCGGCTTGGCGGCGATGCCTCGCTGAACGCTCCGCTGCGCGCGGACGGCGAAAGCGAATGGCAGGATTGGCTGGCCGACGACAACGCTGTTTCGCAGGAGACGGCGCTGGCGGAGAACGAGGAGAAGTCGCTCCGCATGGGCCTGCTTCAGGAAGCGATGGAAGAGCTGACTGACCGCGAGAAACACATCCTGACCGAGCGTCGCCTGAAGGATGACCCGGTGACGCTGGAAGAACTGGCCGGCCAGTACGGCGTCAGCCGCGAGCGCGTACGTCAGATCGAGGTGCGGGCGTTCGAGAAGCTGCAGAAGGCCATGCGCGCCGCCGCGGAAGAGCGGAATCTGGTCGACGCTTAAAGGCGCTCAAGCAGTGAGCGACCGCGTCGCGAGCGCTAGCGACAAAGCAAAACTGATCAAGGCGGGCTGGTTCAGCCCGCCTTTTTCATGGGCGCGGCCTGATGCATCGCCAGCAAGGCGCCGATCGGAGCCGCTAGGGTCTCTTTGCTGGCCGCGCCGGCAGCCAGACTGACCTCCAGCGCACCGACAGCGACAACCAGACGGGTGTCAGCCAGTTTCATGGCCACGGCCTTCAGGGCCCCGGCCTGCTCGCGGATCGCACGGACCGCCTGCATGGGATCATGATCGAACTGATCCAGCGCCGAGGCGAGAATGCGCATCGCCTGATCCTTGGCCGCGTCAATGGCCGCCGCGCCGCTCGTCCCCCGGTCGCCCTTGCGCTTGGCCGGACCGGTGTACTCACCCGAGTTGAAGCGGCGGCGATCCGGGCCGACATAGCCGACCGCCTCGATCCAGTCGCGCGGCTTCAGCGCCACGTTCTCCACCCGCTTCAGCAAGTCGCCGCTGGTGAACGGCTTGCGCAGGAACTCGTGAACCCCGGAATCCCGGGCGCCCAGAATGGTCGTCGCGGTCGCTTCAGCCGTCACCATGATGATCGGCGCGCGGCGGCAGTCCATGTCGGACCGACGGATGCGGCGCGACAGGCTTTCACCATCCAGCCCGGGTCCAGTGCGTTCAGTGAAAATGATGCCGGGCTCCAGCGCTGACGCCGCCTTGAGCGCCCGCGCCTCCTCCGATTCCACGATCACATCACGGGCGCCCAGCGCCTTGACGACGTCCGTCAACAGCCTCGCGGCGTGAGGGTTAGGGTCGACAATCAGAACCCGCTTCGTCACCGGCTCAATCCGGGCGAGGATGCGACGATCAATAGCGAACAAGGGGAAACCTCCTCAGGTCCACCCCTTATGATCGGTCCGGGTTAAATTGACTTGAACGCTAAGGAGTTGTCCTTAGCCGAGGAACGGATCACGCATCAGGATGGTGTCATCCCGCTCCGGGCTGGTGGACAGCAGAGCCACCGGCGCGCCGATCAGCTCTTCAATGCGGCGTACATATTTGATCGCATTGGCGTTGATGTCCTTGAAGCTCCGGACACCGGCGGTGCTTTCAATCCAGCCTTCCAGCTCCTCGAACACCGGCTCTGCGGCGGCTTGGTCCTTCAGGCTGGAGGGCAGGTAGTCCAGCACCTCGCCATTGACCCGATAGCCAACACAGATCTTCAAAGTCTTCAGCCCGTCCAGCACATCCAACTTGGTCAGGGCGATGCCGTCGATACCGTTGATCGCCACGGACTGGCGCACCAGCACAGCATCAAACCAGCCGCAACGACGGGCGCGACCGGTGTTGACGCCGACCTCACGACCGACGGTCGCCAGATGCTCGCCGACCGCATCGTTGAGCTCGCAGGCGAAGGGCCCTTCGCCGACGCGGGTTGTGTAGGCCTTTACAATGCCCAGCACATAGCCGGCGCCGCGCGGACCGATGCCGGAGCCGGCGGCAGCCTGACCGGCCACGGTGTTTGAGCTGGTCACATAGGGATAGGTGCCGTGATCCACGTCGAGGAAGGCGCCCTGCGCCCCTTCGAACAGCACGCGCTTGCCGGACTTTTGCGCCTGATCCAGCACGCGCCAGGCGGGCTTCACATAGGGCAGAATCCTGGGCGCGATCTCGAGCAACTGGTTCAGCAGAACGTCGGGATCGATGGGCTCAAGCCCCAGACCCGCGCGTAGCGGGTCATGGTGCGAGCGAAGGCGGTCGATCTTGATCTTCAGATCGTCTTCGTTGGCCAGATCGCACACCCGAATGGCGCGACGGCCCACCTTGTCTTCATACGCCGGACCGATGCCGCGCCCGGTCGTGCCGATCCTGGCGCCAGGCGCGCTGGCGGCGGCCTCGCGCGCCACGTCCAGCGCCGGGTGGACCGGGAGGATTAGACAGGCGTTGTCGGCGATGGTCAGGATGTCCGGGGTGATGGCCACGCCCTGGGCCTGAATTTTCTCGATCTCGCCGACCAGATGCCAAGGATCAACGACCACGCCGTTGCCGATGATCGACGGCTTGCCCTGCACAACGCCCGAGGGCAGCAGCGCCAGTTTGTAGACCTTGCCGTCAACGACCAGTGTGTGGCCTGCGTTGTGCCCGCCCTGGAACCGCACGACCATATCGGCCCGGTTCGACAACCAGTCGACGATCTTGCCCTTGCCTTCGTCACCCCACTGGGCGCCGACTACCGCGACGTTCGCCAAGACACTTCTCCGCTGATCCGGTTTCCGGAATGCGGGCGCAGCCTATAGCGGGGGAATCGCCGGGTGTCCTGCTCAGTCGACGGAATATTCGATGATCGCCGTGGCCAACGCCCAATCCAGCCAAGGCGTCAGGGCTTCGATGTCCGCCACATCGACCGTGCAGCCGCACCAGATGCGCAGACCGGCGGGCGCGTTGCGGTGGCCTTCGATGTCGAAGGCCGCACCCTCATTCTCAACCAGCGCCTTCATCCGGGAGACCAGATCACGCCGCAGCTCGTCATCCATCGCGGTGACGCGTGGGTCGACAATCTTGAGACAGACAGAGGTGGTCGAGCGAATGTCCGGCGTCTCGGCGAGATACTCCACCCAATCCGTCCGCGACACCCACCGGTCCAGCGCCGCGGCGTTGGCGTCGGTGCGCGCGATCAGGGCCTCAAGGCCGCCAATCGAAATCCCCCATTCAACGCCGTCGATCCAGTCTTCCAGCGTCCAGACCGAGAAGGTGTTCAGCATCGAACCGGTCGCAAGCGTTCGCTCGAAGCCGTTGTCCCCGCGCAGACGCAGAACCTTGGGAACAGGACGAGGCGGCTCGTAGCGATCCAGCCGCTCGACCGCCCGTGGCGACAGGGCGGCCACGCCCAACCCGGCTTCACCGCCCAATGCCTTCTGGAAGCTGAAGGTCACCACATCCAGCTTCTCGAATGGCAGGGGCATGGCGAACGCCGCGGAGGTGGCGTCGCAGATCACGAGGCCTTCGCGCTCGGTCGACAACCAGTCCGCGCCGGGCGCCTTCACGCCAGAGGTCGTGCCGTTCCAGGGGAAGACCAGATCCTTTGCCGGATCGACCCGCGACGTGTCCGGGAACTGCCCCCAAGGCGCAGAAATGATTTCGGGATCAAGGTTCAGGTGCGATTTGGCGTCGGTCGCCCAGACCTTTCCGAAATTCTCGAAGGCCAGAACCTGCACCGGACGCTCACCGAGCATCGACCACATCGCCGCCTCGACCGCGCCGGTGTCGGAGCCCGGGACGTAGACCATCACCCAATCCTCGGGGAGCTGAAGCAGTTCGCGGGTCAGTTTCAGCCCGTAGGCGAAGCGACCGACCACTTCCGGCGCGCGGATTCCTCGTCCCAACAAATCATGGGAAATCGCTTGTGAGGACCAGCCAGGCCTCTTGGCGGTCGGGCCAGAGGAAAACCACGGACGTTCAGGCTTGGCGTTCGGCTTGCTGGTCATCGGTCAGTCACGGAACGGCCGGATCGGCCCGGCGTCACGCGCCTTCTGGGCCAGCTGGGTCAATGCGTCGTCGCCCTCCGGCAAGACAATCATGAGCTTGGCCAGCAGATCACCGCGCTTTCCGTTGGCGAAGGCGCCCCGCCCCTTCAGACGCAAGACCTTGCCCGAACTCGACCCGGCGGGAATGGTCATGCTGACTGTGCCTTCCGGCGTCCTGAGCGGTACCTTGCCGCCCAGAACAGCATCATAGAGCGGCACCGGCTGATCCATCGTCAGGTCCGCCCCATCGCGGGTGAAGACCGGGTGCGGAGCCAGTTTCAACTCAATTAACGCATCGCCGCTTTCACCGCCCCTGCCGGGCATGCCCTGCCCCTTCAGACGAATGGTCTGGCCGTCGCCTGCGCCCTTGGGGATGGCGACATCCAGCGTGCGGCCGTCAGAAAACTGGATCCGCCGTGTCGCGCCGGAAATCGAGTCTTCAAGACTGATCTCCAGCGTCGCGCGAACATCCTGTCCCTTTGCGAAGCCCCCCCCACGGGCGCCCTGACGCGCGCCGCCACCACCGAACATGCCGCCGAATATCTCGTCGAGATCAATGTTTTCGAAACCGTTGCGCGCGCCGCTGCCCTGACCGAACGGGTTCTGGCCGAACCCGCCAGGGCCACGCCCGTCGGTCGCGCCGCCGCCGAAACCGCGAAACTGTTCACGGCCGTCAGCGTCGATCTCCCCACGATCAAACTTCGCGCGCTTGTCCTTGTCGCCCACGATGTCAAAGGCCGCCGTAACACGCTTGAAGCGTTCATCGGCTTCCTTGTTTCCGGGGTTCTTGTCAGGATGGAGTTCCTTGGCGAGCTTGCGGAACGCCTTCTTGATCTCGTCCTGGCTCGCACCCCGGGCCACGCCCAGTTCCTTGTAGGGATCGCCCGCCACGTTCGAGTTCGCTCCTGCGTCAAATGCCGAGCATTTCAGTTAGGCCATCCGAAGGATTCCGCAAACCTCATCCTTCGCGGATGCAGCAGATCACAGTCGGAACAAAGCCTCCTCGCCCCATCCGTAGCCTTCGCCCCATTGCGCCACGGCGATTCTGACACCCGCGGGTGCTCCGTCAGGAAAATCAGCCGCGAAGTCTTCAGACGAATAGACGCCCTCGGCGGCTTGAACTTCCCACACCCGGACCGGCCGGTCATCGTCCATTACCCGGATACGGAAACGAGACGGATCACTCGGATAGTCGTCGCCATCCCAAAGGTCTCCCCAAATTCTCGAGCGAGGAATCCAGCTGAGCGTGAAACCTCCCCCGTTGAGCGCCTTCACTCTGAGATGGGCGGGGCTCCAGGGGCGGGCATGAGCGCCAGTCAGTTGGAATTGAGTCTCCGTGACGCCCGCTCCACCCGGAACGCCCTCGGGGCCGGCTCGCCAGATTAAAGGGAGATTCCGCTCCCCGGTCGCAACGGCCATCTTCTCCAGGCCCGAGTCCAGAAGCACGACGATCGCCCCAGCCGATGCGCCTGCGCTCATGGCGCGCTCAGTTCCTTGCTGTCCACGCAACAGGCCTGACAGCCGCCAGGTTTCGTGATCAAGCAGGTCGGCCCGGCGAAACTGGATCAGTTCCCATCCCTGATCGGTTTCAAGAGCAACGGCGTTGCCTCCGGCCAGCACAGCCTCTGTACTCCGGCTCTCGGGAGCCCGTCCTTCGACCTTGATCGTCAAGGTCTGGGTATGATCCCAGCGATGGCGCATCCCCCCGGCGATCGGATGCAGAAGGGTCGCCACCGTTGTGGGCGAGCTTACCGCTCCTCGTACACTCAAAGCATCCGGTGACGCCCCCGCCCGCACCTCCATGGTGCGCCACGGATCGGCGGCTACGACGGCAACTGGCTGATCCGCGCCTTCCCCACCGGGAAGAAGCGGCAATTCCACTATCCTGAAGAACGGCGCGCCGACGGTCGCTACGGCGTCCGGACCGATAGGGGAGTCATCATCGCCCTCGATCTCCATCGGAAAGGTCCGCTCCAGCGTGGCTGAAGCGATCTCCGCCAGTTCAATCTCCCCGACCCGCCAGACGCCCTCAACGCCCTCCACGACCAGGTCGTCGCCGACCTCCAGCCGCAAGGCATCGAGGGGAGACAGGGCGACGACCCGCCGCCCAACCACTCGTCCAGATCGACCAGAGCGTCGTCGAGCAGCGACTGTGTCGCCGCCGGGCAGGCGTAGAGATCCGCCGACGGGAACTCCAGCAGCGCCAGTGTGGCGGGGTCGGTCTCGGGTCGCCCGGCCGTCTCGGCCACCCAGCCCGATCCGACCCCGCTGATCGACACCGGCTTGCGGAAGACGCCGGCCTGCACCGTTCGCACCGACGCGATTTCCCGCATCGGCGACCCCGCGGTCAGACGCCGCTCAATGGCCCGTTCGGTCTGTTCCGGCACAACGTAGCCGGCCGAGTCGGAGGCCGATGAAAGCCCGGCCTTCAGTTCCAGGCCGAGGCCGCCAAGCAGCAGCGCCGCCGGATGGTGGTCCCGCCGCACCCCGTCCGAGAACACCCGCAACGGCGTCGCCGCAGCCGCTTCGGCGATCATGCGGACACACCGATACGCCACCGGATTCTTTGTGAAGCCCTCCACCGCGAGACTCGCGTAGTCCCTTGGCGTCCATCGGGCCCGCCCGTCGCCGGTCAGTGCGATCAAGGCGCCGGCCCGACTGTCCTTCGTTTCAGGCGCGGCGATGCGCCGTCGATCCCCGAAGGGCCGCCGCCAATTGAGCATCATGATCTCCGTGGATCGGGACCGCGGCCGCCGGGGCTTTGCGGTCTTTCCCGTGATGCCCAAAGTATGCGGCGCCAGCGTCCGAGCGTTGGAAGATGGCGAACTGTTTTTTACAAGCCTCGGGAATCCCGGAACTTCTTTTCAGAAATTCGGCTGAATTTTTGAAATTTCAGACGCCGCGTTCCTCGCGCCACTCCGGTGCTTCGAAGTCCAGCGCATCCTCCGCCTCCTTCAAGGCCAACTCCGACACCGTCTGGCCACGTACCGAAACTCCGGCCTCGTGCACCGTCTCCCGGCTACCCGAAACCAGATGATGCCAGGGCGCCAGGGTGCGCCCCTCATGGATGCGCCGATAGGCACAGGATTTCGGCATCCACTCCAGCGCCTCGATATTTTGCGGCGTCAGCTTGATGCAGTCCGGGACGTGCTTCTTCCGGTTGGCGTAATCCGAGCAGGTGCAGCGGTCTGAATCGAACAGCTTGCAGTGCACCCGCGTGGGGATCACCTCGCCGGTATCCTCATCCTCGAACCGCACCAGACAGCACAGACCGCAACCGTCGCAGAGGCTTTCCCACTCCGCGCGGCTCATCTCCTCGAGCGTCTTGTTTTCCCAGAAGGCGTACATCGGCGGCTCCATACGCCGATCAGCGCCCCGTGTCGCCGTGTGTCGCCGTCAGTGGCTCACGGATTTCGAAAACAGGTTGATCACCATCACTCCGCCGACGATCAGCGTCAGTCCGGCGATGGCCGGAAAATCCAGCCTCTGCTTGAACAGCACGGCGCCGATGGTCGCGATCATCACCACGCCCAGCCCGCTCCAGATCGCGTAGGCCAAACCAACCGGAACCTGCCGCAAGGCGATGGACAGCAGGTAGAAGGCCATGCCGTAGCAGGCAGCCAGCCCCGCTGTAGGCCATGGTCGGGTGAACTGCTGCGACATCTGCAGAAGCGTCGTCCCCGCGACCTCAAGGCAGATCGCCCCAAGCAACGCGATCCAGGTCAACGGGCTCACGCAGGGCTCTCCATCAGCACGTGGCCCGGCGTCAGCAACGAAAGAAGCGCCTGACGTTGCTCCGGCGATACGTCGTAGACACCGAAGATGTCCGACATCCACAGACCGTCGGCCACAAGACGCAGCAACAGCGCATCATCCGCTCCCACGGGATCCGTCGGATCATCCGCGCGCGCGGCTGCGGTCACCTCCGTCCAGCGCTGCTTCAGGGAAGGCTCAACTGCGCAGGCCGCCAGAATGGCGCGTCCGATGCTCAGCTCTTCGGGCGTTCCCACATCGTTTATGGTGACGCGCAGATAGGCCCGCGCTGACCGTCCATAGGGCTGCGGATCCCGCGCCGCTTCAGCGACCACCGCCTCGCTGAACAGCGCACCGAGGTGATCCACCACACCTTCAAGCAACGTCATCTTGGTCGGAAAATGGTGCAGCAGCGCGCCCTTGCTCACTGTCGTCCGCGCGGCGACCGCGTCCAGCGTAAAGCCTTTGGGGCCCAGTTCAGCAACGACCTCAAGCGCCTTGTCGATGATCTCGGCGCGAGTGGTGTCCGGGGCGCGGCGGCGTACGGCGATGTCCATTTCCGCTACATACCGTCCAGACGGTATGGGTCAAGTGAACTCCGGCGTGGCGAGCGGTCGCCCCCTCCTCTATATGGCCCGCCATGGCTGCCCGTCCCCCGCTTATCGCCCTCAAGGATGTCCGTCTCCAGGATGGACAACGCCCGCTGTTCGACGGCGTCGACATGGCGATTGAGCCGCGCACACGCGCCGCGCTCGTCGGCCGCAACGGCGCCGGCAAGTCCACCCTGATGAAGCTGGTAATGGGCCTGATCGAGCCCGACGCCGGCGACCGCTCCGTGCAGGCGGGCACCCGCTTTGCCTATGTCCCGCAGGAACCCGACATCAAGGGCGACACGCTGCTGGACTACGCCGCCTCCGGCGAGGCCGAGCGCTGGACCGCCGAGAGCTGGCTCACGACATTCGGGCTCGATCCCAACAAGTCGACCGTAAACCTGTCCGGCGGCGAAACCCGCCGCGCCGCCTTGGCCAAGGCCTTCGCCGAGGAGCCCGACCTGCTCCTGCTGGACGAGCCGACCAACCACCTCGACATTCTCGCCATCGAACTGCTCGAGAACGAGTTGCTGTCGGCGCGCTTCGCCGTGCTGGTCGTCAGCCACGACCGCGCCTTCCTGAATCGCGTCACCCAGTCGGTGCATTGGCTGGAAGGCCGAAAGGTGCGCACGCTCGACAAGGGCTTCGCCGCCTTCGACGAATGGGCCGCCAAGGTCATGGAGGAGGAAGCGGAGTCCCTTCGCCGCCTGACCAAGCGGATCGAGGCCGAGACCTATACCTTCTACCGCTCTATCACCGCCCAGCGCACCCGCAATGAAGGCCGCGCGCGCGCCTTGCAGGCCATGCGCGCCGACCGGGCCGAACGCGTCCGCGACCTCCCGCGCGAACTCCAGCTCGGTGTCGATAGCGGCGCCACCTCCGGCAAGCTGGTCGCCGACCTCAAGGGCGTCAGCAAACGCTTCGGAGACCGCACCATCTTCAAGGGCCTCACCACCCGGGTCATTCGCGGCGACCGTCTGGCCATCGTCGGCCCCAACGGCGCGGGCAAAACGACCCTGGTGAAGGTTCTGCTCGGCGAACTCGCACCTGATGAGGGCACGGTCCGCATGGGAGCCAACCTCGAGCCGGTCTATCTGGACCAGTCGCGTGAGGGCCTGAAGTCGGACATGACCCTTTGGGACGCCCTGACCCCGGGCGGCGGCGACTCCATTCTCGTGCGTGGCCACTCCAGGCACGTCGCCGCCTACGCCAAGGAATTCCTGTTCCAGGAAGGGCAGTTGCGTCAGCCGATCTCCACGCTCTCGGGCGGCGAGCGGAACCGCCTTCTCTTGGCCCGGGCCTTGGCCAAGCCGGCCAACATGCTGATCCTCGACGAGCCGACCAATGACCTCGACATGGACACTCTCGAAAAGCTTGAGGAACTGCTCGAGAGCTATGACGGCACCCTGATCCTGGTCAGCCACGACCGGGACTTCGTTGATCGTCTCGCGACTTCGACTATCGCCATGAACGGACGCGGCGACATCGTCGAAACCCCCGGCGGCTGGTCCGACTTCATCCGACAGAACCCCGGTTTCCTCACCCCGCCGCCTTCGGCGGTCGAAATGCCCCGAACCGCCACCGCGCCGAGGGTCGAGCCCGTAGCCGCGCCGAAAAAAGCCGGCAAACTCTCTTTCAAGGACGTCCACCGCCTCAAGGAGATCGAGGGCCTGCTTGAGACCCTTCCGGTCGAGATCGCCAAACAGGACGCCATCCTGTCTGATCCCGCCCTCTACAGCCGCGATCCCGCTGCCTTCGACCGCGCGATGAAGGCCGCCGAAAAAGCCCGGACCCAACTCGAGGAGATCGAACTGGAATGGCTCGAACTGGAAGAGAAGAAGGCGGCTTTGACCGGCTGACGGCGTCCGGACGCCGCATCGCCAGGTTCAACGAACAGGCCTAGCGTCTTCCTATGCCCGCCACACTCCGCCGTCTCGATCTGACGCCGTCCGAGCGCCGCGCTGCTTCGCGCATCAACGCGACCCTGTCCGTCATGCCCCGCCTGAAGACGGATGGCTGGCGGCTGGAACTCGGTCAGTGGGCCAGCGACGCTTTCGACATTCCCGCCCGCACCGTGACCGCCGCATGGCTCCGTCACCGCAAGGTACGCGTGGAAACCATCCGCATCCCCTCCGCCGACGGCGGCGTTCCGCTCCGTATCCTGCACCCGCCGAAACCACCGCGCGGCGTCGTGCTCGACATGCACGGGGGCGGCTGGGTCCTCGGCAGCGCGGGGCTGAACGATCATCTCAATGCCGACCTCGCCGCCGAGACCGGACTGGCTGTGGTCTCTCTCGACTACCGCCTTCTCAGCGAGAGCCGCGGCATCCTGCTTCAGCACGCAATCTCGGACTGCGCCGCCGCCGGTCGTTGGCTGGTCGACCACGCCGCCGCCCGGTTCGGGACCATGGACCTCTTCCTGTCCGGCCAGTCCGCCGGCGGCCATCTGGCCGCCCTCACCGCTCTGACGCTTCGCAACGAGAACAGGCTCGCCGCCTTCAGGGGCTGCGTCTTTCTCTACGGCGTGTTCGATCTGTCCGGGACGCCCTCCGTGCGAGAGGCCGGACGCGACACCCTCCTCCTCAACGGCCCGACCATGGCGGGGGACATGGCGCGTCTGCTCCCGGATCGCGACGAGGCGGGTCGCCGTCTGCCTGATGTATCGCCCCTGTACGCCGAAATGCGGGACCTCCCTCCGGCCCTCTTCATCTCGGGCGACCTCGACCCGCTGAGGGACGACAGCACACTCATGGCCGATGCCTGGTCGATAGCTGCGCCTGCCGAACTGATACAGGTCCCGCTCGCGCCGCACGGCTTCGTCCATTTCGGCGGCCCGGTCGCAGCCCGGACACTTTCCGAAATCCGGACCTGGCTCGACCGCACCGTCCCTGGCTGAGCGAATTCAGGAGCGTTTCGGAGCAAAATTGACCCTCTTTCGCCACCCTGTGCATAACGTCGCAATATCTTCACATATCGAAGAAAATTGCCGATCTGGAATTTGCGATACATGGATTGGACAAGTTTTATCCCTCAATTGATCCACAAGCGGGGCATTCCGGGCGCTTGCTGGATCCGGGATTTGGAGCGAGCTTGATCAGGCCGAGGGACACGGCGGCGCGGAAAACCGGGGAGACCCGGGGCTCAAGGCGAACCGGCCCGGCTCTCTGACCCGACGCTTCGGGCGATCTTCGGATCGTAACGGGCGGGAGGCAGGATCAAGGCCCCAAGGGGATGTCTATGGCTTCGGCCGGAGACGGAACCGGAAAGGAACCGGATCGGGATCAAAGGACGGCGCGGGCCAGACCCGCGGAACGCCGGAGACCAGGAGCGCGAAAGGATACAGCTGACCGTTGTCGAGGCTTGCCTCGCTGACGCTGACGCCAGGGTCCAAAACCTCAACGGCCAAGTCCAACCCGGACTTGGCGAGGGGACGAGGAGCACCGGTTCGCCGAGGCCCTTCGTCCCCTCGCTCAATTCCGGCGCTCAGCGCCTCTCCTTCGCCCTTTCGCCGCCATCGCCTTGGCCGTACATAAGGTCATGACCTCGCGCGGGAATCGCAGACTGTCGCCCAACCGCCGCGCCCTTCTGGCCGGGGCGGGCGCTGTTGTCGCCAGCGCCGCCGTCGCCTCCTGCTTCAACAACAACTCCGAGGTCGAGCCCGACGCCGACGGTCGAATCCGCCTGCGCTTCGCCACCGACTGGCGCGCACAGGCCGAGCACGGCGGCTTCTATCAGGCGCTTGCTTCCGGGGCCTACGAGAAGCGTGGTCTGAACGTCCAGATCATCCAGGGCGGCCCCGGCGTGAACGTGCCCCAGTTGCTGGCAACCGGCGCGGTCGAACTGGGCATGGGGTCCAACAGCTTCATCCCGCTGAACCTCGTGGCGGAAGGCGCGCCGGTGAAGGCCGTCGCGGCTTTCTTCCAGAAAGACCCGCAGGTCCTCATCGCCCACCCGGACCCGGCGCTGGAAAGCATCGCGGACCTTGCCGGACGTCCCTTCCTGCTGGCGGACGCCTCGATCAACGCCTTCTGGGTCTGGCTCAAGGAAAAGTACGGCTTCACCGATGCGCAGGTGCGCAAATACACCTTCAACCCGGCGCCTTTCATCGCCGACCGACGGGCGGTGCAGCAGGGCTACCTGACCTCCGAACCCTATACGATACAGAAGGAAGCTGGCTTCGAACCCCGGGTCTTCCTGCTGGCTGACGAAGGATACCCTTCCTACGCCACCATGGTTCTCGCCCCCACGGCGTTCGCCCGCGACAACGCCTCAGCCCTGCGCAACTTCATCGCGGCCTCCGCCGAGGGCTGGCGCGACTACATTCAGGGCGACGGCAAGGCGGCGGACGAACTGATCCGACGCGACAATCCCGAGATGACCCAGGATATTCTCGATCAGGCCCGGGAGAAGCTTCGCAGTAACGGCATCGTCGACGGTGGGGATGCTGCCCTCTACGGCCTCGGGACAATGACCGAGGAGCGCTGGCAGGCCTTCTTCGACGCCACCAGCCAGGCAGGCGTTTATCCGCCCAACCTCGACTGGCGGCAGGCCTTCACCACCCAGTACCTGCCGGGCCGCGGCCGTGGCTGACACAACTGCGGCGCTTCACGATGTCGTTGTGCGTTACCCTGACCGAGCCCCGATTGGCCCACTGAACCTGTCCATTGCGCCCGGTGAAATTGTCGGCGTGGTCGGCGCTTCCGGCGCGGGCAAATCCACGACATTACGCCTTTTGGCAGGGCTGGAAGTTCCGACCGAAGGCAGGGTTCGGGCCGCCGCCCCCGGGCGCACAGCCTTTGTCTTCCAGTCGCCGACCCTGATGCCTTGGGCCGATGCCCAGACCAACGTCGCGCTGCCGCTCGAGCTGTCCGGAACACCCAAGGACGAAGCGCGAGCTCGCGCCGCCGTCGCTCTGGCCTCCGTAGGCCTTGGCGAGCGTCTGACCGCCCGTCCGCGTCAGTTGTCCGGCGGCATGGCCATGCGCGCCTCACTGGCCCGGGCTCTGGTCACCCAACCTGACCTGCTGCTTCTCGATGAACCCTTCGCCGCGCTCGACAGCGTCACACGGCGGCATCTGATTGAGGATATTCACCGCCTCTGGGCCGGACGCTCGCCGCGGCCCGCGGTTGTCTTCGTCACTCACGACATTGAAGAAGCCGTCTATCTCGCCGGACGAACCGTCGTGCTGGACGCCGTCAGCGGCCAGGTCGCCATGGCTCGCCCCACGCCGGGAGTCATTCCGCGCCCGGCCGACTGGCGTTCCATGCCCGCGTATCGAGAGACGATCGAAGCCCTCACCCGCGCCCTGGCCCACGCCATGCCGGACCGCGTCTCATGAGCCGCGTTCTCGCGCCGCTCGGCCTGGTCTTGCTACTGATCGCGGTTTGGGAGGTCGCCTGCCGCGTTCTCAACGTTCCGATCTATTTCCTGCCGCCCCCCAGTGCGATCGCGGTTGCCCTGATTGAGCACGCGCCGTTGCTCATGGGCTCCGCGTTTCAGACCTTCCGTATGGCGGTTCTGGCGCTCTTCTTCGCCGGCCTCGTCGGCGGGGGCCTGGCGCTTGTCGTCTCACTCAGCCGAACAGGCGAACAGGCCGTGCGCCCACTCGCGGTCGCGGTTCAGGTGACTCCGATTGTCGCCATCGCTCCGCTGGTTCTCATCTGGGCCGGGCTCGACAATGCCGACCGCGCGGTCATCGGCCTGGCAGCCGCCGTTGCCTTCTTCCCCATCTTCTCCGGCGTGCTGACGGGCCTGAAGGCCGCCGACCCCGACCTCGAGCGCCTGTTTGATTTGTACGGCGCATCACGGCTGCAGCGCATGACCCGACTACGCCTTCCCGCCGCCCTGCCCTTCGCGCTGGAGGGTTTCCGGGTAGCCGCGGGTCAGGCGGTCATCGGCGCGGTCGTCGCGGAGTTCGTTTCCGGCTCCGGCGCCACGCAGGGTCTCGCCTGGCGCTTGCTTGAGGCCGGAAATCGTCTGCGCACGGCCGATATGCTGGCGGCGCTGGTGTGCCTGATGGCCATGGGGCTCGCCCTCAGCGGCGCCGTCGGCTTCGCCGAACGCCGCGTTCGCGCGCACCTTTCCTGATCGACAAATCACTTGCGCGCGTTAGCGACGGATTAAGCCCGCCAAGAATACCCTGTGCGCCCAGACCTCCCGAGTTCGGAGCCGCTCTTGCGCCGCGCCCCCTGCCTGACCCTCGGCCTCGCGACCCTCGCCCTGACGGCGACCGGGCTTGCTGACGCTGCTCAGGCCCAGACCGCACCGCCCCAGTATCTGCGTTGGGCTGGACGACCGGAGGTCGTCGCCCTGCCCACGACCGACCGCGATGGTCAGCCTGCGCCCGCCCAGCGCCGTCCCAATCGCGTCATTCCGCACGGCGGCTACGCAGCTACGGTTGAAGCTCCGGCGCCGGTCGCCGCGCCTCGCACCCTGACACCCGCCAACGCATGGCTTCGGACGCCGCCGCCCGCCGCAACCCCCGTGCCGCCACCTACGCCTCCAGCCCGCGCGACCGTTGCGCCAGCTCCGGCCGCCGCCCAGCCTTCCCGCGCGATGCCTGAGTACCTCCCCGAGCAGGGCGGACGCGGTCAGCCCGCCCCTGCGGACGTCGCCATGGCGGCGGCCCAGCCCGCGCCTGTCGCTGTGCAAAACGCCGACGAGGCGGTCGACCCCATGGCCCCGCGCCGGGACGCGCCGATCTTCCGCATCCAGCAACCGTCAGCGCCTGCCGCCGCGACGATTGAGAGCGCATCCCGGGCCGCTCCTACGGAACAGGGAGCCCGCTACTATTCTGTTCACCGGCAGAATGGCCGGACGCCTGACGCCGTGAGCATTCCCGAGCCGTCCTACGTAGACGGCCTCGCCGTAACCACGCCGGTGTCGTTGGCTTCCCAGGACCTTGCCGAACCTCAGTCGGGCCCCACCCTCATTAGGGACGCCCAGGGCCGGACCCGCGTTCAGCCCACCGCGCCCGAAGGGGACTACCAGTGAGCGACACCATGACCGTGTCGCGCCTCCCCGATCTGATCGCTCTGGCCGAAGAGGGCTCCAGCGAAAAGCGCCGGGCGCTGCTGCGCGAACTGACTGAACATTTCTTCGGCGCGCCCAACCGCACCGCCACCGAGGACGAGCACTATGGCGCCGTCCTGGCCAAACTCGCGGACGATATGGAGATGGCGGTTCGCACCGAGCTGGCGACCCGCTTCGCTTCCGCCCCGGACGCGCCACACGCCCTGATCCGCCGCCTCGCCAACGACGAGGCGGCGGTCGCCGGCGCCGTTCTGGCCCACTCCCCCGTCCTGACAGACGAGGACCTGCTGGGCGTCGTGCGCAAACACGGTCAGGACCATCTACGCGCCGTCTCGACACGGTCGACGCTCTCCGAGGCTGTTTCGGAGGTCATCGTTGAACGCGGCGACGACGAAACCCTGGGCACCCTCCTGCGCAACGATGGCGCCCGCCTGTCGCGACGGGCCTCCGAGGTCGCCGTTGAGCGCGCCAAGGCGAACCCCGCCCTGCACGAGACCGCCGTCTCTCGGGCCGGTTTGCCCGCCGATCTGCTGAACGACATGTATTTCGTCGTGGAAGCGCGCCTGCGGAACCAGATTCTTGAGCAGAACGCCCGCATGGACCCGGCCTTGCTGGAGGCTGCGCTGGCCGCGGGTCGCACCCGGATCGCCACCGACGACGGCGCCCTGCCCGCCGACTATTCGGAGTGTCTGGCCTATGTCGAGGAACTGAAGGCCGCCGGCCAGCTGACGCCCCGCATGCTCGCCCGCTTCCTGCGCTCAGGCAGCCGGACATCCTTCCTGATCGCACTGGCGCAGCTGTCGGATATCGATTTCCATACGGCGCGTCAGATTATCGACAGACGCGAACTTGATGCTCTGGCGGTGGTTTGCAAGGCCGCCGATCTCGATCGGGCTCTGTTCCTGACCTACGCCGTGGTCCTGCTGAACGATGACGGCGACGCCATGGCCAAGGCTCACGCCTACGCCCGCATGTACGCCGAACTCAGCCGCGAGGCCGCCCTGCGCACCCTGCGGTTCTGGCGTATGCGGCGCGGAGCCCAGGCGGCCTGATCCACCTCCAGACCGCAAAACGCCCGCCGGATCACTCCGGCGGGCGCTTCTGTTCGTCCTTGCGACCCTTACTTCTTGGCGCGAGTCGCGCGGGCCGGCTTACGACCGCCCTGCCCCAGACCCATCTGCTTGGCCAGATCAGAACGCGCCTTGGCGTAGTTCGGGGCGACCATCGGATAGTCCTTCGGCAGGTTCCACTTGGCGCGGTATTCCTCGGGGCTCATGTTGTACTTGGTGCGCAGGTGACGCTTCAGCGACTTGAACTTGCGGCCGTCTTCCAGACAGATCAGATAGTCCGGCGTAATCGACTTGCGAACCGGAACCGCCGGTTCGCGGGGCTCGGGCTCGGGCTCCACGACACCCGTCGACACTTGCGACAGCGCCGCGTGGATGCTCGAAATCAGGCCCGGCACTTCCGAAGCCTGCACATTGTTGTTGCCGACATAGGCCGAAACGATATCGGCGGTCATCTCGAGCAGTTGCGAGTTTTCTTCCATGGTTTCCCAGCCAAATTGCAGTGGATCGACTGGATCATCCCCAGCCCTTCATTTGGAGTGAAATAAAGACGTTCGCTACTGTTGGCAACGCCGGACAGTTTGGCGATTTGTTCTGGTATTTCGACGAAACCTCTGGCCGCACGCCTAGCGACCGAAGTTCTCCGCGAGGGCCAGCATTGCGGCCCGTTCGGGCGCTGAATAGTCATCCAGGGCGTCTTCCTCGCCATCCCGGATCGCCCTGAGTAGAGCTGGCGTCAAGGCCGAGGACAGAGACCAGTTCCAGTATCGAAGAACAGTCTGAGCACGATCAACCGCGAGCATTTCGTAGGTGATCTGGACCCGTTCCCAGATTGGATCGACGGAGCCGTCCGCCAGCAACTCCGGGCGCCGCAACGAGCGCCACAAAGCCTGCAAATCTCCTCGACCCAGGCCCGTCGCCTTGCACAGGATCGCCAGCGGTTCCCCGCCGGGATCGCCGAGTATCTTCGCGCCGGTGATCGGCTTCACCCCCGACAGATGGGCGATCTCTGTTGCGAGGTCCCGCGACATACCCTTCAGGCCCGCCGCCGCAACGGCTTCCTCCAACCCGCCGTAAGGGCTCTTCGCGATGGCCGCGCGATTGCGTTGACGGCGCTCGATGAATTGCAGCGCCTTGCGTGAAACCGGATCCTGCCAACCTTCCTCCGCCGCCATGGCGAAGACGTCTTCGGCGACCTCCTGCATGACCTCGCGCGATACGGCGAAGCGTTGAAGGATGGTTCGCCGATCATCCGGACTGGACCACCAGAACATCACATAGGCGCCGGACGGGCGCAGTTCCGGACGCTTCAGCAGGTGAACACACAGGTTCCGCTCGGTTCGACTCAGACTGACCACGCCCTCGACCGCGACCTGACTGAGGCGAGCGGAGGTATTGCGGAGCAAGGCTTCAATAACCTCGCTTTCCCCGAAGCTCAGCAGCGTTTCGGCGACCACCTCTGACACACCCCGCCGCGCCGCAATCAGCACCCGGTGTTCAAGCGCCGCGTCGCGAGCGCAGGCGACCAGATCGGCGTCCGACAACGAGGCGCACTGCTCGATCAGCAGCCCGGCGATGTCCGGTTCATCGCGCAGCAGCATCCGGGCCAGCGCATTGGGGATCTCGGTCAACGGGGCCAGACGCGCAGCCACCCGACGTCTGTCCTCGTGCGAGGCCAGACGCAACATCTCGACCAGCAGGTCGCCCGTCACCGAACGCTCGAACGCATTGATCCGGCTCGCCGGCAACGACACCACATCCGCCAGCCGCTTCAGCAGCGCGTGGCGCGCGCGGTGGCCGGCGACGGGCGCGACCTCCTCGGGCATGGCGGCGGGTTCAGACATGGCGACCAAGGATACAACCGACGCGGTTAACCGGCTGTGACGGTCTTCACAGACCTTCGAACAACGCCGTGGACAGATAGCGCTCGGCGAAGCTCGGGATGATCGCCACGATGGTCTTGCCCGCGTTCTCCTCGCGGGCCGCGATCCTGAACGCCGCCGTCAGAGCCGCACCCGACGAGATACCCACAGGGATGCCCTCGACCCGCGCCGCCTTGCGGGCCATCTCAAAAGCATCCTCGTTCGACACCTGTTCGACCCCGTCGATGATTGAGCGATCCACGATGGTCGGGATAAAGCCTGCGCCGATGCCCTGAATCTTGTGCGGCCCCGGGTCACCACCTGACAGCACCGGAGACGCGGTCGGCTCCACCGCGATCATCCGGACTGAGGGCTTCCTGGCCTTCAGAACCTGGCCCACGCCAGTGATCGTGCCACCGGTGCCCACGCCCGCGACGACGATGTCGACCGCTCCGGCGGTGTCAGCCCAGATTTCCTCCGCAGTCGTTTCGCGGTGAATGGCCGGATTGGCGGGGTTGTCGAACTGGGCCGGGCTGACCGCGCCCGGGGTCCGTTCCAGCAGTTCCTGCGCCATGGCGATGGCGCCCTTCATGCCCTTCTCGGCCGGGGTAAGCACCAGTTCGGCGCCAAGCAGAGCCAGCATCTTGCGGCGCTCCATCGACATGCTCTCCGGCATGACAAGGATCAGCTTGTATCCCTTGGCCGCGGCCACAAACGCCAAAGCGATACCCGTATTGCCGCTGGTGGGCTCGATCAGAACGCTCCCGGGCCCAATCTTCCCGGCCTGCTCCAGAGCCTCGATCATCGCCACCCCGATCCGGTCCTTCACGGACGAGATCGGATTGAAGAACTCCAGCTTCGCGAGCACGCGCGCCTTCGGCTGATACTCCGCCGACAGGCGCGGCAGCCCCACCAGCGGGGTATCGCCGATGGTCTCGATGATGGAGTCGTAAATCTTGCCGCGCCCCGACTTGCGGTGGCGGCTGGCGTCATACGAGGCGTCGGACATGGGGAGGTCTCCGGGGCGGCGGTCTGAACGCAATACTAGAGCACGTTGCGCAAAGCTGAACCCGTTCGATCTAGGTAGGCCCCTATCGCACGCAAGACTTATGTCGCGCGGATGAGCCGCTCCGCCGTCAGAACTCCTGCCACCCGTCGTCCACCGCCAAACCGCCGCCGGAACCACCCCCGCCGGCGAACGCCACCAGCTTCGCCCGCTCACGGGCCAACGGAGCCGGTGCTCCGGGACGCGGCTTGAGCGTGTGCACCTTTGGCCCGGACGCCTCGGCTCCGGTCTCGAACCGCTGAACCAGGGTCGCTAATTGCGCTGCCTCGGTTTTCAAGTTCGCCGCCGCGGCGGTGGTCTCCTCCACCATCGCGGCGTTCTGCTGGGTGACCTGATCCATCTGGTTCACGGCCGAGTTGACCTGCTGGAGGCCGGTGGCCTGCTCCTGCGCGGAGGCCGAGATTTCAGAGACCAGCGAGTCCATCTCGGCGACCCGCACCACAATGGCCGACAGGGCCGATCCCGCTTCGTCCACCAGCTTCACGCCAGCCGCCACCTGGCTGGTCGATGTCGAGATCAGCGTCTTGATCTCCTTGGCCGCCTCCGCAGAACGCTGGGCCAGTGACCGAACCTCCGATGCGACCACCGCAAAGCCTCGTCCGGAGTCACCCGCGCGCGCCGCCTCCACACCCGCGTTGAGCGCCAACAAATTGGTCTGGAAGGCGATCTCGTCGATGACGCCGATGATCTCCCCGATCTGGACCGAACTCTTCTGGATTTCGTCCATCGCCGAGATGGCGCTGCGAACCACCTCACCTGAACGCTCGGCCTCGGACCGGGCGCCTGCCGCTGCGGCGGAGGCCTTACGGGCTCCCTCAGCGCTGCGCTGAACCGTCGCCGTAATCTCGTCCAGCGCTGCGGCGGTCTCTTCCAGGCTCGCCGCCTGCTGTTCGGTGCGGCGGGACAGATCATCCGAAGCGGAAGAGATCTCGTCCGAGCCCCCCCGCAGACCGCCGACTGCCTCCGTCACCTGGGTCAGCGCCGCCCGCAGGCTATCGACCGCCGAGTTGTAGTCGTCGCGGATGCGCTTGTGCGCGCCACTCATCTCACCTTCGACACGCGTCGTCAGATCACCCTCTGACAGCCGGGACAGGCTGGACGCGAGAGCATCGACTAACGCAGTCTGCGCCTGCTCCGCCTCAACCCGAGCCGCTTCGCGCCGTTGGCTTTCACGTTCCTCGCTGGTGATGTCGACCGCCAGCTTGATCACCCGCACCGGTCGCCCGTCCGCGCCCATGATCGGGTTGTAGGAGGCCTGCAGCCAAATCTCCCTCTGCCCCTTCGCGAAGCGCCGGAACTTGCCGGCCATAAACCTGCCCTCGTTAAGGGCGCGCCAGAAGTCCGCATATTCCGCGCTGGTCGCTTCAGCGGGGTCCATGAAGGTTCGGTGGTGCGCGCCCCGGATTTCCTCAATGGCGTACCCCATCGCCAGCAGGAAGTTCTCGTTCGCACTGATGATCGTGCCGTCCAGATTGAACTCGATCACCGCCTGCGAACGGCCAATCGCCGCCATTCGCCCCTCAAGCTCGTCAATACGCCCCTGAAGCTCACCATCCTGCCGACGACGCGAAGCAAACATCGCAACCTCCCGGATAGAGCGGCTCCATCCCCAAGCCGCCATTTATGGTTGTAGACTGATGCTCCGAAACTTTAGTAATGGTTGTTTTTCTGCACGGACAAACCCGTAGTGCTTTGTTCAGGTCTGATTAACTCGTACCGCACGCTCAACGTGGCCCCGACAGCACCGCACGGCCAGGGTCGAACCCCACGACTTCCCGGATCACGATCATGCTCTGATACGCGCGCACGCCTTTTTGTGGTGTCAGCTCGCGAATACCGAAAGCTTCATACTCCGCCATCGACCGCACCGACGCCGTCAGAAGGTAGTCGGTCGGTCCCGTCACGTCCCAGCAGCCCTGAACCTCCGGACTGGCGCGCATCGAAGCCTGAAAGGCATTCATCATCCCGCGCTCCTGGGTGTTCATTTCGACCATCACATGCAGGATGATGCGCGGCTCAACCCGCGCCGGGTCGATTATCGCGACATCACCCGCGATCACCCGCTCGGCGCGCAGGCGACGCAGACGACGCAACACGGCGGATTCCGACAACCCGACCGCCTCGGCTGTCACCCGCGCCGGTTCCAGATTGTTGCGCCGCATGCGGTCCAGCAACCGGTGGTCAAAGGCATCCAGAGTGACGAATTCCGCCATTTATAGCCCCTAAAAGACGATTTCAGGCACACGAGAGCCTGAAATCGCCGGGAAGCGCAACGGTTTCCCGGCTATGGTCCTTTCATGTCGATCGCTGGCGCGCACCGCTCACTGTCCTCCCCCGCAGTCGCGGCCGCCATGCCCTATGCAGCCCTCCTCGCGGGCATGGTTTCGCTGGCGATCGGCACCTCCTTTGCAAAACAGCTCTTTCCGATCGTCGGCGCCGAAGGCACGTCGGCGCTGCGCGTCGGTCTGTCCGCCCTGATCCTGATCGCCGTCTGGCGACCGTGGCGGTTCCGCCTGAACCGCGATGATGCGGGACGGGTTCTGCTCTACGGCCTCGTACTCGGCCTGATGAACCTCAGCTTCTACATGTCGCTGCGGACCATCCCGCTCGGGCTCGCCATCGCCATCGAGTTCTCCGGCCCCCTGGTCCTGGCCCTGCTTCATGCGCGACGGCTGATCCATTTCGTCTGGATCGCCTGCGCCGTCGTCGGTCTCGGCATGCTGCTGCCGATCTGGAGCGGAGCCCATGCGCTCGACCCGGTCGGCGTAGCGTTCGCCGCCGCCGCCGGCCTGTTCTGGGCGCTCTACATCGTCTTCGGCAAACGCCTGTCGCACATGCATGCTGGCCAGTCTGTCGCCTTGGGCATGAGCACGGCCGCCATGGTCATCCTGCCGTTCGGTGTCGCGACCGCGGGCGCGAACCTCCTGCTGCCGTCCGTGCTGATCATCGGTGTCTGCGTCGCCATCGCCTCCAGCGCGCTACCCTACTCGCTGGAAATGATCGCCCTGCGCCACATCCCCAAGCGCACTTTCGGCGTCCTTCTGTCCTGCGAACCCGCCGTCGGGGCCGTCGCCGGTCTGATTATCCTGCACGAGCGGCTCAGCAGTCTGCAGTGGCTGGCCATCGGCTGCATCATCGTCGCCTCGGTCGGCGCCATACTGACGACGGGCCGCGAGGGGGGCGAACAGCCTGCCGACGCACCGGTTCCCACAGCCAACTGAGCCGATCTTCACCTTCGATTAACCACGTTCCCGCATCCGTTGTGACCTGTTCAGGGGCTCCGTTTGCGCAATCTCGCCGCCGCCGTCGAAGCGATCGACCCGCTGGTCGTGACCGGCAAGGTCGCGGGCGTCAGCGGCCTGCTGATAGAATCTCGCGGCGGCCTTAGCCGTCTCGCCGTCGGCGCCCGCGCCGAGATCGAGCGTGGACGCGGCCTCCCCCCCCTTCCCGCCGAGGTCGTCGGCTTCCGCGACGCCAAGGCCTTGCTGATGCCTTTCGGCCCGGTCGAGGGCGTGGCCCCCGGCGCCGACATTCGCATCATCGACACTGCCGCCAGCGTCCGCCCGACCACCGCCTGGCTCGGCCGGATCATTGACGCCTTCGGCCAGCCTATCGACGGCAAGGGGCCGCTTCCCCAAGGACCTGCCGCCTATCCGCTGCGTGCGCCACCGCCTCCGGCCCATTCGCGCGGGCGCGTGGGCGAGCGTCTTGACCTCGGCGTTCGCTCAATGGACGTCTTCACCACCACCTGCCGGGGCCAGCGCCTGGGCATCTTCGCGGGCTCCGGCGTCGGAAAGTCGGTGCTTCTGTCAATGCTGGCCAAACAGGCCACCTGCGATGTCGTCGTCGTCGGCCTGATCGGCGAACGGGGCCGTGAAGTGCGCGAGTTCGTCGAGGAGACCCTCGGCGAAGAGGGGTTACGCCGCGCGGTCGTTGTCGTCGCCACCTCCGACGAGCCCGCCCTCAAGCGCCGCCAGTCCGCCTACATGACCATGGCCATCTCGGAATACTTCCGCGATCAGGACCTCGAGGTTCTGTGCCTGATGGACTCGGTCACCCGCTTCGCCATGGCCCAGCGCGAGATTGGTCTGGCCGCGGGCGAGCCGCCGACGACCAAGGGCTATACGCCCACCGTCTTCACCGAACTGCCCAAGCTGCTCGAACGCGCCGGGCCCGGCCCCGTTCGCCCCGACGGCACCACCGCCGGACCGATCACCGCCCTGTTCACCGTGCTGGTGGACGGCGGGGACCACGATGAACCCATCGCCGACGCCGTGCGTGGTATTCTGGACGGCCACATCGTCATGGATCGCAAGATCGCAGAGCGCGGTCGCTTCCCGGCCATCGACGTATTGAAGTCCGTCAGCCGGACCCTGCCGGGCTGCCAGACCCCGCCGGAGCGCGAACTGAACAAGCGCGCGCGCCAGTGCCTCAGCGCCTATGCGAACATGGAGGAGCTGATCAAGATCGGCGCCTATCGTTCGGGCGCCGACCCCATCGTCGACCGCGCCATCGCGCTCAACCCCGCCCTGGAAGGGTTCCTGGGTCAGGACAAGGACGATCACACGTCTCTTTCCGATTCGTTTACCCGGCTGGAGGCAATCCTGAACCAAGGCATGATCAGCCAGTGACCGGAGTGAACAAATGACCGCCTGGGCCCAATCGCTGATCCGGATCTCGAACTACGAGGTCGAGACTCTCCAGAAGCGCCTCGCCGAGATCACCGCCCGCCGCGCCTCCGCCGAAATGCGGCTGGCCGTCCTCGCCGCCGAGGCTGAGGTCGAGCAGGAACGCGCCCGTCAGGACGTCGAGGCCGGCATGATGCTGCAGGCCTATCTGAACGGGTGGAAGCTGCGTAAAGCCGCCGCCGAGACTGATGTGGCCGAAATTGATGCCGAGGAGATCGGCGCCCGCGACGCTCTCACCGGCGCCTTCGAAGAACTGAAGAAGTTCGAGCATGTGGCCGAGACCACCCGCCTGAACGCCATGATCGCCGCCGGCAAGCGCGAAACCGCCGCCTTCGACGAAATGGGCCTGCGTCGGCGTGCCGGATAGGCTGTCCCGCAGGACCTTGCTGGGCTCGACGCTCGGCTCGGCGGTCGCCCTGACCGCCTGCGACCGCTTCGCCTCTGCCAAGCCCTCGACTGGCCCGCTCGCCGCACCGCTCAAGGACATCGTGCCCGCGCCCTTCGGCACGATCGGCATGACCTGGCAACTGGATCAGCAGGACTGGATCGAACAGGTCCGCCGCCACTGCGGCCAGATGACTCCCGAATGGGAGCAGAAGATGGAGCGGACCCTCGGCCCCGGCTTCGCCTATGACTTCAGCGCCTCGGACCGGGTCGTTTCCTTCGCGGGCGACAACGGCCTGCGCGTCCACGGCCACACCCTGATCTGGTACTCGCAAGGGTCCGAGGTCTTCAACGACGCCGTCGTCCCCCGCGACCGTTTCGCCGCCGAGTACGAGCGCTATATCCGCGCCTTCGCAGGGCGCTACCGGGGTCAGATGGCGGGCTGGGACGTGGTCAACGAGCCCGTCTCCGAGGACGGGACCGGCCTGCGCGACTGCCACTGGAGTCGCGCCCTGGGCATGGACGGCTACATGGTCCGCGCCTTTCAGATCGCAAAGGAAGCCGACCCCGACGCCGTCCTGTTCCTCAACGAATACAATCTGGAGAACATACCGCAGAAAGGCACGACCTTCCTGAAGCTGGTCGAGCGCCTGCTCAAGCTCGGCGCACCCATCGAGGGGATCGGGACGCAGTCCCATCTCAACATCGAGATCCCGGCGGGCAATATCACGAACTTCTTCCGCGACGCCGCCTCGCTGGGTCTGCCGATCCATGTGTCGGAGCTGGACTTCTCGCTTTTCCGCGACGGCGGCCGTATGCCGGACCTGCGCTCGCTGAAGGAGAAGCGCGACCAGCAGGTCGCCCGCGTCGGCGAATTGGCCGAGGCCTTCCACGCCCTCACCGAAAGCCAGCGCTACGCCTTCACCACCTGGGGCCTGCGCGACAACGACAGTTGGCTCACCCGCGAGGAAGGCCGCAACCGCCCCGACGACAGCCCGGTGCTTCTGGACCGCGAGGGCCGCGGCAACCCGGCCTGTCAGGCTGTGGTCGACGCCTTCACCGGTCGCGCGGGCGCCTAGACCTCAGCCGCGCCGATCCCCGCCACCGCCAGTTCGGCGACCAACCTCGTCACGGCTGTTTCCAACCTGTCCGCGTCCCGGCCGCGCACCACGAGGTTCGTCCCGATCTCGCCGGCCGAGCCGTGGCCGAACGGATAGCTTCCGAAGCTGACCTCGCGCTCGGCCTTAGCCGCCGCCGTCAGGATGTCGGCCACCGCGCCCTCGCCCACGCCGCTGACCCGGATCGTCCGCGACAGCACCACTGCCCCGGTCCGCAGACGCGGCGCCACATCCTCCAGCATGGCGGTCATGATCCTGGGCACCCCCGCCATCACGAAGACATTGCCGATCTGGAATCCCGGCGCGTCCGTCACCGGATTGGCGATCAGCGTCCCGCCCTCGGGAATGCGCGCCATCCGCCGCCGCGCCGCATTGAACTCGCCCGGTCCGTACCGCTTCTCCAGGATCGCCACCGCATCCGGATGCTCCGGCAACGCCACGCCGAACGCCTTGGCCACCGCATCGGCGGTTATGTCGTCATGGGTCGGCCCGATCCCGCCGGTGGTGAAGACATAGTCATGCGCCGACCGCAGGGCGTTCAGGTTCTCGACGATCTGCTCCGTCCGGTCCCCGACCGTCCGCGCCTCCAGCAGATCGATACCCGATGCCGTCAGGAACCGCGCGATGGTGTTCAGGTTCGTGTCCTGCGTCCGTCCGGAAAGGACTTCGTCCCCGATGATCAGGACAGCGGCGGTGGGAGATGCATCAGTCATGTTCCCAAGCTAGAGACTGCGTCATGCGCTTCAAGTCGCCTCTCGAACGCGGAACCCTGATCCGCCGCTACAAGCGCTTCCTCGCCGACGTGACTTTGGCCGACGGGACCGAGACCACCATCCACGTTCCCAACCCCGGCGCCATGCTCGGCCTGACCGAACCGGGCCTGCCGGTCTGGATGAGCCGCTCGCCCGATCCAAAGCGCAAGCTGCCCCTGACGCTGGAAATGGTTGAGTTGCCGGGCGCCGGGCTGGTCGGGGTCAACACCATGAACCCCAACCGCATCGGTGAGGCCGCCATCGCCGCCGACGCCATCCCCGAACTGACGGGCTACCCCATCCTGCGGCGAGAGGTCCGATACGACCAGAACAGCCGCATCGACATCCTGCTGCAGGGCGACGCCGACGGACTGACCCGGCCCTCCGCCTGGGTCGAGATCAAGAACGTTCACTTCAGCCGCACGCCCGGCCTCGCCGAGTTCCCGGACTGCAAGACCGAGCGTGCGGTCAAACACCTCAAGGCGCTGGAGCGGGTGGTCGACGCGGGCGACCGGGCCATCATGCTGTTCATCGTCCAGCGCATGGACTGCGCCGCCTTCAGCACCGCCGACGACATCGACAAGGCCTACGGCCCCGCCCTGCGCGAGGCCGCCTCCCACGGGGTTGAGGTTCTGTGCTATAGTTGCCACCTGACGCCTGAAGCGATCCAGCTGGATCGCGCCCTGCCCTGGCGGCCCTGATTTCGACAAGGGCCGCGCCGAAAGACGACGCATGTACGAGACCCCCGAACTGGACACCGATCACTTCGTCCGCACCCACGAAATCCGCGTCCATCAGGATGAGGAAGCGTGGGAGGGCATGCGCGCCGCCGGTAATCTGGTCGCCCGGGCGCTGGACATGATCGGCGAGTACGTGGTTCCGGGCGTCGCGACAGGCCGCATCGACGATCTGATCCGCGAGTTCACCCTCGACAACGGCGGCCTGCCCGCATGTCTCGGCTACAAGGGTTACGAGAAAACCGTCTGCACCTCGATCAACCACGTCGTCTGCCACGGGATTCCGGGTGAGAAGACGCTGAAGGACGGCGATATCGTCAATATCGACCACACCGTCATCGTTGACGGCTGGCACGGGGACTCCAGCCGCATGTTCGCGGTCGGGAACATCAACGCCCGCGCCCGCAAGCTGATCGACGTCACCTATGACTCGCTCGAAGCCGGCCTCTCCATGGTCAAGCCGGGAAACACCTTCGGCGACATCGGCTACGCCATCCAGCAGGTGGTCGAGGCCCAGCGCATGTCGGTCGTCCGCGACTTCTGCGGTCACGGCATCGGCCGCCTGTTCCACGACAGCCCCAACGTCCTGCACTACGGCCGCCGTGGCGAAGGCGCGACACTCAAGAAGGGCATGTTCTTCACCGTCGAGCCGATGGTGAACCTCGGCAAGCCGCACGTGAAGGTTCTGTCCGACGGCTGGACCGCCGTGACCCGCGACAAGTCCCTGTCTTCGCAGTGCGAGCACACCATCGGGGTAACGGACGACGGGTACGAACTCTTCACCGCCAGTCCCGCCGGGCTGTTCCGCCCGAAATTCTAGGATAGGCTGCATGCGTCCCGGAGGGCGCATGTTCGAAACGCCACATCAGAAGCCCAAGACGCCCCACCACGCCGGCCACCGCGAACGGCTGCGCGAGCGGGCGCGCGGCGCGGGCATCCATCACCTGCCGGACTATGAACTGCTGGAGCTCTTCCTGTTCCGCAGCCAGCCGCAGGGCGATGTCAAACCCATCGCGAAGGCCCTTCTGACCCGCTTCGGCTCCCTCGCCGCCGTCCTCGCCGCCTCGGTCGAGGACCTGATGACGGTCAAGGCCGAGGATTCAAGGGGGCGCGCCAAGGGCATCGGCGCCGAAACCGCCCTCGACCTGGCCGCCCTGCATGAGGTCGCCCGGCGCGTCACCAAGGAAGAGGCCAACAAGCGGACGGTCATCTCCTCATGGACGGCGCTGCTCGCCTACGTCCGTCTGTCGCTCCAGCATGAGCCGCGCGAACAGTTCCGGGTTCTGTATCTGGACAACCGCAACCAGCTGATCCTCGACGAGATTCAGAACCGTGGCACCGTCGATCATGCGCCCGTCTATCCGCGCGAGGTCGTCCGCCGCGCGCTGGAGCTGTCAGCCAAGTCGATGATCATTGTCCACAACCACCCGTCCGGCGACCCGACTCCGTCCCGCGCGGACATCGAGATGACCCGTCAGGTCGTGGAAGCCGCCCGCGCCTTGGGCCTCTCGGTCCATGACCACCTGATCGTCGGCCGGGACGGCGTGGCCAGTTTCAAACAGCTGGGGTTGATGTAGCCTCCGCTCCCTCAGTTCCGGGGGAGTCATGACCACCACACGCCGCACCCTTCTCACCGCCGCTCCGGCGGCGGCCCTCGCGACCTCCGCCGTCGCCCGGGATGACGCCGCCCTCGCCGTCATGGTCTCGACCTGGGACTTCGGCGCCGCGGCCAATGCCGCCGGCTGGGCCGCGCGTCAGGCAGGCGGCTCGGCTCTCGACATGGTCGAGGCGGGCGGCAAGGTCGCGGAACTGGACGAAAGCAACTCTTCCGTCGGGCTGGGCGGCCTCCCGGACCGCGACGGCCTCGTCACCCTCGACGCCTGCGTCATGACCTGGGCGGGCGACATCGGCGCCGTCTGCGCGCTGGAGGATGTGGTCCACGCCGTCTCGGTCGCCCGCGCCGTCATGGAGAAGACGCCCCACACCATGCTGGTCGGGACCGGCGCCCGGACCTTCGCCGTCGACCAGGGCTTCCCCACGCGGAACCTGCTGACGCCCCGCGCCGAGGCCGCATGGCGCGAATGGCTGAAGACCGCCGAATACGCGCCGCGCATCAACAGCGAGAATAGCGACTGGCGCTCCATGCCCGGCGGACCGGGCAACCACGACACCATCGGTCTCGTGGCCATCGACGCCGACAACCGCATCGCGGGCGCCTGCACGACCTCCGGCATGGCCTTCAAGATGCGGGGTCGCGTGGGCGACAGCCCCATCATCGGCGCGGGCCTCTATGTCGATGACGAGGTCGGCGGCGCGACCGCCACCGGCGTGGGCGAGGATGTCGTCCGGGTCTCCGGCTCACACTCGGTCGTTGAGGCCATGCGCCACGGCCTCGACCCGACCGCCGCCTGCCGCAGCGTGATCGAACGCCTCGCCCGCTTGCGCGGAACGAAGGTCGCCAACTCGCAGGTCGCCCTGCTGGCGCTGGACAAGCAGGGCCGCGCAGGCGCCTTCGCCCTGCAGCCCGGATTCACCTACGCCGTAACCGACGCATCAGGCCGAACCCGCATCGAGCGCGCGGGGGCCCTGTTCAGCGCATGAGCACCACCCTCATCACAGAACGCCTGACCCTGACCCCCATGCAGGTCTCGGACTATGCGGACCTCGTCACCCTGTGGGGCGACCCCGCCTTCGCCACAGCCATCTTCCCGACCGCCATGTCCAGCGAGGACGTGTGGTTCCGCCTGCTGCGAGACATCGGCCATTGGGAAGCTTTGGGTCACGGCAGTTGGGCGATCCGCGAAACCGCCACCGGCGACTATGTGGGCGGCGTCGGCATCTTCGATGCGCGACGTCTGATGGACCCGCCGTTCGATGCGCCCGAACTCGGCTGGGGCGTCGCCCCTCGCTATCAGCGCAAGGGCATGGCCTTCGAGGCCCTCTCCGCCGCCCTCGCCTGGGCCGACGACACCCTCAACGCCCCCCGCACAGTCTGCATGATCGCCCCCGACAACGCCCCGTCCCACGCCCTCGCCCGCCGCGCCGGCTACACCCCCTACGCCGAAACCACCTACAAGACCGAGCCCGTGGTGCTGCTGGAGCGCCACGCAGCGTAGCCAGCCATTAAGGTTTACGCGGCATGCTTCGGGCAGAACTCCGGAGTGCGTCCGCCCATGCCCATGTCCGTCGAAGACCTGCACGGTCATCTGATTGAGGCCTTCCCCGACGCCGAGATCGCCATCGACGATCTGGCCGGCGACGGCGATCATTACCGTGCGCGTATTGTCTCGACGGCTTTTGCGGGCATGCCGCGCGTGAAGCAGCATCAGCTCGTCTATGCCGCCCTGAAGGGAAAGATGGGCGGCGAACTGCATGCTCTCGCCCTTGAAACCTCGGTCCCCGCGGAGGGCTGACCCCATGCGCTACCGTCCCTTCGGCAACGTCGGCCAGGCCGTTTCGGTCGTCACCCTCAGCCTGGGCGCCCGCGACATCGCCGGCGGCCCCGAGGCCGGACGCGAACTGATCTATTCGGCGCTCGAGGCGGGCATCAACAGCTACCGCCTGACCACCGCCGATCCCGTCCTGGCCGAGGTGCTGGGCGAGGCGCTGCGCCACGTCGACCGCAAGCTGGTGCAGGTCTCCCTGATGCTCGGCGCCGGCGACGGCCGCCGAGGTTCGGATCGCGACTTCTCCGCCGAGGGCATGACCAGCGCCATTGACCGGGCCCTGCACGCCTCCGGTCTGGGCTGGTTCGATCTGGCCGTGCTGGACCAGCCGGAAGACCACGAACTGCCCCAGTCCTCGCTGAACGCGCTCAAGGCCCTGCGCGCTACCCAGCGCATCCGTCTGCTGGGCATCTCCGGCGAGGGCGAGGTGATGGACACCTACGTCTCCACCGGCGCATTTGATGTCCTGTTCACGCCCTACCACGTCAACTCGCCCTGGCAGATCCGTTCGCGTCTGCGCGACGCCCGTCAGCGTGACATGGCGATCTTCGTGTACGGCTATTTCCCGGACAATCTCGACACGGTGAAGAAAGCCACCGTTGTGAATGAGGAGAAGAAGGGCTTCTTCGGTTTCGGCAAATCCGCGGCCCGCGCCCCGCACGACCCGCTGGCCGGTGTGGGCACCTTCGCCTTCCTTCATCAGACCAACGCCTGGTCGGCCGAAGCCATCTGTCTGGCCTACGCCCTGACCGATCCGTCCATCGCTAGCGTGCTGATCGAGGCCCCGGCGGTCGAACGCCTGAACGAACTGGCTCTCGTCCCGGACCGCGACCTGCCTCCGGGCCTCGCCGCCCAGATCGAAATGGCCCGCGTCGCCGGGGCCAGGGCGGCCTGATCGCGCCATTCCCCCCAGGGAAGATCGGACGCCGGATGCGGCTCCGTCGCCGCACGCCCTTGACCCCCGGCCTGTCCGACCCTAGCTGACGCCCTTCACTGAAAGGCCCCCGCCGTGACCGATCAAGCTGTCGCCGACCCCGTCCACGCCTTCATCGCCGACACCGTCGCCCAACACGACGTCGTCCTGTTCATGAAGGGCACCCCGGACGCTCCGCGTTGCGGCTTCTCCTCGCTGGCGGTCCAGATCCTCGATCATATCGGCGCGTCATTCGTCGGCGTCGACGTCCTGCAGGACGAAGCCCTGCGCGAAGGCATCAAGGCCTTCACCGACTGGCCGACCATTCCCCAGCTCTATGTGAAGGGCGAGTTCGTGGGCGGCTCGGACATCGTGCGCGAGATGTTCAACAGCGGCGAACTGCAGTCGCTGATGGCCGAGAAGGGCGTCGTCCTGGGTCAGGAAGACTGATGGCCCGCGTCCAGCTGGAGCCGCGCGAAGACCGCGAGATCTTCGTCCTCCCGCTGGAGGTCCGTCCCGAACACATCGACGAGAACGGCCATGTGAACAACGTGGTTTATGTCGGCTGGCTGCAGGATGCGGGCACCGCCCACTGGAACGCGAGCTTCGACGAAGAGACCCGCACGAAATGGTCGTGGGTCGGCGTTCGGCACGAGATCGACTACTTTCGCCCCCTGATGCCCGACGCCGTGGACGTGAAGGCCCGCACCTGGGTCGGCGATCCGCAGGGCCCGCGCTTCAACCGTTACGTCCGCATTGAGGATGCTGAAGGCAAACTCTGCGCCCAGGGCGTCACCGAATGGGTTCTGGTGGATGCGAAGACCATGCGCCCCCATCGCATCCCGGCGGAAATGCTGCCGGCTTTCCAGAAAATCTGAATCGAAAGGGCCGGACCGCATGGCGATCCGGCCCTTTGATTTTACAGCGTCGTCGGATTGACCAGACGCGCCTGAGTATCAGGCTGAAGCCCCAACTCAATCAGCGACCAACTCACCTCGACGCCATCGGGAACCAGGGCCTTGCACAGGTCCCGAGTGTTGCGGCGCAGGGCGATGTCGGTCCAGCCGTCGTCCTGCGGCGTCAGGTCCACCACGAAGTGGGTGGTGTCCGTACAGCCGTTGGATTCGACGCGGACCGTCAGACGACCGTCCGCGATCCGGGCTGAACGAACCGCTTCCAGCGGCGCGGCGCGCGGGCCGCCCCACTGAGCCACGACCTCGGACTCGCCGGAGTCACTGGCATAGATCACGCAGCCCGACAGCAGGGGCGCGCACAGGGCCGCCGCGATCAGCGCGCGCATCACTGCCCCGCTTCCGCCGGCGGCTGGTGCACGACGCGGGTGCTCGGCTTGTCCGTGGCGATGATGATGCAGCCGCCCAGCGAGGGCGCGGCGATGGCGAGAGCGAGAACGAGCGCGAGGCGACGCATGTGGAAATCCCCTTCCAATACTGTGGGAGCGCTTCATTGGTGAAGCTTGCGTGCAATCTGCCGTCCGCGGCGCGGAATGACACGTGAACAATCGGCAAGGCGCGGCCTTGTCCCAACCGCACGGTCGAGCCTACGACCGCACTGCGGTCACTCGCTCCGGTTTCAGGCCGAGGGCGTCAGCTGGTAGGGGTTCTCGACCGAGACCCGTGCGCCGGGCTCGAGCCCCAACTCCTCGAAGGACCAGCGCATCTCTACGCCTTGCGGCTGCACCTCGACACAACGGTCTTCCTTGATGCGGCGCAGGGTGATCACCGAGCCGTTGCGCACCGGCCGCACGACCGGCGTCAGGTCCGCCTTGCTGGTGCAGCCGTTCGAGCTGACCCAGAAGACCGCCTGATCCTGACCGATGGCCGCCGCATGGATGGGCTCCAGCTGGCCCGGCATGTTCGCCGACGCACGGTCTCCCGTGAACAGGCCCGGCACGGTTCCGCAAGCGGCCGTCAGCGAGGCGAGCGCCAGCACGACGGCGAGCGTGATCTTCGATTTCATCCCGGCCTCCTCGGCTGGACCCTGAACCCGGACACAGTGTGCCGTTATTCGGCCCGAAAGTGAACCGTCACAGGCGCTGATCCAAAGCAAAAGGGCCCCGGATTGCTCCGGAGCCCTTCAACTTCGATTTCGTCGAGATCGCTGCGCGATCAGGACGAGTAGTATTCGACGACCAGGTTCGGTTCCATCTTCACCGGATACGGCACGTCGGCCAGTTCCGGAACGCGGACGTAACGAACCGAGAAGCCACGATCACCGATCTCCAGGTAGTCGGGGATGTCACGCTCCGACGACTGCTGGGCTTCGAGCACCAGAGCCATGTTGCGCGACTTTTCCTTGACCTCGATCACCTGACCCGGCTTCACGCGGTACGAACCGATGTCGACCTTCTTGCCGTCGACGGTCACGTGGCCGTGGCTGACGAACTGGCGAGCGGCCCAGACGGTCGGGACGAACTTGGCGCGGTAGACGATCGCGTCCAGACGCGATTCCAGCAGACCGATCAGGTTCTCCGAGCTGTTGCCCTTGCGACGGGTCGCTTCGGCGTAGGTCGCGGCGAATTGCTTCTCGGTGATGTTGCCGTAGTAGCCCTTCAGCTTCTGCTTGGCCTTCAGCTGCAGGCCGAAGTCCGAGACTTTCGACTTGCGGCGCTGGCCGTGCTGGCCGGGGCCGTACGAGCGCTTGTTAACCGGGGACTTCGAACGGCCCCACAGGTTTTCACCCATGGCCCGGTCGATCTTGTACTTGGCGCTGTGGCGCTTGGACATAAGTCACTCTCTATGTTGATGCGGCCCGGTCCCTCCCCAACTGGAGAGACGATCCCAACGGCGGTCCACGCATCGTCCGTCATAAATCCCGCCCCTGACCGGAGTCAGGCGCGCGAAGGCGGCGCTTATGCCCATGGACACACCATGAGTCAACGCCGCCCTGTCTTCAGGCCACGTGTGTCTCCGCCGTCAGCGCGCCCATATCCCGGGCCGCATCACGGCTGGGGCGGCCCAGGAGGTAGCCCTGCACCTCGTCACAGCCCTGCTCGCGCAGGAAGACCAGTTGCTCCTGCGTCTCCACGCCTTCGGCGAGGATCGGGATGTCCAGGCTTTCGCCCAGCGCCAGCACGGCGCGGATGATGGCCTTGGATTGAGGCCCGCCGTCCAGCTCGGACATGAAGGTCCGGTCCAGCTTGATCTTGTCGAACGGGAAGGCCCGCAGGGTCGACAGCGACGAATAGCCCGTGCCGAAGTCATCCATCGCCACCGACACGCCCAGCAGTTTCAGCTGGCGCAGAATGTGGGTGGTCCGCTCCATGTCCGAGATCATCGCCGTCTCGGTGATTTCCAGCTCCAGCCGGTTCGGAGACAGCCCCGTCTCGATCAGGATCTGGTGCACCAGGCGCGGCAGGTCGACGTGCGACAGCTGGACCGGCGACAGGTTCACCGCGATGCGGTGCGGCCTGTCCCAGCTGGCCGCCTCCGAACAGGCCTGACGCAGCACCCACTCGCCGATCGGCAGGATCAGACCTGTCTCTTCCGCCAGCGGGATGAAGTCGGCCGGCGAAATGTAGGTCCCGTCCGCCTGCTTCCAGCGAAGCAGGGCTTCAAAGCCGGTCACATCGCCCGTCTCGACCGACGCCTGCAGTTGATAGTGCAACTCGAAGCGATCGTTCTCAAGCGCATCGCGCAGGCCCAAAGTGATCCGGCGACGATGGCGCACCGCCTCATCCATCGCGCCTTCATAGAAGCAGATGTCCGTCGTCAGCGAGCTCTTGGCCCGATACATCGCCAGATCGGCGTCGTTGATCAGCACCGAGGCTTCGGTCGCATCATCCGGCCACAAGGCGATGCCGACCGAGGCGCCGCATTGCAGCTCCGCGTGTTCCGCCTCCAGCGGCGTCAGGATCGCCTGACGCAGGCGCTCGGCGGCGGCGTGGGCGTCCATCCGCTCGCGGATCGGGATCAGGGCCACGAACTCGTCACCGCCCAGTCGCGCCACGAACTCGCCTTCGCGGGTGGCGGCCTTCATGTGGTCGGCCACATGCAACAGCAGTCGATCACCCACGGCGTGACCGTAGAGATCATTGACCTCCTTGAAGCGGTCCAGATCGATTGCCAGCAGGGCGAAGCCGCTGTCGGTCGCCGCCAGTCGCTCCAGCTTCTCAAGGAAGGAGGTGCGGTTGGGCAGGCCTGTCAGGCTGTCGTTGCGCGCCAGATGCGCGATGCGGCGTTCCTGCGCGATACGCGAGCGCAGATCGCGCACGGCGAAGATCTGCACCGGCGTAGTGTTCGCGCCAGCCATCTCTTCGCGCACGGCGATCTCGACCGGTACGGGCGCGCCGTCCCGCGCCCTGACGCGGCTCTGCATCAGCAGACCCGGCTGGAGTGACGCGACATCCTCGATCCACTCGCCGATGTCGGTATCGACGGTCTGGCCTTCCTGCACGCCGCAAAGCTCGGTGAACGCGTGGTTGGCCAGACGAACCTTGCCGTCCGCGACGACCACCATGCCGTCCACGCTACCCTCGATCAGGCCGCTCAGACGATCCTGCGACTGACGTTCGGTTTGCGCCTCCAGCGCATAGCTGGCGACAGCCGTACCCAGGATAAGGAAGCCGATCGCAGCCACGCTCGCGGCCAGCAGGGCTTCAGCCTCGGTCAGCAGCGTCGCATCCGCGCTCGGCGCCAGCGGCAGAACCGTCAGCGCGCCCATGCCGGTGAAGTGCAAGGCGACGATGGTCAGGACCAGCAGCAACGGCGCCACCACCGGCCGCCTCCAGCGCCGGTCATCGGTTGCGATGTGGAAGGCGGCGGCGCCCCCGACCACGGCGGCGACGACCGAAGCCACGACATAGGCCGGATGCCAGATCACCAGCGCTTCCGCGGTGAAGGCCGACATGCCGGTATAGTGCATGGCCGTCACGCCCAGCCCGAACAACACCCCTCCTGACGCAGCGGCGTATCGACCGCGCAGCGATCCGACACCGATCGCCAGAGCGCAGGCGAACATCGCCACCAGCAGGGACAGGCCGGTCAGGACAGGGGCGTAGGCCACCTCCACGCCGGGGCGGTAAGCCAGCATGGCGACGAAATGGGTGCACCAGATCGTCGCCCCGCCCGCCATGGCGCCGAGAAACAGCCACGGCAGCCGCGCCTTGGCGGAGCTGCGACGGTTCTTGTCGAACAGGCGGTTGAGAACAACAGAGCCAACGACGCATATCACGGCCGCGAGGGCCACGAGGAGCAGGTTATGATCCTCGGTCAGGCAAGTCAGAACGCGCATACGGGACGAACTCGGGGGACAATCGGCCCGCAGTCCTATTGGACCACCTCTTAACCACCGCCCCAATGGTCACGGTTAGCGGCTGGTGAATCGCGCATATGGATCAACGCGACTCCTGCGAGAATTCCACCAGAACCACGTCATAGGCGCGCATCGGCAGTTCGAGCCGGGCTTGCCCATCCGGGCCGACCGACACGACCCGGGTCTCCGGCTCGTCCCGCGTCAGCCCCTGCAAATGCGCCAGTTGCTCCGGGGTCAGCGTCTCGGGACGCCCCATCTCCAGATAGGCGGTGTAGGCATCGTTGCTGCGGAATCCGACCCGGCGAATCTGCACCCGATGCGCACCCGGTGTCAGCCCCCGAGCCTCGATGACCAGCGGCGCCAGTTCACGGTCGGGCTGCACCGCGCGGAAGTACGGCCGGTTGCTCACCGTCTGGTTCGGCGCTTCATAATGCCAGGCCAGCACCTGCAAAGCCCCGTCGTTCAGCGCCACCACACTCTGCGCGTCGGTGTTCGCCAGCTCCCGGTCGCCCAGTCGGGCAAGGTATTTGTAGGCGAACCACGACGGCTTGCGGACGCCCTGCGGGCTCATCAGTCCGAACCCTCCGTCGAACGGGCGCGTCTGCGGACCCGGCTCCTCGAACAGGTCGGAATAGGTCCAGTAGCTCATGCCCTGCACCACACCCTCGACCGGCTTCAGGCGGCTCAGGATGTAGGAGGCGCTCAGATGGCTGTCGTGCACCGGATCACGCGGGTTGTAGCTGGTGCTCCATTCGGTGAAGTACAGCGGCAGGCCCGGCGTCGCCGAGGCCTCGATCTGCTCGCGCACCCGCCGGACGTCGCCGATGATCGCGTCCTCGTTGGGCAGCAGCTTGTTGTCCCCTTCCCCGTTCTCATCCAGGAAGCCGCCCGCCACGCCATAGGTGTGGGTCGTCACGAAATCGACCGGGGCGTCATGCGCCCGCGCATAGGCCAGCAGTTCCGGCACCCAGGCCGCGCCCGCTGTGGATGGCCCGCCGACCGGCAGGGCCGGGTCGATCGCCTTGATGACCTTGGCCGTGCGCACATAGAGGTCGAAATAGGCTGCCTGATCCGCCCGCTCCCAGAAGCCGTCCAGATTGGGCTCGTTCCATACCTCGAAGAACCAGGTCCGCACCTCCTCGGCGCCGTAGCGCTGGATCAGATGCCGCACGAAGGCGTCCACCAGCGCGTCCCATTTCTCGGGCTGCGGATGGGAGGTGTTGCCCTTCCAGTAAAAGATTGTCTGGTCAGAGGTCCGCATGTCGTGCGGCGTGAAGCCCAGTTCGACGAACGGCTTGATCCCCATGGCCAGGAACCGGTCGTACAGGACGTCGATCTTGCTGAAGTCATAGACCGGCTGACCGTCCACCTCGCGATAGACGCCCATGTCGTCATGGAAGATGGCGTGGAAGCGGATGTAGCGGAAACCCAGTTCCTCGCGGGCGATCTGCAGCTGGGCCAGCGCATCCTCGCGCCCCGTCACCCCCGGATAGTCGGCGCCGATGGAGAAGTCCGCCATCCGGTCACGCGGACGGCTCTCGGCGGAAGCGTCCGCCACAATGGTCCGGGTCTGCGCGACCGCCGCGCCCCACGACAGCAGAGCCCCGCACACGGCCATCGCCGCCGCCGCACGCCCCGCGCGCTTCGCCCAATCCCTCATGTCCCGCTCCCCGGCGATATGTTTGTTGAGAGTGATGTTAGCGCTAACAAACCCAAACACAAGAAAGGCGCCGCATCGCTACGGCGCCTTCCCTATGTTCTGACGGACGGACCGCTTACTTGGCGGCTTCGTACAGCTCGTTGACCTTGTTCCAGTTCACCACCGACCAGAAGGCTTTCAGGTAGTCGACGCGGCGGTTCTGGTACTTCAGGTAATAGGCGTGTTCCCACACGTCGGCGGCCAAGAGGACGGCGCCCTTCTCATCGGCCACGTCCATCAGCGGGTTGTCCTGGTTCGGGGTCGAGGTGACCTTCAGCTTGCCGTCCTGAAGGATCAGCCAGGCCCAGCCCGAGCCGAACTGACCGGCGCCGGCGGCGTCGAAGTCCGCCTTGAACTTGTCCAGACCGCCCAGTTCGGCGTCGATCTTCGCGGCCAGTTCAGCCGACGGCTCACCCGTCTGGCCCTGCGGCGCCAGCAGTTCCCAGAACAGGCTGTGGTTCCAGTGACCGCCGCCGTTGTTGCGCACGGCCTTCGGCAGCTTCGACATGGTCGCGAACAGCTCCTCCAGCGACTTGCCCTGCAGCGAGGCGTCTGCGTCGACGGCCTTGTTCAGGTTATCGACGTAGGTCTGGTGATGCTTGTCGTGGTGGAAGGTCATCGTCTCCTTGTCGATGGCCGGCTCCAGGGCGTCATAGGCGTACGGAAGGGGCGGAAGGGTGAAGGCCATGGAGGGCTCCTGTCGACAGGTTGATCTTGAACCGCATGTAGGCGCTCCAGCCGTCCAGCCAAAGGCGCAGCAGCGGGATTTTCTCAGGCTTTGAACGCCCGCCGCCCTTCAAAGGCTGCATCGCGGGGCGAGGTCAAGCTTGGATTCACGGCCTTGCGCGATCCGCCCGGACGTCAGACGGTGGAGCGTCTCACCGGAGCCGCCTGATGACCGCACGACGCCCTGCCCTTCTGATCGCCGCCGCCGTGCTCGGACTGGGCGGCTGTATGGGCGGAGAGCCAATCACGGCCAGCTCCAACTGCCACACCAGCGACGGCCAGTTCGTCAACGCGCCGGGGTGCACCATCAGCTACTCAACGTCGCGAACCGTCACCACGACCACAAGCACGACCACCACGACGACATCGGCGCCCACCGACGGGGCGAAGGACGAACGCTAGTCCTTGGGCAGGTGCGCCTTCATGCAGTCCCGCACGGCGCGGCGGTGGTCGCCCAGCGCGTTCAGATAGTCCACGCCCGCGGCCGCGAAGGCCACCTTGGTCGCCGCATCCAGCCCCTCGGGCAGGGCCGCGATCACGCGCTTCTGTCCCTTGTCGTGCAGGCAGAAGCCGACCTCGGTGCACAGGGCCGAAAACATCGCATCGTAGCGGTCGTCGCTCATCTCAGTCCCTCAATGCGGCTCAGCCAGTGCAGCAGGTTCAAGGCGAACTGCTGATCGTCATGGCCGGGGGTCTGTAGACCGAAAACGACATCCTCGCGCCCGGATTCGGCGGGAAACCTCACCACCTGCGCCGTCAGCATCCCGGCCTCGCCCAGCACCACCAGACGCCCCCGCCCGTGTTCAAACGCCAGCCCCTGCGCCGGCAGCGCAGGCCGCGACAGCTCGGCCAGCACGGCATCGCTCGCCTCTCCGCCCTCCAGCCGTCGTTCGATCTCCTGCAGGGTTCGCACGTCCGCAGCCTCACGAGCATCCTCGCTCATCGCCAGCAACACGGTCGCGCCTTGCCGCCCGCGTAGCGACTGGCCCGTGAAGGTGCGGACGCGGCGGACCCGTTCACCCTCGTGCCGTCCGGCCATGATCGGATGCTCGCCCAAGGCCTCGGCCGGATAGTCGAGATTGGTCAGCGGCCCTCCGGGCGTCAGGACGAAGGCGTAGCCCTTGCCCATCTCGACGCCCAGCGCCCGCCCCAGCGTCTCATTGGCGCTGCCATAGGGAGCATGATCGGCCGCCAGCAGAAGCGATCCCCCTGCCCGCACCCAGACGTCCAGCGCGGCGATCTCACCCGGTGTGAAGGCGTCCGGGCTGCTCCCGTCGGCGGGGCGGACGGCATTGGAGATGACCAACACATCGACACCGTCCAATGCGCCGGGCGCGTCCAGCTTCTGCTCCCCCGCCCGGATGCGATAGCCGTCCGCCCGGGCCAGAGCCGCAAAGCCCGCATAGCGCCCGTTGAGGGTCTGGACGCTGCCGTGCGCCGCATCCAGCTGGATCAGCGGCCCCTCGCCCGCATAGGCAGGACGCGCCACGGTCGGGCGGAAGGACGGATCGCCCATCTGCTCCTGCGCCGCGACAGGCGCGGCCAGCAGCAGGGCGGACAGGATCAGGGCGAACGCCTTGGGGCTGGACCGTCTCATGGCGTCTCTCCGGTTCGCCCGGAGCCTACGCCTTCAACCGCGCCGCATGGAAGGCGATATGGTCGGCGATGAAGCTGGCCATGAAGAAGTAGGAGTGGTCATACCCCGGCTGCATCCGCACCGTGACCTTCTGACCGCTCGCCTCGCTGGCCGCGATCAGCAGTTCAGGCTTCAGCTGCTCGACCAGGAAACTGTCGGCGTCTCCCTGATCGATCAGGATGTCGTCATAGACGCCCTTGGCCGCGCCGCCCTCGATCAGCAGGGCCGCGTCGTGGTTCGTCCATTCAGCCCGGTCCTCGCCCAGATAGGCGGTGAAGGCCTTCTCGCCCCACGGGCAGCGGGTCGGCGAACTGATCGGCGCGAAGGCCGAGACCGAGCGGAACAGGTCCGGATGGCGCAACGCCAGCGTCAGCGCCCCGTGCCCGCCCATCGAATGGCCCGAGATGGAGCAGACCTTGGTGGTCGGGAACTCGCGGTCGATCAGATCGATCAGCTCGCCGGTGACATAGCTTTCCATGCGGAAATGCGGCGCCCACGGCGCCTGCGTCGCATCGACATAGAAGCCCGCCCCCTGACCGAGGTCATAGGCTGGATCATCGGCGACGCCCTCTCCCCGTGGCGAGGTGTCAGGGGCGACGATAATCACCCCGTGCTCGGCGGCCGCCTGATAGGCCCCGGCCTTGGTGGTGAAATTGTCCTCGGTGCAGGTCAGACCCGACAGCCAGATCAGCACCGGGAACGGCCCCTCGCCGCCGGGGACGAAGACCGACAGGGTCATCGGCGTGCCGGTCACCGCGCTGTCGTGCTTCAGATAGCGCAGCGTGCCGCCGTGGACGGTGTGGGTCTTCGTGACTTCCATAAAACTCAAACTCCGATGATCCGCAGGCCGAACCCGGCCTTCTTCATAATCCGCCGCACGAGCAGCGCCCTTTTGAACCGCCTCAGCCCTCGGGCGTCACCACACGGGTGGGCTGCCCATTCTCGTCCCTGAAGGTGATGCGCGCGCCGCCATCCGCCGCCACGCTCAACACCAGACGCGCCCGCCCGGCTGCGTCGCGCAAGACCAGTTCCGACGCGCCGCTGCCCTGACGCCCCAGGAAGGCGCGGGGCTGGCCGTCCATATTGGCTGCGAGCATCGCCGCCTGCTGTTCCTCCGGGCTCATGCCGGCCAGACGGGTCAGCACGTCATAGTCGATCGACTCTTCGGGCCGATCATTCACAAAGACACCCGACACCCGGCGCGGGCCCTGCTGGAAGCCCATGATCTGGACGGTCTGATCCTGCTCATAGCCGTCGAAGGTAAGACTGCCGCCGGAGGTTTTGACGCCATCGACATTCCGGCCGCCGAACACCAGACCACCGACCTCGGTGCCTTCCTCGTTCATGAACAGCATGCCTGCGGAATCACGCCCCGGATGGGGCACCTCGCGCCCGCGATAGGGAATTTCCGGGAAGGCGGTCTGGTTGGAAATCACCATGCGCAGGGTGCCGTCCGGCTCGCGCACATTGATGCGGTGAACGTCGATCTCGGTGAAACGCGCCGGACCCACGCCCTGCACCGCGCCCGAAATCATTACCCCGACAAAGACCGCCGTCAGCACACCGGAGTAGGCGATCAGGGCCTTCTGCGCGTCGAATTTCATGTCGTCCCCCTTCATTGAACGGGGCTTGGTAGCCCCGTTCATATCGACGCGATGACGCGGTCAGTTGTCGCAAGCGCAGCCGTTACCTCGGCCGGTGCAGGGCGCAGATCTTGTTGCCCGACGGATCGCGCAGATAGGATAGATACAGCGCGCCGAACGGGCCCTTGCGCTCGCCGGGCGGATCCTCGATCGACGTGCCGCCCGCCTCGACGCCGGCGTCGTGGAAGGCCTTCACAGCCTCCGCATCACGCGCGCCGAAGCCGATGGTGCCGCCGTTGGCGTGGCAGGCCGGGTCGCCGTCGATAGGTTTGGTGATCGCGAACGAGCCGCGCGCGGTGCGCCACCAGACGCGGCCCATGCCGTCCGGCTGGCCCGGCTCAATCCCCAACGCGCCCAGCGCCGCGTCATAGAATTTCCGCGACGCCTCGATGTCGTTCGCGCCGACGGTGATGTGTGTGAACATTGTGTCCTCCCTCAAGGTGACCTGACTTCGCACAAGTCCGTTGCTTTCAGCAACCCTGTCGTCAGAACACCACCACCGACCGGATGCTCTTGCCTTCATGCATCAGGTCGAAGGCCTTGTTGATGTCTTCCAGACCGAAGGTGTGGGTGATCATCGGGTCGATCTCGATCTTGCCGTCCATGTACCAGTCGACGATCTTCGGCGTGTCGGTGCGGCCGCGCGCGCCGCCGAAGGCCGAGCCCTTCCAGACGCGGCCGGTGACCAGCTGGAACGGGCGGGTGGCGATCTCCTTGCCCGCCTCGGCCACGCCGATGATGATGCTCTCGCCCCAGCCGCGGTGGCAGGCTTCCAGCGCCTGACGCATGACAACGGTGTTGCCGGTGCAGTCGAAGGTGTAGTCCGCGCCGCCGCCGGTCAGCTCGACCAGATGGGCGACCACATCCGACACGGTCTTCGGGTTGACGAAGTGGGTCATGCCGAAGCGACGGCCCCACTCTTCCTTGTCGCCGTTGATGTCCACGCCGATGATCATGTCGGCGCCGACCATCTTCAGGCCCTGGATGACGTTCAGGCCAATGCCGCCCAGACCGAAGACGACCGCATTGGCGCCCGGTTCGACCTTGGCCGAGTTGACCACCGCGCCGACGCCCGTGGTCACGCCGCAGCCGACGTAGCAGGCCTTGTCGAACGGCGCGTCCTTGCGGATCTTCGCCAGCGCGATCTCGGGCAGGACGGTGTAGTTCGAGAAGGTCGAGCAGCCCATGTAGTGGGCGATGGACTGCCCCTTGTAGCTGAAGCGCGAGGTGCCGTCGGGCATCAGGCCCTTGCCCTGCGTGCCCCGGATCGAGGTGCACAGATTGGTCTTGCGGCTCAGGCACGACTTACACTGGCGGCATTCCGGCGTGTACAGCGGGATCACGTGATCGCCGACCTCGACCGAGGTCACGCCCGGGCCGACCTCGACCACCACGCCCGCGCCCTCGTGGCCGAGAATGCTCGGGAAGATGCCCTCCGAGTCCAGACCGTCCAGCGTATAGGCGTCGGTGTGGCAGATGCCCGTGGCCTTGATCTCGACCAGCACCTCACCGGCGCGCGGGCCTTCCAGATCGACCTCGACGATCTCAAGCGGACGTTTGGCCTCAAAGGCGACGGCGGCGCGGGTTTTCATGATCCAAGGTCCTCCGGAGGCCCCTATCGCTTGCCGCGCGCCGGCGCGCTGCTTGAGGGGAAAGTGATCTATGGGCCCCTTCTAGGCCTGCGTGAGGACAGACGAAACGGCGACAAACGCAAAACATTATTGCTGATGCGGGACAATCGTGCTGCATCGTCCGCATGAGCAGTCGCTGGGACGGGATCGACGAATTCACCGCCGTAGCGGAGCAGGCCAGCTTCTCGGCCGCCGCCAAACGCCTCGGCCTGTCCACCTCCGCCGTCAGCCGCGAGATAGCAAAGCTGGAGGACCGGCTCCAGACCCGGCTGCTGAACCGCACCACCCGTCGGGTCGAACTGACCGACGCCGGGCGCGACTTCCTCGACCGCTGCCGCCGCCTGATCGATGAGCGGGACGAGGCCCTCGCCGCTGTCCAGCCTGACGACAGCGCCCCGCGCGGCCTGTTGCGGATGACCTGTTCGGTCTCCTACGGCGAACGGTTCGTGGCCCCCGCCGTCAACAGCTTCGCCCGCGCCCATCCGGAGCTGTCCATTGAACTGGACCTGGACAACCGCCTGCGGGACCTCGTCGGCGACGGCTACGATCTGGCGGTGCGCTTCGGCCACCTGACGGATTCCCGCCTGATCGCGCGCAAGCTGGCCTCCCGCCGCCTGATCCTCTGCGCCAGCCCGGACTACCTCGCCCGCCGTGGCGCGCCCCGAGCCCTGTCGGAACTCTCCGCCCACGATCTGCTGACCGGCTCGTCCGAACACTGGCGCTTCACCGAAGGCGGCCGCGAGACCAGCTTCCGTCCGCAGGGCCGCTGGCGCTGCAATTCCGGCGCGGCGGTTCTGGACGCCGCCATGCAGGGCCTCGGCCTGTGCCAGCTACCGGATTTCTATGTCTCCGGACCACTCGCTTCCGGTGCCCTCGTCGCCCTGCTGCCCGATCACCGCCCACCCGACGAAGGCGTTTGGGCCGTCTATCCCCACCGCCGTCACGCCCCGTCTAAGGTCCGCTTGATGATCGACCATCTTCGGGAAAGTCTGGCGACCTCGACCACCCTGCCCGAGGCCATGCCATGAACCTCAAGAGCCCCGCCAAGACCAACGTCTCCCCCCGGGCCGGCGAGGTTTACGCCTTCCGGACAAGCCCTTTTTCCGAATTTGCTCCGCCCGAAACCGGTCGGTTCGGGGCATTCAAAGTGCTGTGGGTAGATGATCGTTTCATCGTTGTGGCGGCGTTGACCGGAATCTGGCCATCGCCTCCGGTGTTGGAAGACACGAAGCGCGCGTCCATTCTTGAGGAACATCGCTTTGCTTATACGGGGCGGCCTGCCGTCCTCGGAGTGACCCGGGACTTGTGGGAACCGGAGACCGACCTGACAGACGTCCACCTGTTGGGAGAGTTGCGACTGACCGCGAATGAGCAGGCCAACGCGAAAGCCGTCTCTGCCTTCGCCATTGGTACGAGCTTCGGCACGCTGAGCAGCATCAACTACGCTGTCGAGGGCGAATGGCGGTGGGCGAATGACTGCGACAAACTGGTTGAGGAAGCCGCGCTCAAAACCGCAAGCGACAACGCCAAACGGGCGGCCCGGGAAGAACGCTATCGGACCCGTCTTGCCCAACTGACATGGGAGCAGCTTCTATCCGAAACGCCCTTTGAAAGGTGGTCGCCGTCACCTCCATATCCGCCCGAAGACTTCACGCTCGCAGCCCGCAAAGTCGTTCTCGACGCCTGTGTGGCGCTGAGAGACCTGGGAGCCAAACCTCGCCGGGCAGAGGTTCGGGCGATCCTCAAAGAAACGGTGCAATGGTTCAATGAGGCCGATGACCGAGCAGGAGGCGTCATCGAGACCGAGGAGCGGGACGATATTTTTGCTCTGCTGGAGGAGATGGCGCACGTCGCCCGGCAGAAGGCCCTCGTCGACGAAATCGACGCGTGGCGAGAGTGGTGATGGGCAATCACCGCAACCTCGTCATCCTCACCGGCGCCGGAATATCGGCGGAAAGCGGCGTGCCGACGTTCCGCGCCTCGGACGGCCTGTGGGAGGGCCACCGGATCGAGGAAGTCGCCACGCCCGAGGGCTTCGCGGCCAATCCGGCGCTGGTGCAGGACTTCTACAACAAGCGCCGCCGCCAGCTGGCCGAGGTCCAGCCCAACCTCGCCCACCATGCGCTGGCGGAACTGGCCGCGCGGTGGGAGGGCGACTTCCTGCTGGTCACCCAGAACGTCGACGACCTGCACGACCGCGCCCATGCGCGGGTTCCGCCCGCGCCGGGGTTCCAGTTGATCCACATGCACGGCGAACTGCTGAAGGCGCACTGCACCGCCACGGGCCGGGTCATCGACTGCCCCGGCGATCTGGACCCGCGCCACGACAGTCCGTTCAGCCCCGACGGCTGGCTGCGGCCTCACATCGTCTGGTTCGGCGAGATGCCGCTGGCCATGCCTGTGATCGACGCGGCGATCGCCGATGCCGACCTGTTCGTCTCCATCGGCACCTCCGGCGCGGTCTATCCGGCGGCGGGCTTCGTGCAGGACGCCCGCCGCGCCCGGGCCCGGACGGTGGAGATCAATCTCGAACCGACGCAGGGCGCGCGGATGTTCGATGAGGGCCTGTATGGTCCCGCAACCGAAACGGTGCCGGCGTTCGTGGAACGGTTGCTGAACGCCTGACCCCTCTCCCCTCGGGGGAGAAAGAAAACTCAGCCGATCCAGCCCATGTGTTCGGCCAGGATGGTCGAGCCGATCACGATCAGGGCCACCCCGCCCAGAAACTCGGCGATCTTGCCGAAGCGCGCGCCGACGGCCTTGCCGATCAGCATGCCGAGGGTGGTCAGGGCGAAGGTGGTGAAGCCGATCGACAAGGCGATGATCCAGATGTTGGCCCCGATGAAGGCCAGCCCCACGCCGACCGCCGCCGCGTCGATGCTGGTGCCGACCGCCGTGGCGATCAGGGCCAGCACGCCGTTGCGGGCGGCGCGTGATCCGTCGTCGTCCTCATCGACCGGCTGGAAGGCTTCCCACAGCATCTTCGCGCCGACCGCGCCCAGCAGGCCGAAGGCGATCCAGTGGTCGATCTGCTCGACAAGCCCGGCGGCGATCATGCCCAGCCCCCAGCCGATCAGAGGCGTGATGGCTTCGATCACGCCGAAGACCAGCCCGTTGCGAATGGCGGTGGCGACCGGAGGCCGGTGCGCCGCGCCGCGGCCGACAGCCGCCGCAAAGGCGTCCGTGGACATGCTGAGGGACAGCACGGCGATGGACAGAGGGGTCATCAGAACAGAATCCGCCGGACGCACGAGACAGCGCGCTCACGCCCCCGCCGGTTGGGGATCGCAAGGCACGCTGGTCTCGCCAGGCGGACATGAGGTCCACTGATCGCGCCACGGGCCTGAAGACCACGAGTATGTTGACGCGAACCCGGCCTTTGAATGGGCGCCGGCGGCTACTCCCCAACGGGGCGGCGTCTACAGGAGACACCCCGGCGGATCAACCGCACTTCAGCCTCTGGGCGCAAACAGGATGATCCCCGCGCCGATCAGACACACCGCGCCGCCGATCAGGTCCCAGCGGTCCGGCGGGCTTTTCTCGACCAGCGCCATCCACGCCAGCGAGGCGCAGATATAGACCCCGCCATAGACCGCGAACGCCCGCCCCGCCGCATCGGTCGGTACGAGGGTCAGCAAGCACGCAAACGCGATCAGACAGGCCACGCCGGGGACCAGCCACAACGGCGACCGATCCAGCTTCAACCAGGCCCAGAAGGCGAAACAGCCCGCGATCTCCGCCAGCGCAGCAAGGGGGTAGATCAGGACCAGTTTCATGTTCGCCCTACCCCTCGCCGCGCGGCGGCTCGGTGCTTGAGGGCGTCTCATCCTTCTTCGCCGCCATCTTGGCCAGCAGGCGTCCGCGGCCCTTCGACAGGGCGTGGATCACGCCCCGAAAGGTCGCCACCTCCTGCTCGCTGAAGGCCGAGCGGCCCAGCATGACGCGCAGGTTCTGGGTCATCGAACGCTTCTTCTCGGGCGGATAGAAGAAGCCGCCCGCCTCCAGCTCGGTCTCCAGATGCTCGTACATCCCGACCAGCAGGTCGTTGGACGCAGGCGGATCCTGCTCGCGGAAGCGCGGCGGCGGGGCATCGAGGATCAGGGTGCGCCACTCATAGGCGTTGATCGCCACCGCCTGCGCCAGATTCAGCGAATGGTGCTTCGGGTCGATCGGAATCGTGGTGATGCCGCTCGTCAGGGCGATATCGGTCGTCTCCAGCCCCGCGCGCTCGCCACCGAACAGCAGGCCGGTCTTCAGGCCGGAGGCTGTGTCGTCGTACAGGATGCGGGCGCTCTCGCGCGGGGTGCGCACCGGCATCCGCGTCTCTCTCGGGCGGGCGGTGGTCGAGAAGACGGTGTTCAGGTCCGCGACCGCCTCGGCCACGGTGTCGAACACCTTGACGCCTTCCAGAACCCAGTCGGCGCCCGACGCCGTCGCCCAGGCCCGGTCCTGCGGCCAGCCGTCCCGCGGGCTGACGAGGCGCAGTTCGCTGAGACCGAAATTGGCCATCACCCGCGCGACCGCGCCGATATTGTCGGCCAGCTGGGACTTGTCGAGGATGACGACGGGAGGGGTCAGGTCGGACATGGGCAGCGCAGGTGAAGAGATGAAAAGTGCAAGTGAGCGAAGGGGTGAGCCGCTGTCGTGACCACCGGTGCGATCTCGCTCACCTCCTGCTCACTAACACTCTTCACCCACCCGGGGTCAGTCCTCGCCGTGCATGGCCAGCCAGGGATCAGCCGTCCCGGCCTCGACCTCGGCCACCTTCACGGCGGGCCAGCCAATGTTGTCGTCGGCCGAGTCGCGCCACGCCAGAATGTAGAAGTCCCGCAGTTCCGACGCCCCCGCCGCCAGACGGGCGATGGTGAACTCGGCGCCGCGACGGTCGCCGTCCGCGAAGCCGCCCGCCTTCTCCAGACGATAGAAGGGCGTCACCTGCGACAGGGTCTCGCGCAGATAGGCGGGCACCCGGGCGCGCAGGTCGAAGCCGTCCAGCTTCGGCGCGGCCATCGCCGCCTCGATGGCGTCCAGACGGGCGACGCGGGCGGTGAAGGCGCCCTCGAACAGGCCGTGGGTCTGGCGCGAGGTGGTGAAGCCTTCCGGGTTCGGCGTGTTCCGGTCCCAGCCGTTGTAGTGGATGGTCGTGTGGTGCGGCTGCGAGCCGTCGCCGATGTAGTGGCCCAGAACGCCCATGTCGCGCAGGATCAGGGCCTCGCGGCGCTCGCGGTCCACCCGATACCAGGCCTTTTTCATCTCGTCGGTTTCGCGCGCTTCCTGGGCGTTCAGCACGCGCCAGTAGGCGAAGTCCCGCACCAGGTTCTGGTAGGCGTCCCAGATCGCATACGGGAGATAGCCGGCGTCATCGACGTCCAGACCGGCGGCGATCAGGGCCGCATCGTATTCCGACTTCAGACGCGGCAGGCTGTCGACCGAAGGCCCCCGGGCGTTGAAGACGAAGCCGTTGTCATCCAGATCGACGAAGTGGGCTGTATCCCGCTCGCGGTCGTGCGGCTGACCGGCGCCCTTCCAGCGGTCCGGCTCGCGCGACAGTTCGCCCACATCCGACGCGGCGCCCGGCGTGCGCAGGAAGGCGGGCATTTCCTCCGGCAGACCACGCATCGCGGCGACGCCGATCAACCGGTGTCCGGTGTTGCCCCAGGCCTGAACGGCGGCGGGAACGGCGACGGCGGCCACCACGCAGACGGCGGCGGCGGCGAGGGCGAAACGCTTCATGGGGCAGTGTCCGGGCTGTGGAGGCTCTGGGGTTAAATGCGCCTCGCCGCAAGGTCCAGCGGAGTCTTGCTTTCACGCGATGCCGAACGCGGCCTCCACCTTCCCGACCCAGGTCCGAACATTGGGGTACGCCGTCAGATCGAAATCGCCCTCATGCGCCACCCGGGTGTAGGCGACCAGCGCCAGATCGGCCAAGGACACCGCCTCCCCGACCAGCCAGTCGCGCCCGGCCAGACCGGCCTCCATCCGCGCCAGCGCGGCGTAGCCCTTTTCGATCAGGCGGGGATCAATCTCCCCGGCCGCGCGCCCGGCGATGGCGCGCTGGAAGCGCACCACGGCGATACAGGGTTCATGACTGTACTGCTCCCAGAACAGCCACTCGAACATCTTCGCCCGGTCGAACGGGTCGGTCGGGAGCAGGGCCGTCCCTTCCGCCATGTGGACAAGTATGGCGTTCGACTGCGCCAGCGGTCTGCCGTCATCAAATACAATCGTCGGCGTCTGGCCAGCCGGGTTCAGGGCCAAAAACTGTGGAGATCGGGTCACACCGGTTGTGACATCAGTTTCAACCCAGTGATAATCACGGCCCAGCCATTCCAGCAACCACTTGACCTTCAAACAGTTGCCCGAACGAATATCGCCATAGACAGTAAGCATCTCGATCCAGCAAAGAGTTGTTGATCTGCGAATACAGCTTACAGACTTGTCAGCATTAGCGAAGCACGGTTCCGCTTGACCATGCAGAAGCCCTGCTTATCCACCGATCATCCGGACAGGTGGTCGCAGCTGATCTGTCAGGTCCGTTTTTTGACACAATTGGAAACGAAAAGCCCCTCGCCGGACGCGTCAGGGGCCGGTGATTCCGCGAGTCCGCTCATGTTCGGCACTGCCGCCGCGTTCGCCCTTTTCTGGGCGATGGCCTTCCCCGCCCAAGCGGACGTCACCGGTGAACCGGTCACCTACGAAGCGGCTGCCGCGCAGTCGTGGGGTGCTGAGGAAACCGCCCCGACGAATGAAGGTTCCAACGACGGCATGGCGGTCGAACTGACCTCCGAACAACAGGCCCTGATGGACGGCGACGCCCGCTGGAACGCATCTGCGCGCCTCTATCACGCAGGCGGCGGCGGCGCGACGGGCAACGACAGCCTCGGCTGCCGTCCGGTCGCCATGCGCACCGTCGCTGTTGACCCCCGCTACATTCCGCGCCGCAGCGTCCTGTTCATCCGCGAGACGGTCGGCCTGCGTCTGGCCGACGGCACCCTTCACGACGGCTACTGGTACGCCTCGGACACCGGCGGCGCGATCAAGGGCCAGAAGGTCGACCTGTTCACCGGTCACGGCCGCGGGTCGATGCAGCCGGCCATGCGCCTGAACATGCGCACCCTGACCATCGCCGACGCCGGTCGCTTTGAAGGCTGCCCGCCGGACTGGGACGACACCCCCAGCCGCAACGCGCCCCTGATGGCCGCCGCCTCCCCGCGCGCAACGGGCGCATCGAACTAAGCCCGCCCCGGCGCCCGAAACAAAAAGCCCCGGCTCTCGCGAGCCGGGGTTTTTTCTGGCCTTCAGAACTTCCGCTTGCCGCTGATCGTCTCGAAGAACATCCGCCAGTCGCCCATCAGGCTCCACAGCGGGTACCGGAACGTCGCCGGCCGGTTCTTCTCGAAGAAGAAATGCCCCACCCAGGCGAAGCCGTAGCCGATCACCGGCATGGCCAGCAGCCACCAGGCGTTCAGCGTCACCAGCGCCAACACCGCGACCCCGATCACCAGCGCCGAGCCGATGATGTGGATCCGTCGACACGTCCGGTTGGAGTGCTCGTGGATATAGTACGGATAGAATTGGCTGAACGACTGATAGCGTTCGCCGGGGGCGGGTGGACTGCTCATGCAAGCAGGTTCCGCCCGGAACGCTGTGCGGTCAAGCGTTCACCATGCCTGTCAGCCGCCCGGTAAGGCCGGCGCGCGACACTGACCGCTTCACGGGAGCCTGCCATGCAAGCCTTCGCCATCGCCGCCTCGGGCATCGCCGACGCCTCGGCCCGCTTCGCCGCCAGCGCCGAGCGCACCGCCCGCGCGCCGCTCGCCGATCTGGCGGGTGAAAGCGTCGAGCGTATTCAGGCCGAGACCGCCTTCCGCGCCAATGTCTCCGTGCTCAAGACCGCCGACGCCATGTACGGCAGCCTGCTCGACATCCTCGCCTGATTTTTCAGCCCTCTTCCGCCCTGGGCTCCGGCCCCAGCAAGCGACGCACCGCGGGCCAGATCTTGGTCAGGGCGGCCAGAAAGCCCACCACGGTCGACACCCACTGGAAGGCGCTCCAGACCCAGCCGAACAGATCACCGTCCCCGACCGCCTGACTCAGCGGGAACAGCAGCCGCGCCACCCCGATCTGGAAGGCCGCATAGGCCTGCGAGTATTCGATGGAGCGGTCCGCGAAGAAGGCGATGGCCACCGCCGCCGACATCGGCGCCCACAGCAGGGGCAGCACCAGCAGCGCCGCCAGCACCAGCACCGCCAGCTTCGTCCCGACCGTCTCGCGCGACAGCAGGCTGGCGATCACGCCGACGCCGAGGATCAGCGCCGTACCGATCAGGGCCGCCGGCAGGATCAGGTCCGTCGCGTCGATCAGATCGACGAACACCGCCACCAGCCAGATCCCCACCCCGGACAGCAGGAAGGCCCCGATCCACAGGGCGGCGTACTGCCCCAGACGGTTCTTCAGATGGGCCAGGCTGATCATGGCGACGGTCCCCGCGACGGTTAACGGCAGGATGACCCGCGTTACGCCGGCTGTCGATCCGTCGCGTCACGCGTTAGGGTCAGGTCGCCGACACCGGCGCGGACCTGAATGGAGAACCCCATGGCCTTCATCGACATCACCGTGATCCCCGTCCGGACCGCTGACAAGGCGGCCTATCTGGAGCACTCGACCCTCACGACAGCCCTGTTCAAGGCGCACGGCGCCGTGTCCGTCACCGAGACCTGGGGCGCGGATGTGCCCGAGGGCAAGCTGACCGACTTCCGCCGCGCCGTCGCGCTTCAGGAGGGAGAGACCGTCGCGGTCGGCTGGATCACCTGGCCCGACAGGGCGACGCGCGACGCCGGCTGGGAGGCCCTCATGCAGGATGAGCGCATGGCCGACGTCGCGCCGCCGTTTGACGGCAAGCGCATGATCTACGGCGGCTTCGACCTGCTGAGCGAAGTCTGATCCGGGCGGGTTAGGGCAGGCCCTCGCGGCTGACGCTTCAGGGACCCTCAGCCCCCTGAAGCGTCAACCGCGCCCAGGCCTCGTACAACCCGGCGACGGAGCCCGGCGCTGTCTTCGGCGTCATCCCCGCCGGCGCCTTCAACCACATCCGCCACACCGGGAAACAGGGCAACGCCCAGCTGACCGACGCCTGCACCGCCTTGCACATCGACCAGACCCACTGGACGCCCCAGCGGATCATTTTCTTGATCGACAACCAGCCCTATTTCACCATCCCGAACGAGGGCTCCGTGGACCGCCCCAGCAGCCCTTCGACAGCCCCTTCACCTGATCCTCAACATCGCCGTCGGCGGGAATCGGGGCGCTCAGTGAGGGTGGGTGAGACCGCCTTCCCACAGGCCATGCAGGTGGACTGGGTCAAGGTGTTGGGGGAGTAGATAGCTCCTGCCCCTTAGTTGACCTTAGGAATATCCGCTTCTGACCAAGTCAATGTTCGATCACTCGTTTTCGGGAAGCGCCTCTTACAGGCAGAAGCAGGCGTGACTTTTAGCCCTGACGGCAAATAGAACGTAGTCATGGCCCCAACCCTTCGCACGTTGATCCAAGGCTACTTCCACGGGATGACTCATGCAGTCTTGGACGTGGAGCCAAAGCGTCTGGCGGGCTTGGAAATTCCGAATGGAGAAGGCTTATCCAAGAACCAGCGGATCGACTTGGCCTTGGACCACCTTTCGGAAACGAAGATGGCCGAGCTCGGCCTCACCTTCGCAGCGGCACGCGGTGACATCGCGATGGATGAGGCAGCGCGAAAAATCCTCGAAGCGAACGAGCCCGGGCTGAGCCGCATCACCCGTCGGGACATCGCGCGGGTGTTTGGAGACGATCTCGCTGGAGAGATGGATCCCGGCGAGTTGGTCGGACGCTACTTCCTAGTTGACGATCCCTTCGATGGCATCTTCGGGCCCCGAAGTGGCAAGAGCCTCCGAGATCGCATCTATCAACATATGGTACGAAACCCAGGAGACTGGTCAGTCGAGGCGTTGTTCGCGGAGGTCGGCGCTTTTGAGTGCTCGAGAGCGCGCTTCGCGGCCCTTATCGAGGATGCGGTCCATCCGCTGGCGCGGTCGGGCGAAGAACAAGAGACTACGGTCGCGGCACTCAACAAGGTGTTGGTGCGTGACGGTTACGAGTTGGCTCCCGATGGCGAAGAGTCGGGGCATCCAATTTATGCATTCCGCTCTGTCGTCAGAGGCGTCGGTGGTCGTCCAAAAAATCTGATTTTTGCCTCACGCGGCCCCAAGCCCGAAATTGGCTTCGCCGACGCTATTAACAACGACATCGTCATATTGTCGGGTGAAGAAAGCTGCTTGATATATGATCGACCGATCGGTCCCGGCGGGTTGCTGTGGTCCGATCTGGTAACATGGTGGTCGGGACTGACGAATGGTGGCGACGCCGCCAGCTTGGGAAGGCGGCTTCAAGAATCTCTCGCATCGGACGCCGAACGAAGAGTTTTCGCGACCTACTTCCAAGCCTACCGATCCACGCTCGGCGACGCCCTACCTGCGCTGTTACCGCAGGTCTATCTTCACTATGACCCCGCTGTGGTGAAAACCCTCCGTCATCGCCTGCCGCTTCCCCGCCAAAGAATGGATTTCTTGATCCTCTTGCCTGGGCGGCAGCGGATTGTTTTGGAGGTAGATGGCAAGCACCATTTCGCTGACGGGGAGACCGCATCGCTGGCCCTGCTCCGGCCCCATCACCCGGGCGCGCCAGCGCAGGGCCTCCACGGCCCAGTTGTCGGCCAGGTCGTAACCGGTGTCGCTCGGCAGGTCCCGGGCCATGCGGAAGGCGCGTTCGCCCCGGTGTTTCTCCAGCCGCCTCGTCCCGGTCACGCGCCGGCGGGCCTGCACCTCGGGCGAGGGTGCCAGCCGGGGGCGCCCGGCTACCGTCCGCCTGCCGAGCAGTCGCTACTCCAGCCGCCAGCGCGCTTGCCGCGGATAGCCGCCTACTCCAACACCCCCTGCGACCGCAGGAAGGCCAGCGCCCGCTGCCGTCCCGGCTCCATGGCGAACAGGTCCTCCGTCCCATCCAGCTTGCGGGTCACTTCGGTGAAGGCCAGAGCCGCCTTGATCGCGGCCAGCGCCTTTTGCCCGTCTCCGCGCGCCATCGCCCTGGCCGCATGGTCGAGACAGGCGTTCAACGCGGTCGGGCGATCCATCGGCTCCCCGGAACTCCCATCCGGCGCAACGACCGCCGCGTCCTCCCGCGGCAGTTCACGGTCCGCGCGCTCGGCCTGATGGCGGCGTGTCCAGCCCTCCAGTCGCGCCTTCTTCCTCAGATTGGCCAGGCCGACATCGAACCGTCGCGTACACGACGGCCCGCTCTCGCCGGCCTCATAGGCCTCGCGCACCCTGGCCCACACCTTGGGGCCGCGATATTTTCTCAGGCGGAAATGGTCCATGCCGACAGGGAAACATGCGCCTGCGCCAAAATCGGACGCATGCGTCGCCCAAGTCGTCGGAATCACACGACGCCGTCGTCCAAATCACCGAAAACCTGTCGCCGAATTCTCCCGTGATCATCCCTATCCCCATGGAGAGGGCGTCAGCGCCCTACCGGCAGAAGCGTGTATCGGTCGCCTCGAGATGCAGGTGATCGGCGTGGACCGCGTTGTAGTCCGGGCTCAGGGTCGTGCCGAAGATGCGGCAGGCGTCGTCGCGGATGCGGCGAAGGAAGCGTTGCTCGGCCTCGTCGCCCCCGAACCAGTCATCCTTCAGACTGATCCGCCGCCCGTCCCTCAGCCGCACCCCCGCCACGTCCACGGCCGCCGCCTGGGCGTGGGCGCTGATCCGGTTGCTGACCCCGCCGTTGTTCACGTTGCGACAGGCATAGGCGCCCATGTGATCGATCTGGACCACGTCCGAGCCGAGGATTTCCCGCGCCGCCGGCTCCAGCGACTGCCGCCGCCAGACGCTGAGCGCCAGCGCGGTTCGGCAGGTCATCTCGACATCGCCGGGCGCCATCCGCGCCACCGTCCCCATGTCCGGCCCCAGAACGCCGCCCGCCGTCAGGCCGCACGCCTGCGGGTCGCCCTTGTCCGGCGACGGCCGGAACGTCACCCGCGCCGCCGTCAGCTGGGCCATGCACTGGGTCAGTTCGGCGCTCTCCCGGAGCACCGCCGCGCGGGTGCCGCCCGAAATCGGCTGGTCGACAAGAGCCCCGACCAGCGGCGCCTCGGTCGGCGAATAGGGCGTGGGGTAGGACGTCACGGGCCGCCGCTCCGGCGTCATCGGGCTGCAGCTCGCCACGAGCAGGGCGATGGTCAGGATCGACGGGAGGGCGCGCATGGGCCGGACGCTAGGGTGATTTGCACGGAACAGCCGATCACGAGAGAGCGAACACGCAGAAGGTACGGGGACCTCAAACAAGAACAAACATAGAACAAAAAATGCAGTAGGACGATTAAATGTCGGAGTTCTGTGGATTGCAGCGACAAATCCACCCAACAGCGGGCGGATTGAGCCATCATCTCTTTGTCAGGCAAGCGAAGGGCCCGCTGGCTGCTACCAACGGGCCCCACACCCTCGCAAGTTTGACTGGCGCACCCGCAGGGGGGCTTGAGGTTTCGGCCTCAAGCCCCCCGAAGGTGCACCGGAGGTAGACGGGCCGCAACCTCAAAGAGGTCACCAACACCCTGCACGGGGGAAAAGTGAGGCACCGTCGCTCAAAAGAGAAAGGGCGGCTCTTCCGAACCGCCCCTTCGTCATTCTCAGCTGTCCAGGAAGGACCGGAGCTTCCGCGACCGCGACGGGTGCTTCAGCTTGCGCAGGGCCTTGGCCTCGATCTGACGGATCCGCTCACGCGTCACCGAGAACTGCTGGCCGACTTCTTCCAGGGTGTGGTCGGTGTTCATGCCGATGCCGAAGCGCATCCGCAGGACCCGCTCCTCGCGCGGCGTCAGCGACGCCAGCACGCGGGTGGTGGTCTCGCGCAGGTTCGACTGGATGGCGGCGTCGATCGGCAGGACAGCGTTCTTGTCCTCGATGAAGTCGCCGAGGTGCGAGTCCTCCTCGTCCCCGATCGGGGTTTCGAGCGAGATCGGCTCCTTGGCGATCTTCAGGACCTTGCGCACCTTCTCCAGCGGCATGGCCAGCTTTTCGGCAAGCTCTTCCGGGGTCGGCTCGCGGCCGATCTCGTGCAGCATCTGGCGGCTGGTGCGGACGATCTTGTTGATCGTCTCGATCATGTGCACCGGGATACGGATGGTGCGCGCCTGATCGGCGATCGAGCGGGTGATCGCCTGACGAATCCACCAGGTGGCGTAGGTCGAGAACTTGTAGCCGCGGCGGTACTCGAACTTGTCGACCGCCTTCATCAGGCCGATGTTGCCTTCCTGGATCAGGTCCAGGAACTGCAGGCCGCGGTTGGTGTATTTCTTGGCGATGGAGATCACGAGGCGCAGGTTGGCCTCGACCATTTCCTTCTTGGCCTGACGGGCCTCGCGCTCGCCCTTCTGAACGGTCTGGACGATGCGGCGATAGTCGTCGATCGGCAGACCGGCTTCGGTCGCCACGGCGGCCACGTCGGCACGGATCGAGGCGATCTGGTTGGCCTCGTTGTCGCTGAACTTGGTCCAGCGGACGCCCATTTCCTTGATGCTCTCGGACCAGTTCGGGTCCAGTTCCCTGGTGAAGTAGGCCTTCAGGAACTCGGGACGCGAAATGCCGTAGCTGTCGGCCAGACGCAGCAGGCGGCCTTCCAGACCCATCAGACGCTTGTTGATCGCGTACAGCTGCTCAACCAGCGCCTCGATGCGGTTGTTGTTCAGCTTCATCGTCTTCAGGCGGCCCGAGATGGTCGCCGTCAGGGTGTCATAGGCCTTCTGGTCCTTGGCGCTGAGCACCTCGCCCTTCAGGCGGGCCTCGACCAGCTTGTCCTGCAGCTTGCGGAAGCCGCCGAAGTCGGCCGCGATCGCATCCAGCACTTCCATGACCCCGTCACGCAGCTCGGCTTCCAGCGCCGAAATCGACATGCCGCCGCCATCATCGAAGTCATCATCATCATCATCGCCTTCCGGCTTTTCTTCCCCGGCGGCCTTTTCTTCCTCGTCTTCCTCGACGGCTTCACCGGCCGGCGGCTGGTTGTGCGGCAGGGACGACGGGTTCAGCACGCCATAGGTCGCGTCCAGGTCGATGACCTCGCGCAGCAGGATGCGGTTATTCGCCAACTCGTCGCGCCACACCATGATGGCCTCGAAGGTCAGGGCGCTTTCGCACAGCCCCGAGATCATCGCGTCACGACCGGCCTCAATGCGCTTGGCGATGGCGATTTCGCCCTCGCGCGACAGCAGCTCGACCGAGCCCATTTCGCGCAGGTACATGCGCACCGGGTCATCGGTGCGGTCATAGGCGGCCTTGGCGGGCGTTTCCGCGACCGAAGTCTCGGCGCGCTCGGCGACTTCGCCGCCTTCGCCTTCCTTCTGCTCCGCGTCTTCCTCAGCCTCGACGACGTTCACGCCCATCTCGCTGAGCATGGCCAGGGTGTCCTCGATCTGGTCGGGGGTCACCTCTTCGGACGGCAGGACCTTGTTCAGTTCCTCCATCGTCACATAGCCGCGGGCTTTCGCCTGCTTGATGAACTTCTTGACGCCGGCGTCGGTAAGGTCGAGCAGCGGGCCGTCGCTCTGAACTTCGGCTTCCTGCGTCTCGGTCTGGGCGCTCATTCAGTCTCTTCTCCGGGTGGCCGGCTGATCAGGCCCGCCGCCAAATACAACGTGTGTCGAGGTCGTTGGTTACGAACTCGTGCTATCTTCCCAAATTTCTCCAGTCTTGATCGCACGACGCAGCGCGTCCCGCTCGGCTTTCAACCGGCGGAATGCCTCGTCCTGCCCCGGCACGCCACGCGCCGAAGACAGGGCGTCTTCCAAGGCGGCGACACGGGTTAACGCGTCAAACGCCTGCGACCATCGGATCCTCGTCTCGCCGAGGGGCTTGTCTGCAGCCAGGAAAGGCGCGCCGGACTTTGCCGCCGCCTTCTCGACCTCGCGCATCAAGACATCATGACCCGATTGCGCCAGATGGCGACGGAGCGCGGCAGAGTCAAGGTCTTGGCCCGAGAAGCGCAGCCGGACCATCTCCTGCGCCAACCCGTTCAACGACGGATCACCGAAGCCGTGGGCGGAGATCGCCTCCAGATGATCATCCATTCGCTCGGGATCATCGATGGCGCCGTGAGCCAGAGCCGCGGCCACCGGCTCGATCGCGCGGCTCAGCGACTGCATGGCCTGCGCGCCCTCGGCGGTCTGGCCCAGTTTGGGCGGCGGACCGCCGAAGCGCCCCCTGCCCTGACCGTAGCCCTGACCGCCGGACTGGGCTTGCTGCGGGCGGCGCGACGGGAACGCCGCATCGAACCGCTCGTACATCTCCCGCCGGTACTGTTCGGCCAGATCCTTGTCCTGAATGGCCGACGCCTGCTGACGCAGCCGCCCCTTGAAGCCGGCGCGACGCTCGGGGGTGTCCAGCGGCTCGGCCTCCGCCTCCTTCTGGAACAGCACCTCGGCGAAGGCCTTGGTCTCGGCCAACGCCTGACGCAGGGCTGGCGCGCCGCGATCACGCAGGATGTCGTCGGGGTCCTGCCCTCCATCCAGCAGGCAGAAGCGGAACGACCGGCCCGGCTTCAGCTGCGGCAGGGCGCGATCCACGGCGCGATACGCCGCCCGTCGTCCTGCCGCATCACCGTCGAAGCACAGCACCGGCTCGGACGACACGCGCCACAACCGCTCCATCTGTTCCTCGGTCAGGGCCGTGCCCATCGGCGCCACGGCCGGGATGCCCGCCCGCTGGCAGGCGATCACGTCCATATAGCCTTCGACCACGACGATCCCCTGCTCGCCCCGAGAGGCGGCGCCGAGGATGCGGCGGGCCTCCGGCAGGCCATACAGGGTCGCGCCCTTGTGGAAGAGAGGGCTTTCGGGACCATTCAGATACTTGGCGCGATCGTCCGGGTTCATCGCCCGCCCGCCGAAGCTGACGATCCGGCCTCGCGCATCAAGGATGGGGAACATCAGACGGTCGCGGAACCGGTCATAGGGCTGGCCGCCGCTTTCCGGCGAGATCAGCAGCCCCGCCTCCACCAGATCACCCGGCTTCGCCCCGCGCTGGACCAGCGCCTGCTTCAGGCCCTCGCGATCGTTGGGCGCATAGCCCAGACCGAACCGCTCCCACTGATCTTCCGGCAGGCCGCGCTTTTCAAGATACTCCCGCGCCGCCTTGCCCGGCGACCGGCGCAGGTTGGCGGCGAACCATTTCTGGGCCAGGTCCATCCAGTCGTTCAGGCCCTGCCGCTTCTGCTCGCGCTCCTGCGCCTGCGGGTCCTCGGCTGGAAGCTGCATACCCGCCTCCGCCGCCAGCCGCTGCACGGCCTCGACGAAGCTCAGCCGCTCGGTCTCCTGCAGGAAGCTGATGACATCGCCGTGCTTGCCCGACGAGAAGTCATGGAAGAAACCCTTGTCATCATTGACGAAGAAGGACGGCGACTTCTCCTTCGAGAAGGGCGACAGGCCGACGAACTCGCGTCCCTGACGCTTGAGCTTCACCGACCGTCCGATGATGTCGGACGGGCGAAGGCGGGCCTTCAGTTCCTCAATGAAGCGATCATCAAAGCGCACCGACGCCTTATAGCGCGCGACTCACCCAATGGCCGCGATTTACCTTTCATTAACCAAGACGGCGAAATCGAGACACTAAGCGTCTGATTCAAAACGTAATTTTTCGGAACTATCCACAGGTCTTGTGGATTATCCACGCAACCGTCCCGGAAAAGCGGACGACCCATCGCCGGTTTGTCAGCGGACGCTGCCGGATCGTCACGATTGAAAGCCTGCCCATGTTCATCGCCATCGCCCGTCCGGCGGTGGAGCCCAAAGGCCCCGACGCCGTCGCCGTCCCCGGCTCCCCCGCTGTCCCTTTCGTCTCGCCGCGCGCCCTGCACGCCCGGCTGCTTGAGAACGCCGCCCTGCGGCGCAGGCGCGGACTGGAGCGACGGCGCGCCAACCGGCCGGAAGACGCCGACTACTGGCTGCACGCAGCCCCGGTCGCTGTCCGCAAGGCTTGCGCCTTGCGGGAAGAAGCCAGCTTCGCGCCCCTGCCCTGACGCTCGCGGGCGAAAGACAAGCTGGACGCCTCGCCCGCTGCCGCGGGCTATCCAACCTTACTTCATCGAATCCGCGAAGCGCTGGAACAGATAGAGGCTGTCCGTCGGTCCCGGGGACGCCTCCGGGTGGTGCTGGACGCTGAACACCGGCCTGCCCTTCAGGGCGATGCCGCAGTTGGTGCCGTCGAACAGGCTGACGTGGGTTTCCTCAACCGCGTCCGGCAGACTGTCGCGATCCACGGTGAAGCCGTGGTTCATCGACACGATCTCGACCTTGCCGGTCGTCAGGTCCTTCACCGGATGGTTCGCGCCGTGGTGGCCCTGATCCATCTTCACGGTCTTCGCGCCCAGTGCGAGCGCCAGCATCTGGTGGCCCAGGCAGATGCCGAAGACCGGCTTGCCGCTTTCGACCAGCTTCCTGATCTCCGGCACCGCGTATTCACCGGTCGCGGCGGGATCGCCCGGACCGTTCGACAGGATGACGCCGTCCGGATTGCGGGCGAGAACTTCTTCCGCCGTCGTCGTGGCCGGCACCACGGTGATCTTCGCGCCGGTTGAGGCCAGAGCACGCAGGATGTTGCGCTTCACGCCATAGTCGATGACCACCACCGACTTGTCGGCGGCGTCGACACGCGGGTGACCTTCCGGCCACTCCCACAGGCCCTCGTCCCATTCGAACGCCTGCAAGGTGGAGGCGGGCTTGGCCAGATCCAGACCGACCAGACCGGTCCAGGCCTTCGCCTCGGCGACCAGAGCCTCAAGATCGAAATTGCCGTTCGGATCGTGGGCGATGACCGCGTGCGGGGCGCCGGTGTCGCGAATGCGAGCCGTCAGGGCGCGGGTGTCGATCCCGGCCAGACCCACGACGCCACGACGCTGCATCCAGTTGTCGAAGTCGCTTTCGGCGCGATAGTTGGCCGGGTCGGTCGGCACGTCGCGGAAGATCGCGCCCTTGGCCGCCGTGTCCGAACCGCCACCGATCTGTTCGATGTCCTCGACGTTCACCCCGACATTGCCGACGTGCGGGAAGGTGAAGGCTAGGATCTGGCTCATGTAGGACGGGTCGGTCAGGATTTCCTGATACCCGGTCATGGCGGTGTTGAAGACCACCTCCCCCAGCGCCGTGCCGGTGGCGCCGCAGCCGACACCCTGGAAGATCGTGCCGTCCGCCAGCGCCAGAACGCCTGTGACGCCGGGAAGAAGGGTCTGGGTCATGGCGCGCTCCGTAGGGCCGTAATCCGGCGAACAAACGGCGCGGTGGTTAGGCCCCCTGACCCTCACGGTCAACGCGCGATGCCGACTTTCTCAGGAATAGGAACCAGGCGAGGGTCATCAGCGCGACGAAACCCGCCGTCGGAAGGAGGTATCCCGGCGCCGCGGCGGCCACAGCGGCGGCGGCGAACACCAGTCCCAGCACGGCCACGATCCGGGCCCCCGGCGTCTTCGCCAGCCGGAACAGGGACAATGAACAGACCGCATAGATGCTCAACGTCAGCACCGAGGTGACGCCCACAAGCATCGCGAACTGACCGCCCAGCGTGGGTTGGCCCGAAAGAACCGCGATCAGGCTCATGAAGGCGGCGCCCAGCAAGGGCGTCACGACGGGCGTCCTGGTCGCCGATCCGAAGCCCGACGGCAGATAGCCCTGCTGCGCGGCCGCACGGGCCGTCTCGCCGCCCATCATGGTCCAGCCGCCGATGGTGCCCAGCGTCTTGGCGATGGCGCAGATGGCCACGACGCCCGCGATCGAGCCGCCGAACACCCGCGCCGCCAGATCGGCGTAGGGACTGGTCGAATGGGCCAGTTGCGCGACCGGGATCACGCCGAACACCGCCACGGTCGCGGCGACATAGACGACCGTGGCCAACAGCGCCCCGGCGACAGAAGCCCGGCGCACGTCCACAGCCGGATGGCGGACGCGGTGCGACAGGGCCGCCGCGCTCTCCACGCCCAGATAGGCCCAGAAGATGATGGCCAGCGAGGCGGGCACGGTCTTCAGCAGAGGCTCGCCCGAGGGGCTCCACGACGCCTTGAAGACCTCCGGCTCAAACGCGCTCACGCCCGCCGCGACCGCGATAGCGATGGGGATGAGGCCGATCACGAGCGCCGCCGCCGCCAGCCACGAGGCCGTGCGGGCGCCGATGATGTAGGCGATGGTCGCCACCCAGATCAGGGACAGATTGCACAGGGTCGCCGCGACCGGATCCTTCAGGATCGGCCAGAAGAAGCCAAGATAGCCGGTCGCCGCCACCGCCACGGCTACATTGCCGACCAGACACGCCATCCAGAAGGCCAGCGAGACCTGAAAGCCTGCGAACCGGCCCAGACCCCTCTCGGCGAAGCCCGACAGACCGTCCGCCTTGGGCGCCACCCGCCCCAGCGCGCCAAACACCAGCGCCAGCGTACAGGCGCCCACCGCCGCGACCAGCCAGCCGATCAGGCTTGAGCTGCCGGTGGAGGCCAGACTGACAGGCAACAGATACAGCCCCGAACCGATCATGTTCCCGGCCACGACCAGCGCGGCCAGACCCCAACCCAGCTTGTGACGATCCGCCAGCGGGTCTTCGGGCAAGGGGATGGAGTGCTCGGCGTGGCTCATGCCCGCAGAGGTGCCTCTCCGCGGGGCTTTTCGTCAACCGGCGCCCTCTCAGACGGTGATCGCGTCCATTCCGGCGAAGACGGCGTGGGTGGCCCCCGCCTCGTGCGCCGCCAGACCCCGGTCCGGTCTCAGGTTCAGCAGCATCACCTGCCCGCAGACCTCGCGGCAGACGCCGATCAGCGCCGCCGCCTGGGCCCAGTCACGCGCGTTCTCATGCTCCACCCCGGCGAAATCGATGGACAGGCAACCCGCCGTGACCCCCGCCAGCCGCCGGACCGCGCCGGCGTCGGGCGACAGATGCAGGATCGCGGCCTGCCGGGTCGTTTCGAAATGTCCGATCGCCGCCTGTACGGCTTCCGGCGGCGCCTGCTCCAGCCCACCCATCACCTCGACCAGCAAGGCGCCCGGCCGCTCGTGCTGCATCTCCGAACAGAGCAGGGCGAACCGGCCCCGACTCGTTGCGACCGTGCGCCAGAAGACCGGAAGGACGCCGCTTTCGTGCACCCCAAGTTTCAACATATCCAGCCCCTGATGCAGGGTCTGAAGGTCGATCCGCCTCAGGTCCGCCGGCTCCAGCGTCCTCCGACGCAGCCCGGTCAGCGCCCGCTCACCGCCCCGGTGCCTGACAGTGCGCCTGATGCGGCGACTGACCGGCGCGCAGCGCGCCAGATCGAACACAGGCTGCGCGGCCAGTGTGACGGTCAGTTCCTGCCGCGCGCGGGTGACCAGGGTGAAGGTCAGGCTTTCATAGGGCGTCGCATAGGCCCGGCGTTCAAGCGGCGGCGTCGCCCCGGGTCGCCCCTCCGGCGGACCACGCGCCCCGTCTCCCCGGGTCGCTTCATCGGGCGGATCGTTCCGCCCCGTCGGGTTTCCGATCATGACCGGCTCCCACGTGAATGCCCCCCGGCCTTCCCGCATCCCGAGAATGCGCGCCCTTCACCAAGATATCCCTGACAAACATGGTCAGCATCGTGTTGATCATGAACGCCCTCACCTTCCGAACACTCGACGCGCCTCGGGATTCGGTTCAGGGAGCCCGGCATGACCATCACCACTATCGGCCTGGATGCCGACGACACCCTTTGGCACAACGAGACCATCTTCCGGCTGACCCACGCCCGGTTCGTCGACCTTCTGGCCGACCATGGCGACGAAACGCTGATTGAGGCGCGTCTGGCCGACGTCGAGCGACGGAACCTTCAGCTCTACGGCTACGGCGTGAAGGGCTTCACCCTGTCCATGATCGAAACGGCCATGGAACTGACGGGCGGGAACGCGCCGCCGGAAGTCGTGCGCGAAATCCTGGCCGCTGGTCGCGAGATGCTGGCCCATCCCGTCGAGACCCTGCCCGGCGTCGACGACGCCCTGGCCGCCCTGTCAGAGAAGTACCGGCTGGTTCTGATCACCAAGGGCGACCTTATGGATCAGGAACGCAAGGTCGCCGCCTCCGGTCTGGGCGAACTCTTCTCCGCCGTCGAGATCGTCTCCGAAAAGACCGTGGAAACCTACGCCCATCTGTTCGCCCGTCACGGCACCGGCGCGGCTGAAGCGGTCATGGCGGGCAACTCCATGAAGTCCGACGTCCTGCCCGCCCTGGGGGCCGGGGCTTTCGCGGTGCACATCCCCTACGCCATCACCTGGGCGCACGAATTGGCCGACGCCCCGGAGGGCCACCCCCGCTATGGCGCACTGGAAGCCATCAACCAGCTTCCGGGCTGGATCGAGCAAAAGGAAGCGCTGCTCAAATAACGGCGTTTTGTTCCGGCAAATATCAAAGAAATCGCAATGTGGTGCAGAATGGCGTCACAGGCGTCACAAATAACAGTGAAAAGTGTCGAAAGTGTCCGAAACCGTCTTGACCTGACATATCTGAGGTGAGTTTGTGGCGTCGCTCTGGCTTGGGGGAGGCAGCGCAAAAGGCGTACCCCTTTTCGGATTTGGACTCACGAATGACTGTTATGCGTAGCCACTTGCTGGCCAGCACCGTGCTGGCTGGTGTCATCGCCGTTGCGGCTCCGGCCTGGGCCCAGACCCCGGCCCCTCAGCAAGCACCGACCGCAGCCGACACCCAGGACGCCACTGAACTGGGCGAAGTCGTCATCACGGGCTCGCGCATCCGCCGCAGCGCCGAGAACGCCGCCACCCCTCTGATCCAGGTCCAGCGCGAAGACCTGCTGTCGACCGGCCAGACCACGGTCATCGACTATCTGGCCACCATCCCGGCCCTGTCGAACTCGGTCGTTCCGTCGGACACCACCGGCTCGGGCCTGGGTGACGGCGGCCTGTCGCTGCCGAACCTGCGCTCGCTGGGCTCGAACCGCACCCTGACGCTGGTCGACGGTCGTCGCCACGTCGGCTCCAGCGGCGGTCAACTGTCGGTCGACGTCGACACCATCCCGCGCCTCCTGATCGAGAACATCGAGATCGTCACCGGCGGCGCCTCGTCGGTCTATGGCGCCGACGCCGTCTCGGGCGTGCTGAACTTCGTTCTGCGCAAGAATTTCGAAGGTCTGGAGATCGACGCCAACTACGGCATGATCAACCAGAACGGTGAAGCCAACAAACGCATCTCCGCCCTGGGCGGTGTGAACCTGCTGGACGGCCGACTGAACCTGTACCTGCACGGCGAATACGAGCAGGTCGATGAAGTCACCTCGCTGGACATCGACTGGCTGCGCGACGCTCCCGTTCGTATCGGCATCGACGCCGACCCGACGACGGCCCGCAGCGACGGCATTCTGGACAGCCGCGTTTACACCGGCGTGCGCCGCATCGACCTGCCGCGTTGGGGCCAGACCACCCTGGCCAACGTCTCGCAGCCCAGCGCCCTGAACAATCCGAACGTCCCCTACGTGGACTGCTTCTCGGGCACCGGTTCAGCCGCGGGCTTCTCGTACAGCGCCAACTGCTTCGGCGTTCAGCCGGGCAAGACCTACTGGTACGACGGCACGACCGCCCGTCTGGCCGACTTCGGCGAGCGTGTCGGTGAAACCGGCATCAACCGTCCGTACAACATCGGCGGTGACGGCGAGAACCCGGCCGAATTCAGCACCGGCTCGCGCGTTCCGCGTTCGGAATCGGCTCGCTTCCAGGCCGGCGCGAACTTCGCCCTCACCAGCAGCATCGAGCTGTACGCCGAAGCCAAATACGTCACCGAAGACACCTTCGACCTGTCGCAGCCGACCTTCTACGACATCGACCTGGTGAACTCGTACGGCGCCGGTTCGGTCAACCCGATCTATAACGTCGCCAACTTCGACCTGCGCTGGAGCGACAACGCCTTCCTGCCGCAGAACGTCAAGGATGCGATCGCCGGCAACCTGGTGACGCCGTACTCGCAACCGACGGAAACCGCCGCCGGCACGGCCTTGGCTCCGATCCTTCTGCAGAACGCGCGTCACAGCATGTTCGGCCCGGACCGCACCCAGGACAACACCCGTGAACTGCAGCGCTATGTCTTCGGCCTGCGCGGCTCGCCGGCAGACATCGGCTTCATCCGCAACATCAGCTGGGACATCGGCTACACCTACGGCCAGGTCGAGGTTGAAAACCGTGAACGCGGCACCGACTCGCAGCGCGTGGCCCTGGCCGCGGACGCCGTGGTCGACGCCGGCGGCGTGGTCAACGGCCGCCCCGGCGAGATCGTCTGCCGCGCCCAACTGCTGAACGCCCAGGGCGCCCCCGCCGGCGCGCTGGACATGGGCACGGGCGAAGACCTGCGCGACAGCGCCTACGGCCGCCAGTCGATCGCCGACTGCCGTCCGCTGAACGTCTTCGGCAAGGGCAACCAGAGCGAAGAAGCGCTGGCCTACATCGACGCCGTCATCGGCGTCACCGAGCGCAACGAGCAGGAGCAGGTCATCGCTTCGGTCTCGGGCGAGCTGTGGGACTTCTGGGGCGCCGGTCCGATCGGTGTCGCCCTGGGCGCCGAGTACCGTCGTGAAGGCACCGAGGCCACGGGTCGCGACCGCGACACCGCCGGTCGTCAGTTCCTGTTCCTGAACTCGGGTCCGGACTTCGATTTCGTCCAGTACGAGAGCGAGGAAGTCTTCGCCGAAGTCTCGATCCCCGTGTTCCGTGACACCTGGCTGGGCGAGTATGCCGAAATCAGCGGCTCGTACCGCTATGCGGACTACTCGACCGTCGGCGACATCGACGTTCACGGCGTGAACCTTGTGTACCGCCCGATCCGCGACATCACCTTCAAGACCAGCTTCAACAGCTCGGTCCGGGTGCCGGATCTGGCCGAAAACTTCGCGCCCTACAGCCAGACCTTCCTGAACGGCTTCGTTGATCCCTGCGCCACCCTGGTCATCGCGGCCCAGGACAGCGAAACCCGCACGAACCGCATCAACAACTGTACGGCTCTGGCGACGGCGGCGGGTTACACCTTCGACTTCGCCGGCGCGACGGCGACCAACGCCGACGACTTCAACCCGACCTACGTTTCGGGCATTGCCGGCGTCAGCGGCGGGAACCCGTTCCTGGAGCCGGAAGAGTCGGACAGCTTCACCTTCTCGACGGTGCTGCAACCCCGCTTCTTCCCGAACTTCTCGCTGGTTCTGGACTACTACGAAATCCAGATCGACAACGTGATCTCGTCGGTGTCGGCCCAGACCGTGGCGAACAACTGCGTCAGCGGCGCCACGCTGAACACCGCCGCCTGCGCGACCATCTTCCGCAACAACCCGGACATCGACTTCGGTCTGGGCGCTCCGGTCGGCGACGCCATCGGCGGCTTCATCGAGGGCTCGGTCAACTACGCCAAGCTCGAGACGCGCGGTCTGGACTTCACCGGTCGCTACTCGCTCGACCTTGAAGAGCTGACCGGCAACGCCTGGGGCCGTCTGGACTACGCCCTGGCCGGTTCGTGGCTGATCGACCAGAACGAGTACCTGAACGCCGACGACCCGTCGGACCAGACCGCTCTGGCCGGGACCCTCTACTATCCGAAGGTCCGCATGAGCTCGTCGCTGACCTGGACGCCGAACGACGTCTGGAGCGTGAACTGGACCGCTGACTGGCAGTCGAGCCAGGACATCATCCAGATCCGCGACGCGGTGTCGAACAACGACCAACGCGAGTACGATGAGTTCAGGACGGGCGACTTCACCCGCCACGACTTCACCGTCCGCTGGAATGTCCGCAACGACCTGTCGGTCCGCGCGGGTGTCGTGAACGCCTTCGACGCCGAGCAGGCGACCTATCTGGGAACGACGCTCTACTCGAACTTCGACCCCTACGGCCGTCGCTTCTTCATCGGCCTGAACTACCGTCCGTTCTGATCGAACGACGCCAAGAGAATGGAGGGCGGCCCGCAAGGGCCGCCCTTTGTCGTTTCAGGGGGCGAATCCCGCTTGCCCCCGAGGGGCTGCGTCTTTAGACGGGCCGCTTAACCGACAACCCGAACGGAACCGCGCCGGCAGCCGCCCGCGCCGGGTTCTCGCGCGCAAGGAGCCTCCCCGCCCGTGTCCGCCCCTGACGCCAGCCACGAAGAACGCGACGCCGCCGTGCGCGCGGCCCTGGCGGCCCAGGGCGACAACGGCGTGACGCCCCGGCACACCCTCTTCTACTTCTATGGCGAGGGCGACCACGACGACCTGAACGAGGTGGCCCGGCGGGCCGGCTTCGTCACGCGTGGTCAGGACGATATGACCGTTCTGGAAACGACCATCCCCGTGGACGAAGCCTCGTTCGCGCCCGTTTCCTCCATGATGCAATCCTGGGCCGCGGCCTTCCAGCTCGACTACGACGGCTGGGAGTGCGCGGTCGTGACGAACTGAAGATCAAGAAGAAGAGCCTCAGGCCATGCCCAAGCGCACAGACATCAAGTCGATCCTCATCATCGGCGCCGGTCCCATCGTCATCGGACAGGCGTGCGAATTCGACTATTCCGGCGTGCAGGCGTGCAAGGCGCTGAAGGCCGAGGGCTACCGGGTCATCCTGGTGAACTCGAACCCGGCCACGATCATGACCGATCCGGAGGTGGCCGACGCGACCTACATCGAGCCGATCACGCCCGAGATCGTCGAGAAGATTATCGCCAGGGAGAAGCCCGACGCCCTGCTGCCGACCATGGGCGGGCAGACGGCGCTGAACACGGCGCTGGCGCTGGAAGCCTCCGGCGCGCTGAAGCGCCACGGGGTCGAGATGATCGGCGCCAAGGCCGAGGTCATCGACAAGGCCGAGGACCGTCAGAAATTCCGCGACGCCATGGACAAGCTGGGTCTGGAAAGCCCCCGCTCCAAGGCCGCCCACTCGATGGAAGAGGCGCTGGAGGGTCTGGAGTTCGTCGGCCTGCCCGCCGTGATCCGTCCGTCGTTCACACTGGCCGGCACCGGCGGCGGCATCGCCTTCAACCGCGAGGAGTTCGAGGAGATCGTCCTGCGCGGCCTCGACCTGTCGCCGACCACCGAGGTGCTGATCGAGGAGTCGGTGCTGGGCTGGAAGGAATACGAGATGGAGGTCGTCCGCGACACGGCGGACAACTGCATCATCATCTGCTCGATCGAGAACGTGGACCCGATGGGCGTCCACACCGGTGACTCGATCACCGTCGCTCCGGCCCTGACGCTGACCGACAAAGAGTACCAGCGCATGCGCACGGGCTCGATCAACGTGCTGCGCGAGATCGGCGTCGAAACCGGCGGGTCGAACGTCCAGTGGGCGATCAACCCGGCGGACGGCCGCATGGTCGTGATCGAGATGAACCCGCGCGTGTCGCGCTCATCCGCGCTGGCGTCCAAGGCCACCGGCTTCCCCATCGCCAAGGTCGCCGCCCGTCTGGCCGTGGGCTACACGCTGGACGAACTGACCAACGACATCACCAAGGTCACGCCCGCCTCGTTCGAGCCGAGCATCGACTACGTCGTCACCAAGATCCCGCGCTTCGCCTTCGAGAAATATCCGGGCTCGGAGCCCCTGCTGGGCACCTCGATGAAGTCGGTGGGCGAGGTCATGGCCATCGGCCGGACCTTCCAGGAATCGATGCAGAAGGCCCTCCGCGGTCTTGAGACTGGCCTGAACGGCTTCAACGAGGTCGAGATCGAGGGCGTGGCCGGCGCGGAGGACGACGCGAGCGCCCGCGCCGCCGTCATCCGCGCCCTGGGCGTGCCGACGCCGGACCGCATCCGCGTCATCGCCCAGGCCTTCCGCCACGGCCTGACCGTGGAAGAGGTGCAGGCCGCCTGTTCCTACGAGCCGTGGTTCCTGCGCCAGATCGCCGACATCGTGCGGACCGAAGGCCATATCGTCGTGCAGGGCCTGCCGACCACCGCCGACGACTTCCGCAAGCTGAAGTCCAAGGGCTTCTCGGACGCTCGTCTGGCCCAGCTGACCGGCTCGACCGAGAAGGCCGTCCGCGCCGCCCGTCGCGCCCTTGATGTCCGCCCGGTCTTCAAGCGCATCGACACCTGCGCCGCCGAGTTCGCCAGCGCCACCGCCTATATGTACTCGACCTATGAGACCGGCGCGCTGGGCCAGGTCCCGCAGAACGAGGCCGATCCCTCGGACAGGAAGAAGGCGATCATTCTGGGCGGCGGACCCAACCGCATCGGGCAGGGTATCGAGTTCGATTACTGCTGCTGCCACGCGGCGTTCGCCTTCGCGGACATCGGCGTCGAGTCGATCATGGTCAACTGCAACCCCGAGACGGTCTCGACCGACTACGACACCTCCGACCGCCTGTATTTCGAGCCGCTGACGGCCGAGGACGTGCTGGAGTTGATCGACGTCGAGCGCTCCAAGGGCGAGCTGATCGGCGTGGTCGTCCAGTTCGGCGGCCAGACGCCGCTGAAGCTGGCCCATGCGCTGCAGGAGGACGGCGTGCCGATCCTGGGCACCACGGTCGACTCGATCGACCTGGCCGAGGACCGCGAGCGCTTCCAGCAGATGCTGAACGACATCGGCCTGAAGCAGCCGCCGAACGGTCTGGCCCGCAGCGCTGAGGAAGCCGCGCAGAAGGCGGAAGAGGTCGGATACCCCGTGGTCCTGCGTCCCTCCTATGTGCTGGGCGGCCGCGGCATGCAGATCGTCCACGACCGCGAGCAACTGGATCGCTACGTCCACGAGGCCATGCTGGTCTCGGGCGACGACCCCGTGCTGATCGACCACTATCTGAACCGCGCCACCGAGGTGGATGTGGACGCCCTGTGCGATGACGAGACCGTCTTCGTGGCGGGCGTGCTCGAACACATCGAGGAAGCCGGCGTTCACTCGGGCGACAGCGCCTGTTCGATGCCCCCCTACTCGCTCTCCCCGGCCATCGTGACCGAGCTGAAGCGCCAGACCGAGGCCATGGCCCGGGCGCTGAAGGTGCGCGGCCTGATGAATGTGCAGTTCGCGATCGAGGAGCCGCATAGCGAGACCCCGCGCATCTTCGTGCTGGAAGTGAACCCGCGCGCCTCGCGCACCGCGCCCTTCGTCGCCAAGACCATCGGCCAGCCCATCGCCAGCATCGCCGCCAAGGTGATGGCGGGGGTGCCGCTGAAATCCTTCGGCCTGACCGACAAGCCCTATGACCATATCGCGGTGAAGGAGGCGGTCTTCCCGTTCGCCCGCTTCGCCGGGGTGGACATCATCCTGGGACCGGAAATGCGCTCGACCGGCGAGGTCATGGGTCTGGACTGGAAGCGCGAGGGCGAGGCCGATATGGCCCCCGCCTTCGCCCGCGCCTTCGCCAAGTCGCAGCTGGGCGGCGGCACCACCCTGCCGACCAGCGGCTGCGCCTTCATCTCGGTGAAGGATGAGGACAAGCCCTTCATCCTCGACGCCGCGAAGACCCTGCTGGCCGAAGGCTTCAGCCTGATCGCCACCGAAGGCACGCACTCGTACCTCACGGGCGAAGGCCTTGAGGTCGGATTGGTGAAGAAGGTGCTGGAAGGCCGTCCGCACATCGTCGACGCGATGAAGAACGGCGAGGTCCAGCTGGTCTTCAACACCACCTCGGGCAAGCAGTCGCTGCAGGACAGCTTCAGCCTGCGTCGCACCGCCCTGATGATGAAGATCCCCTACTACACCACCGCCGCGGGGGCCCTTGCGGCCGCGCAGGCGATCGGGGCGATCAAGGCGGGCGAACTGGATGTTCGTCCGATCCAGAACTACGCCTGACCCGGCGATGGACGGCCTCACGCGCGTCGATCAGGCGCTGATCGTGCTGGCCGTCCTGCAGGCGGCGGTGTTCTGTCTGTTCTGGTTCGACAAGATTCAGGCGCGCAACGGCGACTGGCGGGTGCGGGAGCGCACCCTGTTGCTGGCCGCCCTGTTCGGCGGGATCGGCGCATGGTTCGCCCAGCACCTGCTACGCCACAAGACCCGCAAGGAGCCGTTCCGGACGCTGTTGGGCGCGGCGGTGGCTGTGCACCTGATCTTGGTGGCGGCGGGGGTGTGGTGGGGGCTGAAATAGCCCCCTTCCCCCTCGATGGGGGAAGGGCTGGGGATGGGGGTGCGCGCTCGGTATCGAAGACCGTGACGCGTCGGGAGAGGTCGGCGGAGCCTTATTTTCCATAGCCCGACGAAGCCTGCCCTCACCCCCACCCAACCCTCCCCCATTCGCCAAACGGGAGGGCTTAAGTACGCCCTTAGCGGACGAAGTAGCCGATAGCCTTCAGGTCCGCGCCTTCGCGGGCCAGCACGACGGTTTCGGTGGCGTTCGGGTTGTTGGCGAATACGGTCTGGTACTGGACGATCCAGTACTCGCCCTCGGGCGCGCCCGGCAGACTGTTGCTCCGTTCCGCGCTCTGTTGGGTGCGCGAGACGACGGCGCCGGCCGGATCACGGACCGAGCGGACCGCCGTGGCCCAGTCGGCTTCGCTCACCTGGGCCTTGAACATGGTCCCGGCGGTCCGCCAGCTTTCGGCCAGCGCGCCGTTGTCGAGCAGGGCGAGCCAGGCCCGCGAATCTTCCGCGACCTCCGGCGTCGCCGCCTGAACGCCGGCCGGGACGGGCTGCGAGGTGGTCGGCGCGGGGGCTCCGGTTCCGGTCAGGGTGATGGCGAGGGCGGCGGCGGCGATAGCGAACATGGTCAGACCTCCAAGTCCCAGAGCCCAGAGACGGCCCCGGCGGGTTGTTGAATGCCCTGACTTCTCCACCGCGACCGGGCCCACGGCTTCCCCCAAATTCTTGTCTCCAGAAAATTTGGGGTCGGTCTGCTCGGCCTCGATCAGCCACCGCGCGGCTGCCCGGCTGCTGGACACGCCCAGCTTGCGTCTGGCGGCGCGCAGCCGCTCGTTCACCGTATGGACGGACAGGCCCAGATGCGTGGCGACAGACTTGGCGTCGTGGCCGCCGGCCAGAAGGCGCAGTGTGTCCTTCTCCCGCTCGGTCAGCGCTTCGGTATGGTCAGGCATAGGCCGGTTCGATCCCCTCTCGCGCCAAGGGAGCATTTATGCCCGACAGGCCACAACCCCTTTCCGCAACAGAGCGACGCCATGACCGGGGGAGTTTCTTGCAGGCGTCAGTTCCCGGCGATTTCGACCAGTCCAGCGCGCGAGTTCGGCCACTTTTGCCGTGCAGATTTGCGCAAATCTCGCAGCGCCATACGACCAATTCTGACGTACCGGCGAGTTATCGTGGCGAGATGCAACACCATCGCCTTCGCGAATATCGGAGTGAGGGGCGGACGACGCCGCTAGATTCCCGCGCCCGGTTCCGGGTCCGCCACGGCGTCGCGGCCCTCCACGATCCGCGCCGCCGCAAGGTCAGCGGTGACGTTGCCGATGGTGCGGAAGATGTCCGGGATGACCTCGACGGCCAGCAGCAGGGGCAGGACCTGCACCGGCACGCCCATGGCCAGACAGATGGGGGCGATGGAGACGAAGAAGCTGACCTGACCCGGCAGGCCCACGGTGCCGACAGAAACCGCGAGCGCCGTCAGGCCGCCGACGATCCACAGCGCCGGCCCCAGATGGATGCCGTGCAGGTGGGCGACGTAGATGACCACGGCCAGGTTGGCGACCGGGCTGGTGATGCGGAACACCGCCACCGCCAGCGGCAGGACCAGACCCGCCGTCGCGGTGGAGACCCCCAGCGCATTGCGCGCCTGCTCGACCATGGCCGGAAGGCTGGCCAGCGACGACTGGGTGGAGAAGGCCACCACCTGCGCCGGGACCACGCCGCGCGCGAACCGGCCCAGACCGATCCGTCCGAACGGCACGACCACGGCGTAGATCAGCAGGATCAGACCCACCTGGGCCAGAACCACCAGCGCCACATAGTGGCCCAGCACGCCCAGCGCGCCGAGGCCGGCGTTCAGCCCCACGCCCATCGAAAGGGCGAAGACGCCGATGGGCGCGGCCAACAGCACCCAGTGGACGATGACGATCATCGTCTCGGACACCGCCTCGAAGAAGGTGACCAGCGGCAGCCTCAGACGGGCCTCCAGCCGGGTGGTGGCGAAGCCAAAGGCGACGGCGAAGACCACGATGCCCAGAATGGCGTCCTCGGCCGCGGCGCGCACGGCGTTGGGCGGGGCGAGGCTGGTCAGGAAGGCGGGCAGGCCGCCGCCATGGGCGCTGTTGGTCACCGCCGAGGCGTCCGGCGCGCTGGCCAGCAGGATGCGCGCGCCGTCCGGGCTGATGGGCCACAGCAGGTGCAGACCCTCGGAGGCCAGGAAGGCGTAGGTCACCGCGCCCAGCAGCAGCAGGCCGAACACCAGCAGCGCCTTCAGCGCCAATCGCCCGGTCGCCGCCGCATCCGCGATGGAAGCCACGCCCGTGACCAGCAGGCCGAAGACCAGCGGGATGATCGTCATCTTCAGGGCGTTCAGCCACAGGGTGCCGATGGAGCTGATGACCGCCGCCGTCCCCTCGCCGCCCGGCAGGCCCCAGGCCTGCGCCGCCGCCCCCGCGAACAGGCCGGCCAGCAGGGCGAGCATCACCCACAGGCTGAGGGATTTCAGGGCGGAGCGGAGTCGGGAAGCGGCCATCGGACGAAGCTATGCGGGCTTTTCGCCGGACGCCATCGTCTTGTTGACGGGGCCCTCTGGACGGACGCCGGGGAAACCGCCCACAGTCACGCCTGATTGCAGGAGCTCCCCATGATCATCGTCCATCACCTGAACGACTCCCGCTCGCAGCGCGTGCTGTGGCTGCTTGAGGAACTGGGCGTCGAGTATGAGGTCAAACGCTATGAGCGGGACCCGAAAACGCGTCTGGCGCCGGCCGCGCTGAAGGCCGTCCATCCGCTCGGCAAATCGCCGGTGATCCAGCATGGCGACGTCATCGTGGCCGAGACCGGCGCCATCGTCGAATACCTGCTGGAAACCTTCCCCGACGCCGGACTGAAGCCCGCGCCGGGCACGCCCGAGGCCCGCCGCTATACCTACTGGCTGCACTACGCCGAGGGATCGGCCATGACGCCCCTGTTGCTGAAGCTGATCTTCGGGGTCATCCCCCAGCGCTCGCCCGCCCTGATCCGGCCCATCGCCAAGGGCATTTCGAAGAAGGTCGGCGCCAGCCTGATCGACCCGCAGATCGCCAGCCATCTGGGCTACTGGGAGGCCGAGCTGAACAAGGCCGAGTGGTTCGTCGGCGACTGCTTCACCGCCGCCGACATCATGATGAGCTTCCCGCTGGAAGCCGCCAGTTCGCGCGCGCCTTTCGACGACCGCATGCCGAAGGCCGCGGCCTTCCTGCAGCGCATTCACGCCCGTCCGGCCTATCAGCGGGCGCTGGAGCGGGGCGGCCCCTACGCCTACGCCTGAGCGGGCGTAACGCCGAAGACACGGTTTCGTCAGGGCGTGAAACCTGTGGAAACCCGGGCGGCGACCAAACGTTAAAGGCCCATGCGCCTGAGAACCATCCAGATCGTCGCCGCCCTGATCGCGGCCATCGCCTTCGTCCTGGCCTTCATCGCCGCCGGCATATTGCTGGTGTCGGGGCTGTTCATGGCCCTTGGGCTGGCGGCGGTAGCCTGGCTGGCGTGGAGCCTGATCCGCCAGATCCCCCGAATTCGGGATCGAAAAACCGCGACGCTCACGCGCCCTTGAACCTTTCGCCTTAAGGCCCTACCCTCTTGGGCCGGTCGCGTGCGCCCAGCGACCTCTGTGCCGAGTAGTCTGTCAGTCGGGCGAAGCAAGAAATTCACGACATATGGAAAAAGTGCCGATGACGGCCGAGGGCTACCGTGTCCTCGACGATCAGCTGAAGCAATTGAAGTCGGTCGAACGACCGAACGTGATCGCGGCCATTTCCGAGGCCCGCGAGCACGGCGACCTGTCCGAAAACGCCGAGTATCACGCGGCGAAGGAACGGCAGGGTTGGATCGAGGGCTCGATCGCCGAGATCGAGGACAAGCTGTCGCGCGCCCAGGTGATCGATGTGTCCAAGCTTTCGGGCTCGCAGGTCAAGTTCGGCGCCACGGTCACCGTGGTCGATGAGGATACCGAGGAAGAGGGTCGCTACCAGATCGTCGGCGAGCATGAAGCCGACGTGAAGGCAGGCAAGATCTCCATCGCCTCGCCCATCGCCCGCGCCATGATCTCGAAAGAGGTCGGCGACGTGGTCGAGGTCAACACGCCCGGCGGCGTGAAGGCGTACGAAATCCTCAAGGTCGAGTGGAAGTAGGCTCGCAGCCGAAGCCGCTCACGATCCGCGTCGTCTCGGACGGCCGGATCGGGATGGAAAATCAGGCGCTGGGGTTGGCGGAAGCCCTCCAGCGCCTTTCGTCGTCTGAAATCACGACCGTTCGCGTGAAATGGCGCAAGCTGTTCGACAAGCTGCCTTCGGCGCTGAAAGCGCCGTGGATGCTGGACCCGACGAGCGACGATCCCTTTCCGAAGCCCGGAGAGGCCTGGCCCGACGTATGGATCGCCACGGGCCGGTCCACCCTGCCTCTGTCGCTGATGGTCCGGGCGCGGTCGGGCGGAAAGACCTTCGTCGTCCAGACCCAGGACCCGCGCTGGCGCACCCGCGACTACGATCTGGTGGTCGCTCCGAAGCATGACGGGATCGAGGGGGCGAATGTCCTGTCGATCACCGGATCGCCACACCGGGTTTCAGCCGACCGGCTGGCCGAGGGCGCCAAGGCGTTTGTCGATCGGCTGGAGCCCCTGCCCCGCCCGCGCGTGGCGGTGCTGATCGGCGGCAGGTCGCGGGCGCATGACCTCCCGGAAGCTCACGCCGCTGAACTGGCCGAACGGATCGCGACCGCTGTGACAGAAGCCGGCGGCTCCCTGATGCTGACCTTCTCGCGGCGCACGCCCGAGGCGGCGAAGGCCGCGATGACGGCGCGCCTGTCGCATCTGCCGGGCCTGATCTGGAATGGTGAGGGGCCGAACCCCTATTTCGCCTTCCTGCACGCGGCCGACCACATCCTCGTCACCGAGGACAGCGCCAACATGGCCGCCGAAGCCGCCTCGACCGGCAAGCCGGTGCACGTCCTGCCGATGGTGGCGACCAAGCCCGCCGACAAATTCGCCAGCCTGCACGCCGATTTGCGTGAGCGGGGCGCGGCGCGGCCGTTCGACGGGACGCTGGAGAGCTGGACTTATGCGCCGCTGGTGGAGACCGACCGGGCGGCGCGGGTGATCATGGAAGAGCTGGGGCGTTAGTCCCCGCCGCCACCGCCGCCGCCGTCACCACCGCCGTCGGAGCCGCCGCTGTTTCCATGCACGTCGCTATAGCTCTCGCTGTGCGTCGCCGACCCGCCACCGTCCGAACCATCCTTCTTCGCCTTGGCATGGCTCGCGCCCATCATGGCGACGCCGAAGCCGGAGCCGATGGCGATGCCGATGGGCAGCCACAGGGCGATGTTGTCCGTGGCGACACCCAGAGACGTGCCGATGGCGACGCCCATCCCCATGCCGATCGGCAGGAAGGCCGCGCTGTTGGTCTTCTTCATCCCCGACTCCTTGTCCTGTCCGTCGAACCTAGCATCGCGAAATCCGGAATCAGCCCCTAAATAGTCTCCATGAGCACTCTTCGTACTGTCCGTGTCGCCATCATCGGGTCCGGCCCCGCCGGCTGGACCGCCGCCATCTATGCGGCGCGCGCCCTGTTGAACCCGGTTGTCATCGCGGGGCTTCAGCCCGGCGGTCAGCTGACCATCACCACCGACGTCGAGAACTATCCCGGCTTCGCGGATGTGATTCAGGGCCCGTGGCTGATGGAGCAGATGCAGAAGCAGGCCGAGCACGTCGGGACCGAGGTCATCCACGACATCGTGGTCAAGGCTGACCTGTCGCAGCGTCCGTTCCGCCTGACGCTGGACTCGGGGACGGAAATGCTGGCCGAGACGGTCATCATCTCGACCGGCGCACAGGCCAAGTGGCTGGGTCTGGAGAGCGAGGCCAAATATCAAGGCTTCGGCGTTTCCGCCTGCGCCACCTGCGACGGCTTCTTCTATCGCGACAAGGACGTGATCGTGGTCGGCGGCGGCAACACCGCCGTGGAGGAGGCGCTGTTCCTGACCAACTTCGCCCGCAAGGTCACCGTCGTGCACCGCCGCGACGAGTTCCGGGCCGAGAAAATCCTGCAGGATCGGCTGTTCGCCCACCCGAAGGTCGAGGTGGTGTGGAACAACGCCATCGATGAAATTTTGGGCGAGACCAACAGCTTCGGCGGCGTGAACGTCACCGGCGCGCGCCTGAAGAATGTCGAGACGGGCGAGACCCGCGAGATCACCGCTGACGGCGTATTCATTGCCATCGGCCACGCCCCCTCGTCGGAGCTGTTCGCCGGACAGCTGGAGACGAAGCAGGGCGGCTACCTGGTTGTGAAGCCCGGCACCGCCGCCACCGCCATCGAGGGCGTCTGGGCCGCGGGCGATGTCACCGACGACATCTACCGTCAGGCCGTCACCGCGGCGGGCATGGGTTGTATGGCCGCGCTGGAAGCCGTCCGCTTCCTCGCCGAGGAAGACCACGCCAAGGCCCACCATCCGATCTCGCACAAGGAAGCGGAGAAGATCGGGGTCTGGTGACCGGAGTTTCGCCTCCCAAGCAGGCGAACGTGGAAGAGAAACAGGCAAGGGGAGGCTGACGACAGCCTCCCCTTTCCAAATTTCAGTATGTGACCGACGGGCCGTGCTGACGGGCTACCCGAACAGTTGCAGTTCTACAGGCGCTTGGTCGACGGATTCACCCACGCGCCGACGCAGGGCGTAATCGACGGCCTTCTGGACCGCCCGCTCTTCCGCCGGCTTCGACAGAACACCTATGGTCCCGGCAACCCCGTTCCGCACCATGCCGGGGTTGGCGGTCATGAACAGGACCGTAACCCCCATCTCCTGCGCCAGCTCGCGCCCCAGTTCGACGCCGGTGGGGCCGTCAGACAGGTGAATATCGACCAGCGCCAGATCGACATCGGTCTCGCGCACCAGATCACGAGCGGATCGGGCATCCGCCGCGGTACCGATCACCTCATGTCCCAAGTCTTCCAGCACGAAGCGGAGTTCCATGGCGACGAGGGCTTCGTCTTCGATAATGAGGATACGGGCGGTCATGGGAGGCGGAGCGGGACTTATCAACTTGTTGCGTGCGTGTGCAACGCGATGGGGGAACGCGCAAGGCGGCTGCAGGTTTCGGGCCAATGTTGGATATCAGACACCCAGCGCCGCGCGACGGCGGGACAGGGCGGTGGCGGGCAAATCCGCGACCACCCGCAAACCCTCGGGCGCCCAATTCCGTTCCAGACGCCCGCCCAACTGTCCCTCCACGGAAAGGGTGGCCAGCGAGGTGCCGAAGCCTGTCCGTTCTGGGGCGCCGGTCACCCTCGGTCCGCCGAACTCGCTCCATCCCAGAATGAAGCGGTCCCCGTGATTGCGGGTTTCCAGCTCCACATAGCCGCTGTCGGCGGACAAGGCGCCGTACTTTGCGGCATTGGTCGCGAGTTCGTGGAACAGCAGGGCCACCGAGGTCGCGGCCTGATCGTCAAAGGTGGCGTCGTCGCCGGACACCCTCACCCGCGCCCCTCCTTCCGGTCCCGCATAGGCCTTGAACAGGTCGGTCAGGAAGGCGTGCAGGGTCATGGACCCGACCAGAGGACGCGAGTTTTCGGTGTGCGGCCTGACAAATTCGTGGGCGCGCGCCAGGGCGTTGATCCGGGTTCGCACAACGCTCGCGAACGGCTTCGCCTCCGGGAACTTGCGGGCGGACAGGGCGATCAGGGCTGACACCACCGCGAAGATGTTCTTGATCCGGTGGCTCAGTTCCTGGCTCAGCAGCTCCTTGGACTGCTCCATCCGCTTCAGGTCATCAATGTCGGTGCAGGTGCCGAACCAGCGGACAATCTCGCCCGCCTCGTTCCGGATCGGCATGGCCCGGCCCAAGGTCCAGCGATAGACGCCGGAGCGGTGGCGCAGACGGTACTCGATCTCATAGGGCTCGCCGGTCGCCAGCGAGTGTCGCCAGCGATCCCAGGCCCTGGTCTGATCCTCCGGGTGGAACATGTCGCTCCAGCCCTCACCGTCCGTCGATCCGTCCGGCATGCCGGTGAACTCGTACCAACGGGCGTTGTAATAGTCGTGGAAGCCGTCCGGCAGGGTCGACCAGACCATCTGGGGCATCGAGTCGGCGATGGCGCGAAAACGGGCCTCGCTCTCGGCCAACTGGTCCGCGACCTCGATCCGCGCCGAGTGCGTGCGGCGCAGTTCCATCTGGGCCATCACCTGATGCGCCAGCACGGTCAGGGTATAGGCCTGAAGGTCCGTCAGTCCTTCTGGTCTGGGCTTGCTGTCGATCACGCAAAGCGCGCCCAGCGGATGCCCGTCACGTCCGACCAGCGGCGCACCGGCGTAGAAACGGATATTCGGCGCCCCGGTCACCAGAGGGTTGTCTGCGAAGCGGGGGTCCAGCGTGGCGTCCGGCACCACCATCACCTCCGCCCCACGCATGGCGTGCTCGCAGAATGACCAGTCCCGGGGCGTGGAATCGTCATCCAGACCGACCCGCGCCTTGAACCATTGCTCGTCTTCGCCAACCAGGCTGATCAGGGCGATGGGCGTCCCGCAAATCCGCGCGGACAGCGTCACCAGCTCGTCGAAATCCCCCTCGGGCGCCGTCTGCAGAACGCCATACGCCCGGAGGACGGCCAGTCGTTCCCGCTCCGCTGTGGCGCCGGTGGTTTCTGTATTGCTGTCGCGCACGCCGTGGCCTCAAGCGGCGCCGCGCGCCGGTGGTCCGATCTTAATGCGAAGATGGCCGTCGCGTTGCAACTGCGTCAGCGACGATTTCAGGAACCGGGGCGGCCGACTTCCTCGACCGCCATCGGCGTCACACCCGGCGCGACCGGGGCGGGGGCTGCGGCGGCGGGAGCCTCGAAAGCCGCCAGCTTCTGGTTGATCGCGGCGATTTCCGCCGACGAGGCCTGACGGCGTCCGCCCAGCGAGACCACACCCACGACACGGGTCTGGCCGTTGATCTCGACGGTACGGGTCGCATCGCGCCCGTTGGCCGCGGCGAGGGTCAGGGCCGCGTCAGCCTCGGCAGGTGTGACGACGTCCGGGATCTGGATACGGGGGCGTGAGAAGCGGGCCTCGTCAATCAAAGGCTCACGGCCGGAGTAGGCCTGACGGAAGGCGGAGGGTTCGCCGTACACGCCCTTCCAGCGATAAAAGATGTGCGCCCCGATCTGGGTCAGCTTGTTCAACGTCGGCGCCCACCACGGGTGGACGTAGTCGGCGTGATAGTGGGTCGCGGTGCCGACCCGCGCGGAGACGTGACCGGCCAGAGCGCGATCCGCCACCTTGCGCGCCCGTTCCCAGGCCCAGGCGACCGGCGCCTGCGACAGCGCCCCGTCACAGGTGAAGCTGAACTGGCACCCCGTGACCCGCTCGGCGCCCTCGAACACCACGCCACAGACGGTGTTGGCGTAGTTGGGATCGCGCACGCGGTTCAGGATGACCTGCGCCACCGCCTCCTGCCCTTCGGTCGGCTCCAGCGCCGCCTCGTAGTAGATGGCCTGCGTCAGACACCGCTGCGCGCGACGACGATCCTCGGCGGTGGCCGGGCGGAAAACGAATGGGCGGGCGGCGCGCAACTGGCCGGACACGGCAGGCGTGGCCGCGTTCAAGCGCAAGGCGTCCAGTCCGGCTTCGCCGAAATCCAGCGTCGGCTTGCCGGTCAGGGTCAGATTTTCCCAACCGGGTGTCAGGCCATACAGGGCGGCCCGCCGCATGGACGGGTCCATCCGTTCGGCCAGCGCCAATTGCGACGGCGTCATGCGCGCCGCGATGGCGGCCAGCCCCTTGTCGGACAGATCACCGTTGGTCAGTCGCCGCACGGCCTCGATCCGCTGGTCGATTTCGGGCCGGGGCGTTGACGAGGCCGCCATGGCGACACCGATGACCGCCAACGACAAGGGCGCGGCGGCCAGCAGCCGACGCGCTCGTGTCATCATAGCGATCAGGGTCGTTCTGGTCAGCATCCATCTCCAAGGCGGCCGGTCCGAAAACCGGAACAAGGATCATGCCCGCGAAGAGCGGCGCTTTTCAGACCGAAAAGCGCCGTTTGGTCACGCTTACCGCCCGCCGAGGGTCGAACGCAGCATCCACGCGAACTTTTCGTGCGCCGCCAGGCGTTGCGTCAGCAGGTCAGCCGAGGCCTCGTCGCCGGCTTCGTCCGCCACCTCAAACGCCTTGCGGGCGGTGGCGATCAGGGTGTCGTGATCGGCCAGCAGTTCCTTGAGCATCGGGATGGCGTCCTTCTCGGGATCACCGTCCTTGATCGAGGTCAGGTTGCCGAAGCCCGAGAAGCTCTGCGGGGCCAGCACGCCCAGGGCGCGAATGCGTTCCGCGATTTCGTCGAGCGCGGCCCAGATGTCGCGATATTGCTGCTCCAGCAGGTTGTGGAAGCTGAAGAACTCCGGTCCACGCACGTTCCAGTGATAGCCGTGGGTCTTCAGATAGACCGCGAAGCTGTCAGCCAGAACCTTGGTCAGTTCCTCGGCGACGCCATTGCGTTCGGCGGAGCTCAGGCCGGTGTCGATGGTCACGGTCATGGGGAGATGTCCTTCAGAAGAAGCGCTGTTTCAGGCCTGCTAATTAGGCGCCGCGACGCCCCCGGCCAAGCCCGCGCTACGGAAAGCTTGACCATAAAAACGTATATATGCGGCGTTCGGGAACGCGTTTATCGGGATAGCGTTGCAATCAGTCACGCCACTGAGAGCGTGCGCGGGAGGTCGAACAGACTTTGGGGGCGGACAGGTTTTTCAGACAGCTCGCCTTGGCCCAGCCCGGGCGGCCCGGGCAGGCGGTGCTGACGGGCGTCATTTGCGCGGCAGTGGGTCTTGCCCTGCGCCTCGCCCTTCAACCGATCTACGGCAGCGTCACCGGCCTGACGGTCATGCTGCCCGCCGTCCTGATCGCCGCGCTCTGGGCCGGCCAGATCGCCGGCTATACGACCATTGTCCTGGGCATCCTCGGGGCGACCCTGATCAGCCGGCAGTTCGAGGGGCTTCTGGTCGGCACCGCGGAATTGCTGACCGTCACGGTCTGCACCTTCGTCGTGGTCGCGGTGTTCGGAACGGTCCTGGCCGCTTCGCTGCGCACCACCCTGCGGAATCTTGACGACACCGTCCGGCGGCTGAGAGCCTCCGACAACCGCGTCGGCGAGACGACGCAGGAACTGCGCGCCATGGTCGAACAGGCCTCCGCCGGGATCGCCCGCGTCGGTCTGGAAGGCCAGATCATCAGCGCCAACGCCCGATTCGCGGAGATTCTCGGGCTCAAGCCTGAACAGGCCATCGGCATAACCACCCGCGACGTCACCCATCCGGACGATGTCGAAGTGACCCGCCGCGCGCTGGAAGCCGCCCGGCGCGGGAGCGAGGGCCGGATCGAGAAGCGTTACATCCGCCCGGACGGGACCGTGGTCTGGGCCCTGACCAGCTTGCGCGCGCTCACCAACCCCGATGGCGACCTGATCGGCTTCATCGCCGTGGTCGTGGACATCACCGCCGCCAAGGCCGCCGAGGCGGCCCTGCGTGAGAGCGAGAGCCGCTTCCGCCTGATGGCGGACACCGCGCCCTCCCCGGTCTGGATGACCAACGCCGACGCCGAGGTCGAATTCGTCAACACCGCGCTGGTCGATTTCTACGGTCAGCCACACGAAAAGCTGCTGGGGTCCGTTTGGCGCCGGGCCCTGCATCCGGACGATGTGGCCGAGGTCGAGGGGGTCATGGAGGTCGCCCGGCCGGAACACCGCCCCTATGGCTTCGAGGCCCGCTTCAAACGCTTTGACGACAGCTGGCGCTGGATGCGGGTGGCCGTGAATCCCCGTTTCGATGCGGACGGCGCCTTCCTCGGCTACGTCGGCATGTCGTTCGACATCACCGACACCCGCGTGGCCATCGACGCGCTCGAGGCGCAGGAGCGGCGGCAGACCTTCCTGCTGTCCCTCACCGACCGCCTGCGCGACCTGACCTCGCCGGACGATATCATGGTCGAGGTCGAACGCTCCCTCGGCGCCGAACTCGGCGCTGATCGTGTCGGCTACGGCGAGGTCGATCAGGCGCGTGGCCTTGTCTCCATGAGTCGAGACTGGACCGCCGGCGTGGTCAGCGCCCAGGGCCAGTTCCGCCTCGCCGACCTCGGCGCCGACCTGATCCGGGATCTGGCCGAAGGACGTGTGATCCAGATCTCCGACGTGCGCGCCGACAGTCGCACCCGCGATGCGCTGGAGGTCTTTGAACGGCTGGGGACCCGCGCCCTGATGCGCGCGCCCGTCATCCGTGGCGGGCGCCTGCAGGCGTTCCTGTATGTCCACAACGCTGAGGTCAGACACTGGGCCGACGCCGAGATCGACCTGCTGCAGGAAGTCGCCGGCCGCACATGGACCGAGATCGAGCGCGCTCGCGCCGAGGGGGCGGTCCGGGAAAGCGAGGAACGCTTCCGCGCCATCGCCGACACCGCGCCCGTGCTGATCTGGGTCACGGGCCGCGACCGGACCCGCGAGTTCGTCAATCAGGCCTATGTCGCCTACACCGGCGGTTCCTACGAGGATGCCCGCCTCGCCGACTGGCGGGAGGTCATCCACGTGGACGATCACGAGCGGATTCTTCAGGAATCCCTTGCTGGCGAAGCCACCCGCCAGCCGTTTTCCATGGAGGCCCGTTACCTGCGCCACGACGGCGAATATCGCTGGCTCAAATCCTTCTCCCGCCCCCGGCTGGATGCGCATGGCGAAGTCATCGGCTTCGTCGGCGTGGCCTTCGACGTCACCGATATTCGCGAGGCGCAGGCGCGCCTTCAGGAGTCCGAGACCCGCTTCCGCACGGTCGCCGACAGCGCGCCGGCCCAGATGTGGATGACTGACGAGACTGGCGGGGTGGTGTTCGCCAACAAGCGCTACCGCACCTTCTTCGACGTTCAGCGCGACGATGATCTGCAGCAAAACTGGCAGGCCGTCATGACCGCAAATGGACTGGAAGCCTTCCACGCCGACTTCCTTTCGGCGCTGGAACAGCGGGACAGGTTCGAGAGCGTTCTGGAGGTCGAGCATCCGCAGATGGGCCGCCGTTGGCTGCGTTGCGAGGGCATTCCCCGTTTCGACGGCCAAGGCCGCTTCCAGGGCTACGTCGGCGCCACCATCGACGTCACCGAAGCCCGGCGGGCCGAGGATGACCTGAAGCGCATCAACGAACTGCTGGAAGAACGCGTCAGCGAAGCGCTCGCGGAAAAGGCCAAGGCCGAAGCCGACCTGATGCATGCCCAGCGCATGGAGGCGGTGGGACGGCTGACCGGCGGCGTCGCGCACGACTTCAACAATCTGCTGACCGTGGTCATCGGGGCGCTGGACATGATGCTGCGTTCACCGGACGACGCCGCCCGCCAGAAGAAGCTGGGCGAGGCCGCGCTGGCCGCCGCCCGTCGCGGCGAAGGCCTGACGCACCAGCTGCTGGCCTTCTCCCGCCGCCAGGCGCTGCGCCCACAGGCCCTGGATCTGAACGCCCTGATCCGCGAGAGCGACCCCCTGCTGCGCCGCGCGGTCGGCGAAGCGGTGGAGTTCAGGCTGAAACTGCGTCGTGGCGGCGCCCGGGTGAATGTCGATCCGTCCCAGTTCGAGGCGGCCTTGCTGAACCTTGTGGTCAACGCGCGCGACGCCGTGGGCGACAAGGGCCGGATCACCGTCCAGACCCAGATCGTCTCGGTGCACGCCGGCGAAGTGCACGAGCTACCCGCCGGCGACTATGTCAGCGTATCGGTGTCCGACAACGGCGCCGGTATTGACCCGGAGGTGCTCAGCCGGGTCTTCGAGCCCTTCTTCACAACCAAGGCCGTCGGCAAGGGGACCGGTCTGGGCCTCAGCCAGGTCTATGGCTTCGCCCGTCAATCCGGCGGCGGCGTGCGGGTGGCGTCCACGGTCGGACGGGGGACGGAGTTCCGTCTGTATCTTCCACCGCTGGATCGCGCCGAGGGCATCGGTTCCGCGGCCCGTGCGGTCTCGCCCTATCCGCAGGTCGGTGCGCGTCGCATTCTGCTGGTTGAGGATGATCCCGGCGTCGCGGCCATCGCCCTGGACCTGCTCACAGCCATGGGCATGGAAGTTGTCGCCGCCGATACGGCGCCGCGGGCCCTGGAAATGTTGAGGGTCGAATCGTTCGACCTGATGCTGAGCGACGTGGTCATGCCCGGCGGCATGACGGGCATCGAGCTGGCGCGCGTCTGCGCCACCGAATGGCCGGACATGCGGATTGTCCTGACCTCAGGCTATGCCGGCGATGATGTCGATGAGGCCTTGTCGAACGCCCCTTGGCCGTTCCTGCGAAAGCCCTACTCAGGCGAACAGCTGGCCGAAATTCTGGGACAGGTTCCCGCCGGAGCGGATTGACGCCCGCGACCGTCCGGGACGGTCGCGGGAGATCGTCAGCAGATCAGCGCTGTCGCGCCTTGCGAGCGGCGTAACGCGCATCGCGCGCCGCCTTCTGCTCTTCCTTGGACAGTTGCTTGCGCTCCTTGCGGGCGGCGCGCTTCTCGGCGTCCACCGCTTCCTGGGCAGCCATCAGTTCGGCTTGGCGAGCAGCTTCCTTCTCAGCCTTTTCCCGGCGCAGTTCGGCCTTGGCCAATTCATGCTGTTGGCGCAGCGCTTCCTTCTCGGCGGCGCGCTTTTCAGCCAGCTTTTCGAACTCGGGGTCGGGAGCCGCCGCCTTCGGCTTGAATTTGGCGAGAAGGGCCGCCTTGGCGTCCTTCTGGGCGGAGAGGCGGTCGTTGAAGCCGGTTTGTTTCAGGTCTCTCATGCGTGGGGTCGTCGTATCCTTGATTGATTTTCAGATGCGCGTTCGCCGGGGCGAGCTTGGCTCAGCCCCGGGCGGGTCCGCTAACCCCATATAGGGTCAAAAAGCAAGGTTGGGAGGGCCAGATGGCTCAAGCCCTTTCCGCAGTGTGTCAGTTCGGGCGCTCAGCCTGCCCCACCGCCGCGCCGGCCGCTCCGCCTACTGCCGCGCCCACGGGCCCGCCGACGACGGCTCCCGCTACAGCGCCGGTAGCGGCCTTCTGTTCGATCGTTGTGCCGCAAGCAGCGGCTCCAAGGGCCAGAATGGCCAGTACGGCGACGGTGGAAATGCGGCGCATGTCTCTTCTCCTGTTCACAACACCAAACGTCATCACGTCCGCAGGGGTTCCACCCGCAGCTGGAAGTTACGTTTCAGGAAAAAGCCCGGCCAAAGACTAGATAAAGGCGAGCATGAAGACATCGGAAAATCCTCACGTCGGAGTGTGACAAAGACCCTGCGGCATTCGATACAGTAAATCACCAATCGACTGAAGACATCCACTCTCACTCATAGGGACACCTTCCGCCACATACATAGGCATTAACACCTAATGTTGCGATGCACACGATTCTTGCGAATCAACCACATTGGCGCCACAAATCGCTGGCTTAAGGCGCGTCCTCCGAAGCCCGGCCGTTCGCCGAACATCGGAACTGCAGTCGGATCGCGATCACGGATCGCCCGGCGGCGAGACTACCCGGGGGCGGCACTGCGCCCTGCCGAACAGGACAGAGCCTTTGCCGAATTCCTCGCAGACGCGTGTGAACCCGCCCGTTGATCGTGTGGCCCGTATTCGGCCAGGCACGGCGGCGGCCATGTTCGGCGCTCTGGTGGGACTGGCGGTCGGCGGCGCCTATCTGGGCGGCACGGCGGCCAAGGCATCCGCTGTTCGGGATCAGGCGTCGCGCATCGACGGCGCGGCCGCCGCGGGCTTCACCGAGGAAGCTCTGGCCGCCGCGGCAGGCGGCCTCGATGAAAGTGCGCTGACCATCGCGCGCCGTCACGACCCCTATACTGTAGCCGGCCCAAGCCAGCGCGACCGTCAGGCCGAGCTCCTGACCGCGCGCCTTGAGCAACTGCGCGGCCTTAGCCCGCAACGCATCGAGGGCCTGCGTCAGGCGAATCTGTCGGCGCCGGTCGCCGCCCAGCCCTTCCGCCTCGCCGGCGCGCTTGAAGCCTCGCGCGATCTCGATTGCCTGACTCAGGCTGCCTATTACGAAGCCCGTGGCGAAGGCCGTGACGGCATGCGCGCCGTGGCCCAAGTGGTCCTGAACCGCGTTCGCCACCCGGTCTTCCCCAAGACGGTCTGCGGCGTGGTCTTCCAGGGCGCGGGCCGTCGAACGGGGTGTCAGTTCAGCTTTACCTGCAACGGCTCCATGCGCGGGAACGTCAACCGAGCTGCATGGGATCGCGCCCGCGCCGTGGCCTCGGCGGCGCTGTCCGGCTCGGTGTACAGCGGCGTCGGCAACGCCACCCATTTCCACACCACGGGCGTTTCGCCCCAGTGGCGCAACAGCCTGATCCGCGTGACGCAGGTCGGCGATCATCTGTTCTACCGCTTCGGCGGCCGCTCAGGGGCCAGCAGTTCGTTCACCTACGCCGCCCGCCGCTCGACCGAGGCAGACACGCCCCAGATCGTTCAGGCCAGTCTGGATCCCAGCGGTCCGGCGCGCGAAGTCGGTGCGGTCGCCTACAACCTGCTGATCGCACAGGAAGCCCGTCAGGACGCCCGTCCGGTCCAGACCGAAACCCCCGCGCCGCGTCCGGCCGCTCCCGCGATCACGTCCGCGCCGTCGGCCGCCAGCGAAACCACGGCTCCTTCAGCCTGATCAGCGCTGCTGCACCTTCCAGTGCGTCGTCAGGTTCTGGCGAAGATTGCCGAACCGTCCCTGCGTCTCGAGATTGACGTCGGAGTCGCCGGGCTGACCGGACTGCGCGCCCGTCGCAAGATCGCGGCGATCAGCATTCACGGCCTCGTCCATCGAGCGGCCGCCACGATCAGCGAAGCTGCGTTGCTCCTTCGGAATTTTCGGACTGTGAGTCATCGGCTGTCTCCTTCGGTTCGAAAGGCTAACCGTCCCGCGACCGGACCGTTCCGGAACGGCGTTCGGCTCAGATCGCGTCCAGTCCGATATCCAGCGACGCCGCCGAATGTGTCAGGGCGCCGACCGAGATCACGTCCACTCCGGTCTCGGCGATGGCGCGCACGGTATCCAGATTGACCCCGCCCGAGGCTTCCAGGGTCACCAGCCCCGCCACGCGTTTCACCGCCTCGCGCAGGTCTGCGAGAGAGAAGTTGTCCAGCATGATCACGTCGGGCCGCTCACCGAGCGCCTCGTCCAGTTGATCGAGCCCGTCGACCTCGACCTCGACCTTCATCAGGTGCCCGGCGGCGGCCTTCGCCCGTCGCACCGCTTCGCCCACTCCGCCGCAAACGGCGACGTGGTTGTCCTTGATCAGGATGGCGTCATCCAGCCCGAAACGATGATTCAGCCCGCCGCCGCACAGGACGGCGTGCTTCTCAAGCGCCCGCAGGCCCGGCGTGGTCTTGCGGGTGTCGGCGATGCGCGCGCCCGTGCCCGCCACCGCCTCCACATAGGTCCGGGTCAGGGTGGCGATCCCGCACAGCCGCCCCAGCAGGTTCAGGGCTGTCCGCTCGGCGGACAGGAAGGCCCGGGCGCCAGCCTCGACTTCGGCCAGCACGGCCCCCGCCTCGAAGCTATCCCCGTCGCACAGTTTCAGCTTGATCGAGGCTTGCGGGTCCATGGCCAGCACCGCCAGACGGACACAGTCAATGCCGGCCAGCACACCCGGCTTGCGCGCGGCGAAGACCGCCCGCATCCGCGCATCCCCGGGGATGCAGGCCCTCGCCGTCACATCCCCTGCCCGCCCCAGATCCTCGGCCAGCGCCAACCGTACCACCGGCTCGATCAGAACGTCGGGAAGGGTCGGGCTCATTCGGCGGCCATCATGTCAGGGGTCGGCATTTCCGGCTCACGGCGCAGCCGGGTGTGGCGCGGCGCGGCGTCGGTGTTTGGATAGTCAGTGCGATAGTGCCCGCCCCGGCTCTCACGGCGACCCAGAGCCGCACCCGTGATCAACCGCGCCGCCAGCACCGGCAGGGCCCCGCGCGCCTCCTGCTCCAGCCGCTCGATCAGCACCATTGCCCGCGCCAGCCCGTCGGCGTCGCGCACCACCCCGACATTGTCACTCATGCTCACACGCAGGGCTGTCAGCGCCTCGGGCGTCAGTTCTGGCGCGATTGAGGCTTTGCGCGTCTCGCCCTCACCGCCGACCTCCTCCGCCGCCGCGCGCCCGGTGCGCCGCCCGAAGGCCGCGGCTTCCAGCAGGGAGTTGGAGGCCAGCCGGTTGGCGCCGTGCACGCCCGTCGCCGCACATTCCCCGACCGCGAACAGGCCCGGCAGGCTGGTGCGTCCGTTCAGACCGGCGGCGATACCGCCCATATGATAGTGGGCGCCCGGCGCGACCGGGATCGGCGTCTCGCGCGGGTCCAGCCCGGCCCGCATGCAGGCGGCGAAGACCGCCGGGAATTCATGCGGGAACTTGTCGCCCACAGCCGTGCGGGCATCCAGATAGGCGCCTCGTCCCTCGGCGCGGGCGCTGTGCACCGCTCGGGCGACGATGTCGCGCGCCTTCAGGTCTGCATCCGGCGCCTCGCCGAGCAGGAAGCGCCCACCGGCGTCGATCAGGCGCGAGCCTTCGCCGCGCAGGGCCTCGGTCGCCAGCGGCATGGGGTCCAGCCCCACATCGATCGCCGTCGGATGGAATTGCACGAACTCGGGGTCCAGGATTTCCGCGCCCGCCCTGTAGGCCAGCGCCATCCCCTCGCCCAGCAGGGCCGCCGGGGTCGTGGTGCGCGCATAGAGCCCGCCCGCACCGCCGGTCGCCAGCACCACGGCCGTCGCCAGCACCTCGGTCAGCCGACCGTCACGCTCGATCACAGCCCCGCGCACCCGCCCCGTGTCGTCCTGTACAAGGGCGCGCAGTCGGCCGTTCTCCCAGACTTCAACATGGGGCGCGGCGCGCACGGATGCGACCAGAGCAGACAGAATTGCCCGCCCTGCCCCATCGCCGCCGACCCGCGCCACACGCGCGCGGGAGTGGGCGGCTTCAAGACTGACGGCGAAGGCGCCATCGGCGGCACGATCAAACGGCGCGCCCAGCGAGGCCAGCCATTCGACGGTCTGTTTGCCGTCCTCCGTCAGGGCGCGCGCTGCGGACGGGTCCACCAGTCCGGCGCCCGCCGCCGCGGTGTCCGCCGCGTGCAGGGCCGGATCATCCTGAACCGACAGCGCCGCCGCCACGCCGCCCTGCGCCCAGGCGGACGAGCAGGCCTGCAGCAGCGGCGCGGGCGTCACTACCAGCGTCGGACGCGGCCCGGCTTCCAGCGCCGCCGACAGACCGGCGAGGCCGCCGCCGATGATCAACGGGCCGTCGTGGCGGATGCGGTTCACTGACCGAACTCGAACAGGCCGGCCCCGTGCCCGGCGGCCATGGCCAGACTTTCGGCGCCCGGCAGGATGGCGAGCAGGCCGACACCGACGCAGGCGCCCGCCGTCAATATAAACAGCCCCGTCGACTTGACCGCTTCGCCCACGGTCAGACGTCGCCCCTCGGGCCGCCAGTCCCCGCGCTTCAGATAGCTGAACAGGGCCAGGCCGAGGAAGAAGGCGAACAGCCAGCTGCCGTTGGATACGCCCCACAGGACGGCCAGTCCGCCGATCACGATGAGCACGGCCCGCTCGAGCAGCGGATGGATTTTGGCCAGCACCGGACCAATGGCTCGCGAGCCGTCCAGCATGGGCGCGGGCAGCAGGTTGAGCAGATTGATGAAGGCGATGGCCATCACACAGGCCAGCCAGACGCCCTGCCCGGTCCAGCCGTACAGGGCGAAGAAGGGTACCGCGGCCAGCAGGCCGAACGCCGGTCCGGCCAGCGCCACCAGCACGCCGTGCCACTCGCTCGCCGCCGGACGCTGCCCGATGGCCGCGCCACCGAAGAAGGGCACGATGAAGATACGGGCCGGGCCCATGCCCAGCCGGTTCATCGCCAGCATATGGCCGACCTCGTGGACAAGCACGCCGAACAGCACCGCCGCGACGATCTCGAAGCTGCGGGTCCAGTAATAGATCAGCCCGCCGAGCAGCAGCGTCGACAGGATCGCCCAGCCCATGCTCTGCCCCTGCACCGGCGCATGCGCGGAAGTCGAGGCCAGCGGCGCGTTACGAGCCGGCGCATGTGTCTCGACCCTGCGCGGCGCGGGGGTCTCTTCCGGCTTGATGTCCCAGGGGCCGGGGCGGCGGGGGGTGTCGGTGTCGCTCATCCCCGCGACGTGGCCTTTTCCGCCTTCAGCCACAAGGCCAGTACGGCGAGAAGCCGCAGGGTCTTACGGTCAACGGTCGCGACGGCGCGGACAGGCGGAACATAGTGCATCGGGGTTCAGTCCAGATTGTGCGCCCGGGCCTCTGCGGGGTTGGCCCGCGTCAGCGCCTCACGCACCAGATTTTTCGGCACGCCCCTGCGTGTCAGGATTTCATAGACCCGGCGCAGATCCTGCACCGGTTTGAAGGCGAACCAGCGCTGTTTGGCGCGCCAGATGATGATCATGTAGCCAAACGGTACGCGCCACACTCGAACCACTTCAGATCAACTCCACATCCACGTGATGCCTGGCCTTGACCAGATCATACCGCGCGGGAATCGGCGGCGGAGGCAGGTCTATCATGCGTTGCACGGCCATCCGCGCCTTCTCGATCATCTCGTCGGGCACGGTGACCTCGAACTTCATGTCACGCAGACAGTCGCGGATGTTCTCCAGCGTGATCCGCTTCATGTGCGGGCACATGTTGCAGGGACCGACGAATTGGACCTCGGGGACATCACCCTTGATGTTGGAGGCCATCGAGCATTCGGTGATCAGCACGACCCGCTTGGGTTTGCGGGCCTCGACGTAGTCAGTCATCGCTGCGGTCGATCCGGCGAAATCGGCGGCCCGAAGGATTTCTTCCGGGCATTCCGGATGCGCCAGCACCTCGGCGTCCGGCCAGGCGTCGCGCATGTCGGCGATGTCCTGCGCGGTGAAGCGCTTGTGGACCTCGCAGTGGCCCTTCCAGGCGACGATCTTGATGTCGGTCTGGGCCGCGACGTTGCGCGCCAGATACTCGTCCGGGATCAGGATGACCTTGTCGACGCCCCACTCCTTCGCCGCCCACTCCACGATCTGAACCGCATTGGCGCTGGTGCAGCAGATATCGGTTTCGGCCTTCACGTCGGCGGTCGTGTTCACATAGGTGACCACCGGCAGACCGGGATAACGTTGCTTGATCAGCCGCACGTCCTCGCCGGTGATCGAGCTGGCGAGGCTGCACCCCGCGCGCAGGTCGGGGATCAGCACCGTCTTTTCGGGGCTGAGGATTTTCGAGGTCTCGGCCATGAAGTGCACGCCCGCCTGGACGATCACCTTGGCCTTCGACTTGGCCGCCTCCTTGGCCAGTCCCAGGCTGTCGCCGACATAGTCGCCGACGCCATGGAAGATTTCCGGCGTCATGTAGTTGTGCGCCAGGATGACCGCGTCGCGCTCTTTCTTCAGCGCGTTGATCTCGCTGATCAGGGCCGCGTAGCGCGGCCACTCCAGCGGGGTCACATGGTCCTTGACCTTGTCCCACACGGGCGCGGTCTCCCGCTCCAGTTCCTCCGACAGCCCGAACGCGCCGTCCGCCATGATCCTGTCCTCAATCGACCCTTATGCTCAAAGTTAGCATAAGCAGGCGCAATGTAGGCCGATCGAGCGGCGGCGCAAGGCGGAAAGTGCTGCAAACCGCTCGCATGTCACTGTCTCCTCGCCTCGCTTGTGCTAGCGTTCTGGCGGGAGGCGAACCGGTCGGACGAGCGGTCGCCGTTGGGGATGAGCACCGAGATGAGTCCGGCTGAGTTGAGCGTGGCCTTCTTCCTTCAGATGGCCGTCGTTATCGCGGTCTGTCGGGCGATGGGCTGGTTGGTGAAGCGACTGTTCAACCAGCCGCAGGTGGTGGGCGAAATCATCGCAGGCGTCCTGCTCGGGCCGTCCCTGCTGGGACTTATCTCACCCGAAGTGAAGGACATGATCTTCCCGCAGGACACGCGCGGCGTCCTGTTTGTCGGCGCTCAGCTGGGCATCGGCCTGTACATGTTCATTGTCGGCCTCGATTTCCGGGGCGACCACTTCAAGGCCAACGCCCGCAGCGCGGCGGCGGTGTCCCTGTCCGGCATGCTGGCCCCCTTCCTCGTCGCCGTGGCCCTGACACCCTGGCTGATGAACATGAAGCTGTTCGGCGAGGGCGTGGATTCCATTCAGTCGCTGCTGTTCCTCGGCGCGGCGATCTCCATCACCGCCTTTCCCGTGCTGGCGCGCATCATTCAGGAGCGGGGTCTGTCCAAGACGCCGCTCGGCACCATGGCCCTGTCGGCCGGCGCCATTGACGACGCCTGCGCCTGGGCCGTTCTGGCGCTGGTCCTGGCCAGCCTGGGAGGCGGCGCTGAAGTCGCCCTCAAGGCCATTGTCGGCGGCGGTGTGTTCGCTGTCTTCATGCTGACCGTCGGTCGCCGCCTGCTGGCGCCGCTGGCCGACAGGGTCGAGCGTGAGGGCCGGCTCACGCCCGCTCTTCTCGGCGTCGTGCTGGTGCTGTTCATGCTCAGCGCCTGGGCCATGGATGCCGCGGGTCTGCATTCCGTCTTCGGCGGCTTCATCCTGGGCGCAGCCATGCCCCGAGGCCTTCTGGCCAGTGAAGTGAAGCGCCAGCTCCAGCCTTTCGCCCTGGTGGTTCTGGTGCCGATGTTCTTCGTCTACTCGGGCCTGAACACCCAGCTGACGATGGTGAACAGCCTGCCCTTGCTGGGCGTCGCGCTGGTCATTCTGGCCGGCAGCATCCTGGCCAAGGCTGGAGCCTGCTGGGCCGCCGCCCGCCTGACCGGTCAGGACAACGCCACCGCATTGGGCATCGGGGCCCTGATGAACGCTCGGGGGATGATGGAGCTGATCATTCTCAATATCGGCCTGCAAAAGGGCATCATCGGCCCGGCCCTGTTCTCGATGATGGTGCTGATGGCCATCGTCACCACCCTGATGGCCTCCCCTTTGTTCGAATGGGTCTATGGCCGCAAGGCGCGCGAGCGGGGCGAACTGGGCAGTCTCGCGGACGATCACGAGGCGTCGGACGCCGCCCCGGTTCAGGCCCGATCCGTAGCGCCCTGACGCCGAATACAAAAATGGCCGGGATGTCGGTCCCGGCCATTCATTTGTCGACGGCTTCAACCCGGCTCAGTCAGCACGACCGATGTAGTCGACCGTCACCACGATCTGCGGCCCATTCAGAAACACCACCTTGCCCTCGTTGGCGGCGGCGTCAGAGCCCTCGGTCGCATAGACCTCGCGGTCCTCATAGAAGCGCAGGGCCCGCACGATATCGGGCCGCGCGGCCGATGCCTGATGTTCGGCCCGACATTCCTTCAGGTGCATATCGCGCACGACACAGCTGACCAGTTGCTCGGCCGGCGGCGTTACCGGCGCACCGACCGGCGGCTCGACCTCCCGACGCGGCGCGCGTGAAAGTGCGCTTCGCTGCCTGCGAGCCGGTCGACGGGCTCCGGGGTCGGTCAGGCTGACGCCCGGCGCGATCCCCAGGGCGTCCCGCTCGTCCGTCGTGCTCCAGCCGCAGGTCGTCAGCACCCGGTCCAGATTGGCCGACTGGGTCGGCAGATCGAACGCCCCCCGGAACGAAGGCTCTGCCCCGTCCGCAGTTTGCACTGAGTACAGGCCGCCGCCTTTCATGAAGCGGACGTCGCGCCCCGGCGCGTTGCTGCGATAGGCCCCGGCGGCGCCGGCGGCCGTCCAGGTCTGTTGGTCGGAGCGTCCGTCGGCCCGCGCGGCGTTCAGGCGCAGCGGTTCGGCGGAAGCGGGCAGGCCCGTCACCACCGCCGTCAACTTGCCGTCACGACACTGAACCACGATCATCTGCCCGGCGTCGTAGCGTGCTGCGGCTATGGCGATGTTCTGCGCCGGATCGTGCTGGAACTCCCAGTCATCGTCCTGCGCCGCGGCGGTCGTCGCCAGACCAAGCCCGGCCGTCATGGCCAGGCCCGCAAAAGTAACCGTCTTCATACTCAAAAATCCCTCACAGCCCGCGCGCAGTGACACGCAGACTCGAGGCCCCGTCAAGCAGTCGTCACAACGCCTTCATGCGCCAGCAACCAGCGCTTGCGCTCCAGCCCTCCGGCGTATCCCGTCAAGGTTCCATTGGCGCCGATCACACGGTGACAGGGCACGATCAGGGCCACCGGATTCTGCCCGTTCGCCAGCCCCGCCGCCCGCACGGCCTTGGGCGACCCGATCGCCGCCGCCAACTGGCCGTAGGTGCGCGTCTGCCCCGCCGGAATGGCCCTCAGCGCCGCCCAGACGCTCTTCTGGAAGTCGGTCCCGCCGGTCTTCACCGCCAGCCCGTCGAGCGCGCTCAGGTCTCCGCTAAAATAGGCCAGAACCGCCGTCCGCACGCGCCCCGGCGCACGCCCCTCGACCGGCGCCGCCCCCGGGCTGTGCCGCCCCAGCAGACGATGCATCCGCGCCTCATATCCCGCGAAATCGAGCGCCCGCACCGCCCCCTCGGGGCCGGTGATCAGAAGAACTTCCCCAACAGGCGTCGCCACCCGGTCCAGCGTCAGGGTTTCCATCTCAGGCCGCTTCGGCATCGTCTCGCTCCATCCGCTCGTCGGCGTCCATATCGGCCATGGCCAGATGCAGCGCTCCATAGGCCCGCCAGGGACGCCAGTGCTCGGCGCGCGCGGTCAGGCGATCATCCATCAGCCGGTCATTGGGCGGCTCGACGCCCTCATCGATCCAGTCGCCCGGCAGCCTCAGCCCCGGGCGCGCCGCCAGCAGCGGCTTCAGCAGCGGGTCTGACGACAGGTCACGCGCGATGGCGTCCGGGTCCGCTGACAGGTCGAACACCCGCCGCACCCGCGCCAGCACGCCGGGGAGAGCCTTCAGCTCAGCGGTCTCGACGCAGACCGTGACACGCCCATCCTCTCCGGGTTCGACCGACACCGATCCCCCGGCGCCGTCGATCTCCCGGGTCAGCCCCCGCGACCACCGCCGCCCCTCAACCGCGTCGCCACGCGCGGCCAGCGCGGTCAGCATGGCGTCCCAGTCGTAGGGCGGGCGATAGGGCAGGCTTAGCAACACGCCGCCCTCATGCAGCCGCTCACCCCGACGCCGCAGGGTCGAGGGCGGCCGCTCATACAGGGCCTGAAACGTCTCATTGAACCGCCGCACGCTGCCGAAGCCCGAGGCCAGCGCCACCTGCGCCATCGACAGGTCGGTCTGGTGGATCAGGGCCTTGGCCAGCAGCACACGGCGCGTCTGCGCCACGCTGACCGGGGCCGCGCCCAGATGCTGGCGGAACAGGCGACGCAGGTGCCGCTCGCCCACGCCCAGCCGCCCGGCCAGCGCATCCACATCGCCCTCGTCCAGCGCCCCTGCCTCGATCAGGACCAGCGCCCGGCTGACCGTATTTGACGTCCCGCGCCAGGCGCCCATGTCCGGCGCCGTCTCCGGGCGACAGCGCAGACAGGCGCGAAACCCCGCCTCCTCGGCCGCCGCCGCCGAGGCGACGAAGATCATGTTCTCTCTCTTGGGCGTCCGCGCCGGACAGACCGGACGGCAGTAGATGCCCGTCGTCTTCACACAGCCGAAGAACCGCCCGTCAAACCGCGCATCGCGCGTCAGCACGGCGCGGTAGCAGACCTCCTGATCGAGTGCGGCGGGGTTTTCCATGAGCGGAAGATAGGCCGGAGCGGAGGAGAATGCTCGCGGCTTTCGGACATGGGCATGCGGCGGACTTCAATGGCCGAAAGCGGTCGTTCTGAGTTTCCGTTACACTGAAGGGGGCGCCCCAAGCTCCGCTCGGCGATCTACAACGGCCACACCATCAGGATCAGCGGCGGCCCCGCCAGCAGCACCAGCAGGCTCAGCGGCGCGCCCAGCCGTGCATAATCCCCGAACCGATACCCGCCCGGCCCCATCACCAGCGTGTTGCACTGGTGGCCGATGGGGGTCAGGAAATCGCAGGCCGCGCCGACCGCCACCGCCATCAGGAAGGCGTTGGGATTGTAACCCAGCTGCGTCGCCAGACTGGCCCCGATGGGGGCGACGATCAGCACCGTCGCGGCGTTGTTCAGGAACGGCGTCACGGCCATCGAGGCCAGCATCAACCCGCCGACCGCCAGCACGCCCGGCAGATGGGTGAACAGGCCGCTCATTCCCGCCGCGATCAGGTCCGCGCCGCCAGTCTTCTGGATGGCGTCGGAAACGGGGATCAGGCAGGCGATCAGGATCAGCAGAGGCCCGTCCAGCGCCCCATAGGCCTCACGCATCTTCAGCCCGCCCAGCGCGACGATCACCACCGCCGCGCCGAAGAAGGCGATGGCGACCGGGAGCACGCCAAAGCCGACTAGCGTCATGGCGATGGCCAGCACCACCGCCGGCAGGAAGCGTTTGCGCACACTGCCCAGCCGCACCTCCCGCTCGGCCAGCGGCAGCAGGTCCAGCGCCTTCAGAGCCGTCGGCAGGCCCGCCTCCCCGCCCTGCAGCAGGATGACGTCGCCCGCCTGCAGCCGGGCGGACCTCAGTTTCTGGGTCAATTCATAGCCGCTGCGCGACACGCCGATCAGATTGACCCCGTACTGGCCGTAAAGGTCCGCCGCCCGCACCGACTGGCCCGACAGGGGCGAGTTGCGGCCGATCACCGCCTCGATCACCTGCACCTCGTCAGTCGGCTGCTCCAGCATCACCGGACGATCCTCCCGGACCAATTGCAGATGGCTGGCGGTCAGGAAGCTTTCCAGCGCCGCCGGACCGCCTTCGATCAACAGGGTGTCCCCGGGCAGAACCTTGTGATTGCCGCGCGGATTAGCGGTGCGTTTCTGTCCCCGGATGAGGGCCAGGATGCGCACCTCTCCGTCCCCCACCATCGACAGGCCCTTGATGGTAGGGTTTGGCGAGGTCCAGCCTTCGGGAGCCCGCGCCTCGGTCGCGTAGCCGTTCGCCGCCAGCGCCTCTCCCAGCCCGACCGCGCCCTTGCGATCCGTCGGCAGCAGCCGATAGCCGAACGCCAGAAACACCAGCGCCATCGCCGTCAGGGCCAGTCCCACGGGCGCATAGTCGTACATGCCGAAGGGCTGACCCAGCAGATCGGCGCGCACCTCGGCCACAATGATGTTGGGCGCCGTGCCGACCAGCGTGACCATCCCGCCCGCCATCGCTCCGAACGCCATCGGCATCAGCAGGCGCGAGGGAGACGATCCGGTCTTGCGGCTGACCTGAAGGGCCACCGGCATCATGATCGCCAGCGCGCCGACATTCTTCGTCACCATCGACAGCAGGGTGACCGCGACGGTCAGCACCGGTGTCTGGCTGCGTTCGGTCTTCAGCAGGGGCAGCACCCGCTTCAGCGCCATCTCGACAATGCCGGACCGCGCGAAGGCGGCACTGACCACCAGGGCCGCGGCGATAATGACCGTCACATCGTTGCGGAAGCCGTCGAAGGCCGCCTCGGCCGGGATCACCCCGATAGCGAGGCCCAGCACGAGGGCGCCCAGCGCGATCAGGTCATAGCGAAACCGCCCCCATATGAAGGCGACAATGGTCAAACCCACCAGCCCGAAGGCCAGCCCCTGCTGCAGCGTCACGCCTGCCCCATCCACGAAAAACCCCGGCGGCCGGATGGCCGCCGGGGCCTAACGCCCGAGGGTTCAGTTCGATGCGTGGGGCATCCGGCTGTCCTTGCCGGTGATCAGCCGCCCCGCGGCGCCCACGATCTTCGACACCGCGATGATGAAGCCGAGGGCGACGCAGAGCATCAGGATGCTGGACAGGGGCCACCAGCCATTCGCGAACATGACACGAACCCGCTCGATAAAGCTCTCCACGTCCGGCACGAAGACCACCGGCGACATCGGGGAGTACAGCCAAACCCAGACGAACAGGGCGGCTTCCGCCAAGCCGAAGCCGATGTCGCCCAAGGCCGTGAAGCGCACGCCTTTCGGATGCAGGGCGCGGGTCAGGTCGAAGGCGATCCTCACAACGGCGAAGACGATCACCGGCCAGTAGAGAAGCTGGTGCATCTCGCCCAGCATCCGGCCGTAGTCGACGCCGCTCACCACCGCGCCCAGATCTTGCGGCGTTGTGTGGGTCAGCGGCAGCCAACCGATCCACCAGAGCAGGACCACGCCCCAGCCCACGGCGCTGCCGAGCGCCCGGACCGTGGGCGATGACCCGCGCTTCCCCTTGGCGGGCTTGGCGGGCTCGCCGCTCCAGTCGCCCTCGCTGAGCCCCCGCGACACGGCCTCGGCGTTCAGATTTCCGCCGAACTCGAACAGGCCCAGGTCCTTCACCCGCCATTCCCGCAGGAAGCGCGGCTTCTCCTTTTGACGCTCGATGATGTAGGCGCCCAGCGTCGCGAAGCCGATCAGACTGATGGCTCCATTGAAGATGCTGCTGAAGGCCTGCCCGATGGCGCGGCCCACCTCGACGTCACCGACGACGACCCGCACAATCGCGCCAAGCACGGTGATGGCGACGACGGCGATCAGACCGGCGCGAACGCCGAACATCCACCACGGATAAAGCTCCGGCCCCACGATATGCTGCGGCCCCGAGCCGTAGCGGGCGGCGACGGCCAGCGGGTGGCCGATGTCGCGCAGGATGCCCTCCTGCTCGGCCTCGGTCAGGGGGCGGCCCAGGACCTCCTCCTTCTCCTCGAACCGGCTCAGGATCATGTCCCGCAGTTCGGCGATGATGTCCGCCCGCTGGCTTTGCGGCAGCTGGGCGGCGACGGCGTTCAGATAGCGGTCAATCAGGTCCATCAGGCTTTCCCCTCGTCCTGGATGTTCAGAGAAGTTTTTCGAGCGAGGCGCTGATGCCCCGCCATTCGTCGGTCAGGGCGGCCAGCATCGACACGCCCATGGGCGACAGGACGTAGAAGCGCTTCTTCCGCTTCTCTTCCTCACGCCATTCGCTTTGCAGCAGCCCCTGGCTCTCCAGCCGGCGCAGCAGCGGGTAGAGGGTGGACTCCTCCATCTCCAGCCCGTCCGCCGCAAGCGCCTGACGCAGGGTGTAGCCGTACCGTTCGGTCCGCAGGCAGGCGAGCACCGCCAGCACCAGCGATCCACGGCGCAACTCCAGCCGCATGCTTTCAAAAAGTTCCGGTTCGACGCTCACGCCGCCCCCCTGCTACGTCACATAGTGTGTGACACACAGTGTATGCGACATACTGTGCGAGGGAGTCAATATGCGGGAGTTCCATCCCCTTTCCGTCGCCTGGACAGGCCTCACTCAGGTATCCGCACGCCGTCCCACGCGAACACGCCGCCGCTGTCATGCGGCTTGAGGCCGTCGATCACCTCCAGCAGACAGGCGGCGGACTGCGCGGGGCTGAACAGCTTGTCCGGCTTCACCCCGCGCTGGAACGGCGCGCTCAGCCTGGTGTCCACCGTTCCGGGATGCAGACCCGCCACCACCGCCTGCGGATGGGTGCGGGCCATTTCGATCGCCAGATTGCGCAGGATCATGTTCAGCGCCGCCTTTGACGCCCGATAGCTGTGCCAGCCGCCCAGCCGGTTGTCGCCGATAGACCCGACCCGGGCCGACAGAACCGCGAAGACGGACCGCTGATCGCGTGGCAGCAACGGCAGGACGTGCTTGGCGACCAGCGCCGGGCCGATGGTGTTGACCCGGTAGTCCCGCGCCATGTGTGCGGGGTCCAGCGCGCGATAGCTCCGCTCAGGTTCGGCGCCGGAGTGCAGCACGCCGGTCGCCACGAGCACGAGGCCGAGGGGCGGCCCGTCCTTGAGGCCGGCGGCGGCGGCGGCGATCGACGCCTCGTCTTCCAGGTCCAACCCGGTTGATCGGGACAAGGCATGGACATGATTGAAGCGACCCGACGCCTCCAGCGCCGCGACCATGGCCGCGCCCAGACCGCCTGACGCGCCGATCACGACCGCCGAAAGAGGGGGAGTTTCCGTCATGCCCCGATCAGCGCCCGCACGACCTGGGCGGTCAAGCGCCGGCAGGCCGCGCGGACGTCATGCCTCACGCGCGGCGCAATCTCGCGGTCACGGAGCACGGGCGGAGGGTGCCCGTCGTTGACGCCACTGGACAAGCTCCCGTTCCGGGTGTGTCCTGACGAGTCCGGCGCAAGAAAAAACAACAGGCCGGGACGAGTGAGGAAACATGTCGAACCGACCGAGCCATATCCGGCTCAACTCCCACCCCGGCGCGGGAACCGCGTCCCGCTTCCCCGTCCAGTGGGGCGCCCCTACCGCCCGTGAACGGGGGCCGGTGATCGGCACCGTCAATGCCGGGCCGGACCGCAACGCCATCGGCGCCCATGGCGGCGCCTATTCGGTCTATCGCGCGCTAGCCGTTTCATCCGGGGCGATGAGCGCGAACAACCGCCCGGACCTGACCAACACCGCGCCGACCACGCCCATGGGGCCGTTCCCGCAGTGGACCGATGGCGGCAAGATCGTCTCGCTGGACCCGTGGGGCGCCCGCGTGGCCGAGGACTTCGCGACCGAGATTCAGGACGGTGTCGATATCCGCCCCACCATCGCCGTGACCAGGGCCCGCCTTCAGCTCGGCGAGATCAACGAGGCCATCGCCGCGGGCCGCATCAAGGTCGACGGGACCGTGGTGCACGAAACCGGCGATGTGGCGGTGACCAAGGCCGCCGTCGATCCGGTCTGGTATCTGCCCGGCATCGCGGAACGCTTCGGCGTCACCGAGACCGCCCTGCGCCGCACCCTGTTCGAGCAGACCGGCGGGATGTACGCCGACCTCGTCACCCGCCCGGACATCAAGGTCTTCCTGCCCCCCATCGGCGGCATCACCCTGTATATCTTCGGCGATCCGGCCGCGATCGCCGACCCGGCGCGCCGCCTGACCTGCCGGGTGCATGACGAGTGCAACGGCTCGGACGTGTTCGGCTCCGACATCTGCACCTGTCGCCCCTATCTGACCCACGGGATCGAGGAATGCGTTCAGGAGGCCCAGAACGGCGGCGCGGGTCTGATCGTCTACAACCGCAAGGAGGGGCGGGCCCTCGGCGAGGTGACGAAATTCCTCGTCTACAACGCCCGCAAACGCCAGCCCGGCGGTGATCAGGCGGCGACCTATTTCGAGCGCACCGAATGCGTCGCCGGGGTGCAGGACGCCCGCTTCCAGCAATTGATGCCCGATGTGCTGCATTGGTTGGGCATCACGAAGATCGACCGCTTCGTCTCCATGTCCAACATGAAGCACGACGCCCTGACCGGCTCGGGCATCGAGATCGGCGAGCGCGTGCCGATCCCCGATTACCTGATCCCGCCTGACGCCTCGGTGGAAATGGAGGCCAAGAAGGCCGCCGGCTACTTCACCCCCGAAGGCGCCAAGTCCGCTGACGAATTGACCCGCGTGGTGGGCCGCGACCTTGAGCAGTTCTGAAACGGCGCAGGCGCCCATCCTGCTTGCAAAGGGCCTGCTGACCGCCGCCGCCGTCCGCGAGCGCGCCCGTGAGATGCTGGAGATCGGCATCGCGGGCGGGCTCGACCACTGGCGTGTCGATCTCGACCGACTCCCGGAAACGGCCCGCTATGTCGCCGCCGTCATCCGCGACCAGTATCCGACGCTGGCCGTACCCTTCCATGCCCGCTGGCGGCATTTCGCCGTCGATGGCGTGGACCTGTGGGGTCCGGTGGCCGAGAGCCGGGCCTGGCCCGACGCCGCCAACCGCGCGCGGACCGAGTTCGATCTGGTCATCGTCTCCGTGCTCCTGGACGCCGGCTCCGGCCCCGGCTGGAGCTATCATGACACGCGCACCGGCAAGACCCTGACCCGCTCCGAAGGACTGGCCATCGCCAGCCTGCGGATGTTCGAAGCGGGCGCCTTCTCGTCCACACCGAGCGATCCCTGGCGGGTGGACGCCGACGCGCTCGCCCGCCTGTCCGCCGACGATCTGGCGGAGGGGTTCCAAGTCTCGGACGACAACCCATTGGTCGGACTTGAAGGCCGCGCGGGCCTGCTGCGCCGTCTCGGCGAGCAATGCCTGAAACGCCCCGACCTGTTCGCGACGGCGGACACGCCCCGCCCGGGCGGACTGGCCGACTTGCTGATCGGTCAGGCGAGCGACGGCGCCCTGCCCGCCCCCGCCATTCTGGAACTGTTGCTCGAAGCTTTCGGTCCGGTCTGGCAGGACCGGCTGAGCCTCGGCGGCGTCGATCTGGGCGACTGCTGGAAGCATCCGGCGATGAAGCGCGATGACACCACCGACGGTCTGGTCCCGATCCACAAACTGTCCCAGTGGCTCAGCTATTCGCTGGTCGAGCCGCTTCAGACTGCGGGTCTGAAGGTGGTGGATCTGGACGGCCTGACCGGGCTGGCGGAATACCGCAACGGCGGCCTGTTCACCGACCTCGGCGTCTTGACGCTGAAGAACCCTGCGGACGCGGAAATGCCGTGGCCGGTATCCGATCCGCTGGTGGTCGGCTGGCGCGCCATGACCGTGGCCCTGCTGGACAGGATCGCGGCTCTGGTGCGAACTGAGCTGGGCGTCAGCGCGGAGGCCATGCCGTTGGCCAGCGTGCTGGAGGGCGGCACCTGGGCGGCCGGTCGCCGCGCCGCCGCCGAACGCCGACCGGGGGGCGGACCGCCCCTGACCATCCTCTCCGACGGGACCGTCTTCTGATGCCGAAAGCCGCCTTCAAGATGGACGGGGTCACCGTCGTCGATCACCCGCTGGTCGCCCACAAGCTGTCGATCATGCGGGCGAAGGACACCTCCACCGCCCGCTTCCGCGCCCTGCTGCGCGAGATTTCGACCCTGCTCTGCTACGAGGTCACTCGCGACCTGCCGTTGGAAGACTATCCGGTCGAGACGCCGGTGGGCCCCACTACCGGCCAGAAGATCGAGGGCAAGAAGCTGGTCTTCGTGCCGATCCTGCGCGCCGGTCTGGGGCTGGTCGAGGGTATGCTGGACCTCGTCCCGTCCGCCCGCGTCGGCCATGTCGGCCTGTATCGCGAGCCCGAGACGCTGGAGGCGGTCGAGTACTATTTCCGCGCGCCCGAGGACGTGTCCGACCGCCTCTGCATCGTCATCGACCCCATGCTGGCCACGGCCAATACGGCGGTCGCGGCCATCGAGCGGCTGAAGGAGCGGGGCGTAACCAACCTGCGCTTCGTCTGTCTGGTCGCCTCGCCCGAGGGGCTGGAGCGGCTGCGCGGCTGGCACCCCGACGTGCCGATCTGGGCCGCGGCCGTCGATGAGCGGCTGAACGATCATGGCTACATCGTTCCGGGTCTGGGCGACGCGGGCGACCGGCTGTTCGGGACGCGCTAGTGCGCCACGGCATCATGTAAAACGGGCCCGGATGCGATCGCGTCCGGGCCCGTTGCTGTTTCCGATCCGGCGCTACCCCACCGCCCGGACGTTGTCGTCGGAGTTGCGGTCGATCCACTTGTTGTACGGATCGGCGCCCGCGAACTTCGGCTCGCGTGTGGTGATAAAGCGGAGGGTCTGCACCCCCGTCCGGATCGGACGACGCTCCAGCAGGATCACGTCCGTCTGGCTGAACGCGCCCTTGCCCGGTTCCGCGGTGAACAGGCCGATGTCGATCTGCTCGTTCAGCGGGGCGTCGGTCTCCTTGCCCTGACCGTCCGCATAGAGCTTGCGGGCGTCCACAGTGACCGCGACATCCCAGCGGCCGTCCTGACGGCGCGTGGCCGTCACCCCGGTCGTCTTGATGTCGTAGAGGGTGATCTTCTCCAGCAGGTCGGTGATCAGCGCCTGCTTGTCCGCCGGAGCCTCGGCCCGCAGGGCGGCGATCAGGTCCAGCGAGCGCGCATAGGGCGCCCCCTTGAAGGCGTACTGGGCCAGCACCCGGCGCAGGGCGCGGTTGACCGTGTCCTCCCCCAGCTGGTCCCGCAGCAGGTACATGACCAGCGCGCCCTTGCGATAGTGGACGTACTGCTGGTTCTCGACGCGATACAGCGGCAGCTCTTCCAGCCGTTCGGTGCCGCGCGAGCGCAGATAGCGGTCCAGTTCGAACTTGAGGAAGCGGCGGATCTGATCCCTGCCGTACATCTTCTCCATGACCATCAGCGCCGAATACTGCGCGAGGGTCTCGGACAGCAGGGTCATGCCCTGCTGGTCGGAACCGACGACCTGGTGCGCCCACCATTGGTGCGCGAACTCGTGGGCCGCGACATAGGTGACATAGTCGATCTTCGTCGGATCGCGCAGGTCGGCGATGAAGCCCAACCCTTCCGACCAGGCGAAGGTGTTCGGATAGGACTGCGCGAAGGAGGCATAGTCCGGGAATTCCACGATCCGCGCCTGCTTGAACTGGTACGGGCTGAAGTTGGCCTGGAAATAGTCCAGCGAGCTGGACAGGGCGTTCAGCATGCGCGGCACGTTGCGGGTGTGGGCGGGGTCGTGGAAGACCACCATCTCCACCCCGTCATGCACCCGACGGGTCTGGGCGTAGTGGGCCGACTGGACCGAGAAGAAGTTCAGCACCGGGGCTTCGGTGACGAAGCGCGAGGTCCGACGGCCATTGGCCACCGTGTCCGAACGCATGTCGCCCGGCGCGACCACCGTCTGGTCGGCGTCGGTCGTGACGGTGATGTCGGCCGTCACCCAGTCGGCGCCGATGTAGTTGCGCGCGCGGGCGCTCTCGTCCTCGACCTTGGCCGGGCGCAGCTCGGCCGGCAGGCCGTGCTTGCGGCGCTTGGTCCGGTCGCTCAGCAGGCCGTCACGGCTCATGCCGACCATCGGCGCGAACTCGAAATTGTTCACGAAGGTCCCGTTGTCGACGATCCGGGTGGTGTTGCCGCTGTTCATGAAGCCGCGTTGGGCCAGCACGCTCTCGAAATGAACCGTGCGGCGCTCGCCGGGCTGCATCGGCGTGTTGAAGCGATAGATGCGGTAGCTGAATTCCGGCCAGTCGCGGGCCACGCTCGCGCCCTCGACCGTCAGCCGCTCCATGTCCAGATCGTCGTTCCAGCGCAGGTGCACCTCGCGCAGCGGAGCGGCGGTCCGGTTCTCCAGCACATAGGCTCCGGCAGCGGTCAGGCTGGGGGCGTGGGGGTGCAGATCGAGGTTCATCCGCACATCCACGACCGACGGCTGCGGCGTGGTCTCGTAGCGCAGCAGGGTCTTCTCGGCGTCGGCCTGAAGCTGCTCGGTCTGCTTGTCCGTGCGGTACTCGTTCCAGACGTTGGTGTTGATGAAGATATAGACGCCCAAGCCGATGAACGCGGCAAGCGCCGCGCCGCCGATCAGGCCGGCCGGACCGGCCAGCCGACGCGGAAACCGCTTCAGGCGGGGCATCAGTCGGCTCTCGGTTCCCCTACGCCACAGGCCGTACCCGATGACCAGCAGGAGGATGGCGAAGGCGGTCCAGTAGGCGTCCAGCCAGGCGTTGAAGCCCGCGAACTTGCCCGTGCCGTTCATGTCCGACAGCGGCACGCCGATGCCGCGACCGTAGCTGTACAGCACATGGTCGAAGCCGAGGTTCGACAGCACGATGGTCGAGATCATGTAGACGACCATGATCGCCCAGCCGACGAACTTGTTGGGCGACAGGGCCTGCACGAAGATCGCCAGCACGGCCAGCAGGCTGAAGCTGACGGCCTGCGGAACGACGTACCAGAGCAGGTATTTGCCGAACTCGAAGTCGGTGTAGCCCTTGATGGCCTGCGTCACGACACCCGCCAGAACGCCGACCAGCGCGGTCGAGACCAGCACCAGCGCCAGCGCCAGCGTCTTGGGCACAAGGAAAGTCCAGTCGGGCGTCGAGGTGGCGTCGATGATCTCGTGGAACTTCCGGTCCCGATCCCGCCAGACCAGCTCGCCGGAATAGTAGATGGCGATGACGATGGAGATCAGGCCGAAGGCGCCGACCAGACCGGTGATCACGACGCGGGTCACCAGCAGCAGCGGCGCGCCGTAGATCTCGCCCGTGAAGAACAGGGTCGTCATCGCGAAGGCGAAGCCGAGGAAGATCAGCACCAGATAGGCCGGGCTCCTGAACACCATCGACACTTCGAACGCCGTGCGCTTGACCAATCGGGCCCAGCCGGCGGCGAAGCCGTAGCTCGGCGCGGGCAAGGCGCCCGGCTGGATCGGGGTCGAGGTTTCCGCCTCGGCGAGGGCGCGCAGACGCTCCTGTTTCCGGGGCTTCGCACCCTTGGCGGCCGGACGGTACAGGGCATAGGCCGCCGCCAACAGCCCTGCTCCGATTGCGGTCCAGATCACCCGGTTCCAGAGCAGCACGCCTTCCAGCGGCGCATTGAGCGTGTTGCGCTCGGCGGCGGTCCAGTACTTCGTCACCAGCGAATAGGCGCCGCTGCCGAAAGGCTCGCCCCAGGCCAGCGCCGTCTCGAACTCGGGGCGCGACCCCAACGTCCCCGTGGTCGCCAGATAGACGATAAGCACCGCGACCACGCCCACATAGGTCGCCATCATCGACCGGGTCACCGTCGCGAGGGCGAAGAACAGGGCGGAGGTGAGGAACAGCCCGGTCAGGCCGAAGACGCCATAGGCATACAGGTAGTCCAGCGGACGGAACGCGCCCACGGTTTCGGGATCGACCCACGGCATCAGGGTCCCGGCCATGGTGCCGATGGCGATGCTCAGATAGCAGAGCGCCACAGCCCCGAAGGCGCCGAGGAAGCGGCCGTACAGATAGGCGCCCTTGGTGATCCGGGTGCTCTGGATCATCGGGCCGAAGCCGGTCTGGGTGTCCCGCGCCACGACGTTCGCCACGATGGCGGTCGTCGCCAGCATGAAGAAGACGTTGAAGATGATGTGCGCCACCGCCAGCGCATAGGGCGCGTTACGGTGCACGTTGCCGCCCGACCCGATCGAGACGTTGTCACTGGCGACCGCGCCGAAGGCGAGCAGACCGAAGACGATGGCGATGACCCAGAACGCCGGCTGGCGCAGTTGGTAGCGGAATTCGAAGCTGGCGATCTTTCCAAACATGCCGGGGCGCCTCAGGCCGCTTTACGCGACTTGGCGACGGTCGCCATATAGACATCCTCAAGCCCGCCCGGCGCGCCCTCGAAACCATCGCCCGGATGTCCGTCGGCCAGCACGTGGATGACGGTGCGGCCGGCCTGCAGACGGGTGGAGATCACCTCGTACCGCTTGCGGAAGTCCGGCAGCTCGGCCTTGTCGATGGCGCGTTTCCAGATACGGCCCTCCAGCGTGTGCTGAAGATCGGTCGGCACGCCTTCCAGCTGGATCTTGCCGCCCGCCAGCACCGCCATACGCGGGCACAGGTCGGTCACGTCGCCGACGATGTGGGTCGACAGGATGACGACCACGTTCTCGCCGACCTCGGCCAGCAGGTTCAGGAAGCGATTGCGCTCCTCCGGGTCCAGACCGGCGGTGGGCTCGTCGACGATGATCAGTTCGGGGTTGCCGATCAGGGCCTGGGCGATGCCGAAGCGCTGGCGCATGCCGCCCGAGAAGCCGGCCAGCGCCTTGCCGCGCACCGGCCACAGGTTCACCTGATTCAGCAGCGCCTCGACGGTCGCCTTGCGCTCCTTGCCGTTGGCGATGCCCTTCAGCACGGCCATGTGGTCCAGCATGTCGTAGGCCGACACGCGCGGATAGACGCCGAAGTCTTGCGGCAGATAGCCCAGCACCCGGCGCAGCTTTTCCGGCTCGGCGATGACGTCGATGTCGCCGAACCGGATCGAGCCCGAGGTCGGGGTCTGGAGGGTGGCGATCGAGCGCATCAGGGTCGACTTGCCCGCGCCGTTGGGCCCCAGCAGGCCGAACATGCCCTTGGGGATCGTCAGGTTGACGCCGTCCAGAGCGTGTGTCCCGTTCCCGTAGACGTGGGTCAGGTTCTCGATGGTCAGCATGGCGTCCCCCTCAGAATAACGGCCTGCACCGTGTCGCGCGGACGGGTGAGCGGCAAGTTAAAGTTGGGTCACAAACGCTGTCCGGAACCGGTTCGGCGCGCGCCTTGCAGGCGTTTGAGCCTGACCACTATGTCTTGAACCGCCAACGGGTTAGAATGAGCCCGGACAACCGCAGGACCCGACCCCGCCCGTGCTGAAAAACCTGCTTCCCAGCAAGCCGGGGACCGAGCCCCTCGCCGAAGCGTTGAAGGCGTGCAAGTCGCACTTCATCTGGGCGGCCGTCTTCTCGGCGCTGGTCAATCTGCTCTACCTGACGCCGACCCTCTACATGATGCAGGTCTACGACCGGGTCGTGCCGACCGGCGGGATCGAGACCTTGTGGCTGGTCACCCTCGTCGCCGTGGCCGCCCTCGCCTCGCTGGCCGCGCTGGACTGGCTGCGTGGACGGCTGATGCTGCGCGCGGGCCTTCGGCTGGACCGTCTGTTGTCGGCCAAGGTGCTGCAACGGGTCATGGACCTGCAGGCCAAGGCGCCGTCGACCCAGGCCCTGCGTGAGTTCGACAATGTGCGCGGCGCTATCGGCGGTCAGGGCATGCTGGCGATGTTCGACGCGCCCTGGACCCCGATCTATCTGGCGTGCTGCTTCCTGCTGCACCCGGCCATCGGCGTGCTGACGCTGGTCGGCGGAGGGACGCTGTTCACCCTCGCCTGGTTGAACGAGCGGGACACCCGCCCGCGTCTGGCCAAGTCGATCCAGTCCCAGAACCACGCCTACGCCTCGCAGGAGGCCATCGCCGGGCAGGCCGAGGTCGTCCGCGCCCTGGGCATGCGCCAGTCGTCCATCTCGCGCCAGATCGAGCAGCGCCGTCAGGCGACAGCGGCCCAGGCCGACGCCCAGCTGGCCGGCGGTCGCTACTCGGGCGCGATCAAGTTCCTGCGGTTGGTGATGCAGTCGGCCGCCTTGGGTCTGGCCGCCTATCTGGCGGTGAAGGGTGAAATCTCGCAGGGCTCCATCATCGCCTCGTCGGTGCTGCTGAGCCGCGCGGTCGCGCCGGTGGAGCTGCTGGTCGGCGTCTGGCCGTCGCTGGTTCAGGGCAAGGCCAGCTGGAAGACCCTGACCGACCTGTTCGCCAGCACCGCCTCGGTCGAGCGCGAGCGCACCGCCCTGCCCGATCCGCGCGGACGGCTTCAGGTCGAGGGGGTTTCGGTCAAATTCCCCGACACCGAAAACCCGCAGCTGCGCGGCGTCGCCTTCTCGCTGCAACCAGGCCAGACGCTGGGCGTCGTCGGAGCCAGCGGCTCGGGCAAGACCACCCTCGCCCGCGTGCTGGCCGGGGCGCTGAAGCCGCAGGCCGGCGCCATCCGTCTGGACGGCGCCGAATATGATGCCCGGGAGGGCGATGAGCTGGCGCGCTGGATCGGCTACCTGCCGCAGGTCCCCAGCCTGTTCGCGGGGACCATCAAGGACAATATCTCGCGCTTCTCCACCGCCGTCGGCGTGGATCAGGAGGTCGCCGACCGGGGCGCTGTGAAAGCCGCCATGGCCGCGGGGGCGCATGAGCTGATCCTGCGCCTGCCCAACGGCTATGACACCCTGCTCGGGCCCTTCGGTCAGGGGCTGTCGGCAGGTCAGGCGCAGCGGGTGGCGCTGGCCCGCGCCCTGTACGACGACCCGGTCCTGCTGGTGCTCGACGAGCCGAACTCCAATCTGGATCAGGAGGGCGAGGCCGCGCTGATGCAGGCGATCATCGGCGCCTCGGCCCGTGGCGCCGCCGTGGTCATCATCGCCCACCGCGCGGGCGTGCTGGCTCGCGTCGACCGCCTGCTGATGATGCGTGACGGCATGGTTCAACTCGAAGGCCCCCGCGAGGAGGTGCTGGAGAAGATGCGCGCCACCGCCCCGCGCGCTCCCGGCCAGCCCGGCCCCGCCCCGCAACGCCCCGCCGCTCCGGGCGCCGCCCCGACTTCGGCCCCGGCGCAACAACAGGCTCCGGCATCTGCCGCGCCGCAGCCGCCGCGACGTAGCCAATGACCGACGCCGCCCCGCCCCGGACCCCGGCCACCCTGCCGCCGGGCGCCGCCGCCTCGGCGACGCCGATCGCGATCCCCGGCGCCGGCGCGCCCGAGAAGCCGCTGATCGTCACCGACGCCCCCAGGCTGGAGCTGCGGATCGGCGGGGCGATCATCGTCCTGTTCTTCGTCCTGTTCATGGGGTGGGCCGCCCTGGCGCCCCTGGATGCGGGCGCCTTCGCCAAGGGCCAGATCTCGGTGTCCGGCAACCGGCAGGCGGTGCAGCACCGCGAGGGCGGCGTGGTCAGCGCCCTGCATGTCCGCGAAGGCGATACGGTCCAGCGCGGCCAGATCCTGCTGACCCTGTCCAGCGGCGAACTGCGGGCGACCGAGCGCGGCGTCGCCGGCCAGGTCTACGCCCTGCTGGCCCAGCGTTCGCGTCTGGTGGCCGAACGGGACGGTCTGGGCTCCATCCCTACGCCCGCCGAGTTCGCCAACCTGCCGCCCGAGGATGCGGCGCTGGCGCAGGAGTCCCTGCGTATCCAGCAGCTGCAGTTCGGCGCGCGTCGCACCGGACGTTCGACCGAGACCGGCGTGCTGGTCCAGCGGATCGCCCAGCTGAACGACCAGATCGACGGTTATGAGCGGCAGATCGAATCCAACATCGAGCAGCAGCGCCTGATCCAGGAAGAGCTGACCGGCATGCGGGGGCTGGCCGCGCAGGGCTATGCGCCCCAGACCCGCGTGCGCGCGCTGGAACGCACCGCGGCCCAGCTGGACGGGGAACTGGGCTCGCTGCGCGCCCAGATCGCCCGTTCGCGCGAGGCCGTCGGCGAGACCCGGCTGCAGATGGCCGGGGTCAACACCAAGATGGGCGAGGACGTCGCCGACCAGCTGCGCCAGATCGACATCCAGCTGAACGAACTGCGCCCCCGCATGACCGAGCTGCGCAACCAGATCGCGCGCAGCGAGGTGCGGGCCCCGGCGACCGGTCAGGTCGTGGGCCTGACCATATTCACCCAGGGGGGCGTCGTTCAGGCGGGCCAGACCCTGATGGAGATCGTCCCGCGCGACGCCTCGCAGGTCATCGTGGCCGAGGTCGAGCCGACCGATATCGACAACCTTCAGGTCGGTCAGGAGACCGAGGTGAAGTTCACCGGCCTGCGCGAGCGCAATCCGCCGATCATCCGCGGCCGGGTGACCAACATCTCGGGCGACAGCTTCACCGTCGAGGAGACGGGACGAGCCTTCTACCGCGCCGAGATCGTCGTCCCGGCGGCCGAGTTGCACAAGCTGGGTCGCACCGCGGACAGCCTGCGTCCCGGCGCCCCGGTCGAGGTGGTCATCCTGCTGCGCAAGCGCACGGCGCTGGCCTATCTGCTGGAGCCGCTGACCAACAACCTGTGGCGCTCGGGGAGCGAGCAGTAGGGTCGAGGGATTAGGGACTGGGGATTGGGGATTAGTTCGGCGGAGAGGAGGGATGGCGCTCGGCCTCAGGTTGTCCCTACCCGGCCTTCTTCTCCGCCCGGAACCGGTGCAGCAGGGGCTCGGTGTAGCCGCTGGGCTGCTGGACGCCCTCGAAGACCAGCGCGCGCGCGGCCCTGAAGGCGATGCTGCCGGACGGGTTGGTCGCCATGGGCTCGTAGAGCGGATCGCCCGCGTTCTGGGCGTCCACGCGAGCGGCCATCTTCAGCAGGGCGGCGTCCACCTGTTCGGCCGTGCAGACCCCGTGCAGCAGCCAGTTGGCCATGTGCTGGGACGAGATGCGCAGGGTGGCCCGGTCCTCCATCAGGCCGACGTCGTGGATGTCGGGCACCTTGGAGCAGCCGACGCCCTGATCGATCCAGCGGACGACATAGCCCAGCAATCCTTGCGCGTTGTTCTCCAGCTCCTCCGTCACCTCTTCCGCCGACCAGTTGCGGCCTGACGCCAGAGGCGCGGTCAGCAGGGGTTCGAGGCCGGGCGTCGGCCTGGCGGCGATGGCCTCGCGCAGGGCGAAGACGTCGGTCTGGTGGTAGTGGAGCGCGTGCAGGGTCGCCGCCGTCGGCGACGGCACCCAGGCGGTGTTGGCGCCGGTCTTCGGATGGGCGGCCTTCTGTTCCAGCATGGCCTGCATCTGGTCCGGGGCGGCCCACATGCCCTTGCCGATCTGGGCCTTGCCGTTCAGGCCACAGGTCAGACCGATGGCCACGTTGCGGGCCTCATAGGCGCTGATCCAGTCCGATGACTTCATCTCGGCCTTGCGGACCACCGGGCCGCCGCGCATGGCGGTGTGGATCTCGTCCCCCGTGCGGTCCAGGAAGCCGGTGTTGATGAAGACCAGCCGGTTCGCGACCTGCTTCAGGCAGGCGGCGAGGTTGGCGGAGGTGCGGCGCTCCTCGTCCATCACCCCGACCTTCAGGGTGTGGCGGGGCAGGCCCAGAATGTCCTCGACCCGACCGAACAGGGCGTCGGTGAAGCCGACCTCGTCCGGCCCGTGCATCTTGGGTTTGACGATGTAGATCGAGCCTTCACGGCTGTTGCGGAAGCGGCCCCGCCCCTTCAGGTCATGAGCGCCGATGGCCGAGGTGATCAGGCCGTCCAGAACACCCTCGAACACCTCTGACCCGTCCGCCAGCCGGATGGCGGGGGTGGTCATCAGGTGGCCGACGTTGCGGACGAACAGCAGCGACCGGCCCGGCAGAGTGACGGTCGCGCCGTCCGGCGCGGTGACGGCCTTGTCCGGGTTCAGGGCGCGGGTCAGGGACTGACCGCCCTTCGAGAAGGTCTCGACCAGTTCGCCGGTCATCAGGCCCAGCCAGTTGCGGTAGGCGGCGACCTTGTCGGCGGCATCGACGGCGGCGATGGAGTCCTCAAGGTCCACGATGGTCGACAGGGCCGCTTCCAGCACCACGTCCGAGATGCCCGAGGGATCGGTCGCGCCGATGGGATGGGACGGGTCGAAGACGACCTCGATGTGCAGGCCGTTGTGACGGAAGACGCGGCCCTTGTCGGTCTGGCCGACGTACTGGGCGGGGTCCCTGAGCGCGATGCCGTTCGACGGGTCGCCGAGGTCGGCCCAGGAGCCGCTCTCCAGCGGCACGGCCTCGTCGAGGAAGGCCTTGGCGCGGGCCACGACGCGGGCGCCGCGCGCGGCGTCATAGGGACCGGGCGGCGGCAGGTCGCCCAGCGCGTCCGTGCCGTACAGGGCGTCATAGAGGCTGCCCCAGCGGGCGTTGGCGGCGTTCAGCACGAAGCGGGCGTTGAGCGCGGGCACCACCAGTTGCGGCCCGGCCATGGTCGCGACCTCGGCGTCCACATGGGTCGTGGCGATGGCGAAGGGCGCGGGCTCGGGGACCAGATAGCCGATGTCGGTCAGGAAGCGGACGGTGGCGGCGGGGTCCTGCGGTTGACCGGCGCGAGCGGCGTGCCAGTCGTCGATGCGGGCCTGAAGCTCATCGCGCACCTTGAGCAGGGCGCCGTTCTCGACGGCGGCCCAGTTCAGCAGGTCCGCCGCGCCGGACCAGAACCGGTCCGCCTCCACGCCTATGCCCGGAAGCACCTCTTGCTCAATGAAATCAGCCAGTTCCTGTGCGACCTGCAGGCCAGCGCGCGGCGTCATCGACATGGGCGTCTCCGAAGTGAGGCTGTAACATTCCGTGATCACGTCGGGGAAGTCGAGCGGATTTCGCAGATGCGGGAGGAATTCGTGCGCGTGAAAAACCGGGTGTGAAGAGTGTAATCGGTGTGAGACGGCGGAGACGGTCGAGGCGGCGAAAATACACCGTCTATGGAGTCTATGCCGTCCATGGCGTCTATCGGCGGAGGGGGCGGAAGGCAGTAGGCAGCAGGGTATCAGGTAGGTGCGTCAGAATTGGACGTATGCCTCACCATTCCATTGGCCCTCAAGCGAATGGAAGTTAGATCGACGCGCGAGCGTCGATCAGGAGAGGGCGGCTCGGTGTCAGCAGGAGGCGCCGCCCCCTCCTGATCGCTGCGCGATCTGTCCTCCCCATCGCCTTGAAGGGGCGATGGAGAGGTGATGGAGTGAGCGCATGAACTGGTTTCGCCTTCACTGGCCGCTGACCCTGCTGGTCCTGATCGCCGCGTCGGGGGTGTTGTGGCCCGTGCCCGGCGGTTGGCCGTCGAAGGTGGCGCTGGCGTGGGACATCGGGGTCGGTCTGTTCCTGCTGGAAAGCGCGGCGAAGGTGCTGCGCACCCGATCGGCCGACGCCATCCGCAAGCGCGCCTCGGCGCTGGACGAAGCCGGTCCGGCCATCCTGCCGCTGGCGCTGATCGCGGCGGTCGGCAGTGTTGTGGTCGTGGTGGGCGAGGCGGCCAGCGGAGGCGGCGGTCCGGCGGTGCTGGCGCTGGTGACGGTCGCCCTGTCCTGGCTGTTCGTCCACGTCATCTTCGCCTTCCACTACGCCCACGTCTTCTATTCGCCGGGCGAGAAGGGCGACCGGGGCGGGCTTCTGTTTCCCGGCGACGACCCCGAGCCGGATTACTGGGACTTCCTGCACTTCTCCCTGATCATCGGCGTGGCGTCGCAGACGGCGGACGTGCAGATCACCGACCGGGGCATCCGCCGGACCTCGACCGTGCACAGCCTGACGGCCTTCGTCTTCAACACCGTGGTGGTGGCCCTGACGGTCAATATGGCGGTGGGGCTGCTGGGCGCGAACTGAGCCACGCCTTGACTTGAACACCTTTCAGGCCCATCTGCTCGCTGCATCGCAGCATTTTGCGATTACCGGCGTCTCCAGCGCGTGTGGGCCTCCCTCCCCGGAAGCCTGTCTGTAGAAGCCGCCGGACTCTCATATTCATTCGCTGCCCGGACACGCGGGGTAGCGCCCGATCCACCCCGAAGGCCCCTTTCAGGCGCCCCATCGGGACTGGCGGTGCGCGGCCCTGACGGCTTTCGAGCCATGGCTGATGCGTGTCGCCGCATGCGAAAGAAGACGCTCCGTGAGCAAGACCACCTTTGACTCCATGGGCCTGAACCCGGCCCTGCTGACCGCCCTGAAGGCGGAAGGCTATGAGACCCCGACCCCGATCCAGCAGAAATCCATCCCGGACGTGATGCTGGGCAAGGACCTGCTGGGCATCGCCCAGACGGGCACCGGCAAGACCGCCGCCTTCGCCCTGCCGATCCTGCACCGTCTGGCCGCCAACCGCGTCGCGCCTGTGCCGCGCACCACCCGCTGCCTGGTCCTGTCGCCCACGCGCGAACTGGCCACCCAGATCGCTGAAAGCTTCAAGGCCTACGGCAAGCATCTGGGCTTCCGCGTCGCCGTCATCTTCGGCGGCGTGAAGTACGGCGGGCAGGAACGTTCGCTGAACCAGGGCCTCGACATCCTGGTCGCCGCGCCGGGCCGTCTGCTGGACCACATCCAGCAGAAGAACCTGGACCTGTCGGCCACCGAAATCTTCGTGCTGGACGAGGCCGACCAGATGCTGGACCTCGGCTTCATCAAGCCGATCCGCCAGATCGTCAGCCGTATGCCGGCCAAGCGTCAGAACCTGTTCTTCTCGGCCACCATGCCGACGGAGATCGGCAAGCTGGCGGGTGAACTGCTGAAAGAGCCGGTCAAGGTTCAGGTGACGCCGCAGTCGACCACGGTCGAGCGCATCAACCAGTCGGTCATCCACATCGAGCAAGGCCGCAAGCGCGCCCTGCTGACCGAGATGTTCGCCGATCCCGAGTACACGCGCTGCCTGGTCTTCACCAAGACCAAGCACGGCGCCGACAAGGTCGCTGCCTATCTGGAAGCCGGCGGCGTCGAGGCCGGCGCCATCCACGGCAACAAGTCCCAGCCGCAGCGTGAACGCACGCTGGCCGCCTTCAAGGCCGGCAAGCTGCGCGTGCTGGTCGCCACCGACATCGCCGCGCGCGGCATCGACGTGGACGGCGTGTCGCACGTCGTGAACTTCGAGCTGCCCTATGTGCCGGAAGCCTATGTCCACCGCATCGGCCGGACGGCCCGCGCGGGCAAGGACGGTTCGGCCGTCAGCTTCGTCGCCGGCGACGAGATGAAGCTGCTGAAGGACATCGAGAAGGTCACGCGTCAGAAGATCCCGTCGAGCGACCGCCGCAACGACAAGTCGCTGGCCCTGCTGGACCAGTCGATCATGGCGTCGGGCGTGAAGAACAAGGCCTCGATGCCGGATGACGGTCGTGGGGATCGCCAGCAGCAGCAACGTGGCCCGCGCAACCCGCGTCGCGACGGCATCAAGCTGGAAGGCGGCGGCCAGCCGCACCGCGTCCGCAAGGCCGGCGCCCGCGACGCCGCCGCTCGCCCGACCCCGGAACGCGCCTTCGATCCGATGGCCCGCGACCGGCCGCGCAACACCAACAACGACCCGCGCCACACCTCGGCCCCGCCCGCCCGGGAGCCGAAGCCGGTCGGTGAGATGAAGCGCCGCCCACGTCGCCGCAAGCCGTCGAACGGCGGCAAGGGCTACGCCGCCAAGGGCTGATCCCTCGGCTTGAGCTGAAAACAGAGACGCCCGCCGGATCACTCCGGCGGGCGTTTTTGCATCCGAGGGCCGATCAACGGCCCGCAGGACAGCCTTCGATCAGAAGGCCATCCGGGTGCCGAGCGACCAGACCAGGCCGTAGCCTTCGGTCGTGCCGCGCAGGCTGGACTGAACCGCCGCCGGGGTGCCGCCGTAGATGGTCCGGTCGCTGTGGGCATCGCCGTCCGAGAAGGCGATGTAGGTCAGGCCGAAGTCCACCCACATGCGCTCGGTCGCCTGGGCCGACATGCCGCCCGAAATCAGCCAGCGGTCCGAGTCCGGAATGCGGGCGGTGCGCTCGTTCTCGCGGGTCGGGGTCGGGGTGTAGCCGACGCCGCCACGGAAGATCAGCTTGTCGCTGGCGGCGTAGTCGAAGCCGACGGCGCCGGTGGTGACGTCCTTGTAGTCCAGACGCAGGGTCTGGCCGCCGCCCGGATAGACGACGTCGATGTTGTCGAACTCGGACCAGCCGATGCGGTTGACCTGGGCGTTCAGGGTCAGGCGATCATTGACCGCATAACGGACCGAGGCGGCGATGTAGGACGGGGTGCTGAACCCCGCCACGCCGTCGGTGGCGATGTTGCTGCCGGCCAGCGGACCGAGCAGGCCCGAGATCACGACATCACCGTCCAGCTCATGCTCGATGGCCGAGCGGTAGCTGAGGCCGAGGTCCAGCTTGCCGAAGTGAGCCTGGGCGCCGACGTTCCAGCCGTAGTCCCAGCCGTCGCCTTCCAGCGAGGACAGGCCGTCCGGCAGGGCCGGCGACAGGTTCGGCAGGGCCGAGGTCAGCTTGGCCTTCACATACTGGGCGTCGACGCCGACGCCGAGGTCCAGCCAGTCGGTGACGCGCATGGCGCCGACCAGGCCGACGTTGGCCGAGCGCAGCTCCGAGGTCAGGGCGTCATAGCGAGCGAAGGAGGTCGGCTCGTATTTGGTGGTGAAGTTGTAGGGCGCGGCGATGGCCAGGCCGACGGCGAAGCGGTCGCCGATCGGGGTCGAGATGGCGAAGTTCGGCACGATGCCGCTCTCGATCGGATTCTGGGTCGAGCTGACGCCGGCCACCGGAACGGTGACGCCGCCCGGATAGGTGATGGTCGAGCCGGCGTTGCTGACTTCCGAGTTCACGGCGACGGCGTGGACGCCGACGGTGACTTCACGGCCGCTGCGGGCGATGGCGGCGGGGTTCCACCACAGCGAGGACACGCCGGTGTCGGCGGCTTCGCCGGAGAAGGCGCGACCGGCGCCGCGGGCGGATTGCTCCTGCAGATAATAGGACTGGGCCGCGGCCGGTGTGGCGACGACAAACGCCAGCGCGGCGAGGGCCGCGCTGGTGAACAGCGACTTGGAGGTAATCATTGTTGTTACTTTCGGTGGCCCCTTTGGGGGGCGGCGTTTCCAACTATGCCGGGGAGGCGAAACGGAAATGCGCTCGAGGCCGGAAAGCTGCAATGCTTCAGGCGGTCTGTTTCAAAAATGTGATCAATGTTCACCTGATCGGCGAACAGAATTAGGCAAAGCTGACCATTTTTGCCCCGCGAACAGCAAAACGCCCGCCGGAGGACCGGCGGGCGCTCTGTATTCTGACGTTTCTTCCCTGAAGGATCAGGCGGCGGCGGAAGCCGGTTGCGCGCCTTCGGCCGGGTCGCGCAGGACGTAGCCGCGGCCCCAGACGGTTTCGATATAGTGCTTGCCGCCCGCGGCCGTGGCCAGCTTCTTGCGCAGTTTGCAGATGAAGACGTCGATGATCTTCAGCTCGGGCTCGTCCATGCCGCCGTACAGGTGGTTCAGGAACATCTCCTTGGTCAGGGTCGTACCCTTGCGCAGGGAGAGGAGCTCCAGCATCTGGTACTCCTTGCCCGTCAGGTGAACGCGGTGATTGTTCACCTCGACCGTCTTGGCGTCCAGGTTCACGGCGATCTCGCCGGTGTGGATGATGGCCTGGGCGTGACCCTTCGAGCGACGGACCACGGCGTGGGTGCGCGCGATCAGCTCGTCCTTGTGGAAGGGCTTGGTCATGTAGTCGTCGGCGCCGCCGCCGAAAGTCTTGACCTTGGTCTCGATCTCCGAGGTGCCCGACAGGATCATCACCGGCGTGTTGACCTTGCCGACGCGCAGTTGGCGCAGGACTTCCAGACCGTTCATGTCCGGCAGGTTCAGGTCAAGAAGAATGAGATCGTAGTCGTAGATCTTGCCGAGATCGATGCCCTCTTCACCGAGGTCCGTCGTATAGACGTTGAAGCCTTCCGACTTCAGCATGAGTTCGATGCTCTGCGCGGTCGCGTGATCATCTTCGATAAGCAGGACGCGCATGGATGCCCCTCCAGGCAGAGCTTGGCCGTAGATATTACTGCCCCGTTTCCGGGTAACCTTGTTCGGACGTTAATCCCCCAAAACCTTAAGAAGGGTTAATGGGATTGGTTAACAGCGAATCTAGGCTGATTTGCGAATCGGCGTCGAGAGTCCCGAGTCAAGCGAGTCGATTTTTTTTCGAAAAACATCGGTCATCCGGGAGCCCATACGTCCAATATCGACGCATCGCAGGAATATAGTCCTATATCAAGACCGGCCTTCAGACCGGCTGAACGATGATGATGGAGAGAGGCATGGACGACCTGTATCGGGCGCCGACGTCGGGCGCGGATCAACTGAAGGCCGGGCTGGCCCTGCAGATGGTGGCCGCGGCGACCGGGGTGCCGGTGGAGCGAATGAGCGGCAACGCCCGTCGCACCGGGCAGGCCTGCCGCGCGCGCTGGCTGGCCATGTATCTGGCGCATGTGACCTTCGGCTGGCCGATCGAGCGGGTCGCCCACGCCTTCGGCCTGAACCGGGCGACGGCGGCGCAGGCCTGCCGCTGGGCCGAGGATGAGCGCGACCGCCCCGGTCTGGACGACCTGCTGAACCGTATGGAGCGCTCCGTCCACGATCTGCTGGACGGCCCGCGCTACGAGTTGCGGGCATGACGGAGGGGCGTCGACTGGAGCGGGCGCGCCGCCTGCTGACCTTGCCCACCGGCTGGCTGGAGGCGGCCGGTCCCCAAACCTACGCCCTGCGGACCGGGGCGGATCGGCGGGCGCGGATCATGATGCGGCTGGAGGAGGCGGACTTCATCGCCCTGACCGAGGCGCCCGGCCTGCGCACCCGCCCCGGAGGCGGCTGGGTCGCGCGGGAGACCGCGCCGACGGCCCTGCCCGCCCCCGCGCCGGGACGACCCGGCCATGCCGAGGGGCTGCGCCCCGTCATTCAGCCTGACGGGGAGATCGTGGAACGGGCGGCCAACCTGGCCACCTCGCCGGTCGCCTGGCTGGCCGGGCGCACCGATGCGCGCGGCAGGCCGCTGCTGTCGAAAGCCGAAAGCGCCGCCGCCGGGCGGCTGGCGCTGGAGGCGGAGGCGGCGCGACGCGGTCCGGGCCTGACCATGCGATGGGACGGCCTGCCCCGGGCGGGGCGCGGCGGCGGTCGTCCGGGCGCGCCCGGTGACCACGTCCTGTCGGCCGCCCGGCGAGTGGAGGCCGCGCTGGCCGCCTGCGGCCCTGCCCGCGCGATGGTTGAACAGATCTGCCTTCGCGGCGCGCCCCTGCAGGCGGCCGAACAGACGCTGGGCCTGCGCCGCCGCACCGGCAAAACGGTCCTGCGACTGGGATTGGCGGCGCTGGCGCGGCATTATCGCCTCACCTGAAACAGCGAATTCGTCCGCCACCCTACGTTACAGGCTCGTAACTTTCGCCCGTCGAACATCGGTTCTAGGGTGCCGGAATGACGCGCTCCGCAACGGGCGCGTCCTGTTTTTTCGGCGTCGCTCTCACCGACGCCGCGTTCGGGGGATGGCGTGAAAACTCTGGTGGCATCCAGCCTCGCCGTGGGGCTGTTCATGGTTGCAATTGTTGCGCCGGCGGCTCCGGCGATGGCGCAGGCCAATCTGACCGGAACGGTTCTGGCCGACATCTGCCTGCCCTATGCGGGCCGCTCTCTCAGTTTCGAGCGCTCGATCCGCGTCGCTCGCGATCTCAAATTCCGCCGCCCCGCCGACGAACGCGACCAGCCGATGGATGAGTATGCGTCGGACATCAATCTGGTGTCGAACGACGGCGCCTGGCGGGTCCGGCTGGAAGAAGGCAGCGTCGAGTACGGCGACCGCGAAGCCTATTATGTGAGTTGCCTGCTGTCCTCGACCCGGGCCAGCGCGCGTGAGCTGGCGGTCCTGGGCCGCCGCGCCTTCTCGGACGAGCGCTACTGGGCGGCGGACGAGGCAAGCCAACCCCGGTGGGAGCGCCGGTACCGCAATCCGGAAGAGCGCCGGCTGGAAGTCGAGGTGATCGAGGAACCCGGCCAACGCCCGGCCCTGCGCATCCGCGGACTGTATTTCTGATCAGCCCGACAAGGGAGCCAGACGCTTGTCCTTGTCCCTGATTGAAGCTTTCGCCGCCGCACTGACGCTGATCAGCGTCCTGCTGACGTCGCACCTGAAGAAGGCGCTGTATCCGGTCGGCCTGCTGGCCACCGGCCTGTACGCCGTCGTATTCTGGAACGCCCAGCTATACGCGAGCGCGGCCCTTCAGGTCTGGTTCGTGGCCATCCAGTTGTACGGCTGGTGGTTCTGGAGCCGGGGTGACAGGGGTCGGGAACCGCGCATCGGGACCTGGGGCTGGGGCGTGGTCGCCGCCTTGTTGATCCCCGCGACCCTGCTGACTTTGATCGTCTCGCTGCTTCTGGCCCGACTGACCGACGCCGCCATGCCGGTCGGCGACACCGCCATCCTGTCGCTGAGCGTGCTTGCCCAGTTCCTGCTGGACCGCAAGCAGATGCGGCATTGGGCGGTGTGGGCCGTCACCGACGTCATCGCCATCGGCGTCTATGGCGCGCAGGGTCTGTGGATCACCGCCGGCCTGTACGTGCTTCTGCTGATCAACGTCGGATACGGATGGATGCGCTGGCGGCGCGCCCTGCGCCTGCAACAGGCGGCCGAGGCGTGACGCCCCGCCCCGCGCGCGGGTTCGTGCTGGGCAAATTCATGCCTCCGCACAACGGCCATGTCTTCCTGTGCGACTTCGGACGGGCCTACTGCGAGCGGCTGACCATCCTGGTCTGCTCCCTGCCGGACGATCCGATCCCCGGGCGACTGCGCCATGAATGGATGCAGGCGCTGTTCCCGGATTGCGACGTGCGCTGGTGCGAGGAGGACCTGCCGCAGGAGCCCGCCGACCACCCCGACTTCTGGGCGATCTGGAAGGATGTCGTGCACCGTTACGGCGGCGCGCCCGACGTGGTCTTCGCCTCGGAATCCTACGGCCTGCGTCTGGCGCAAGAGGTCGGCGCCCGTTTCGCGCCCGTCGATCCGGACCGGATCGCCGTGCCCATGTCAGGAACCGTGGTGCGCGAGAATCCCTTCGCCTGCTGGGACGCCCTGCCCGCCCCGGTTCGTCCCTGGTTCGTCAAACGCCTGTGCCTGTTCGGCCCGGAATCGACCGGCAAGTCGACGCTGGCGGCGAGGCTGGCGGATCGGTTCGGCACGATCAGCGTCCCGGAGTACGGTCGGACCTATACGGAGATGTTCGGTGGGGAGGTCGGCGTCGAAGACCTGCACCACATCGTCGCCGGACACCGGGCGGCGGTCGCGGCGGCGTCGCGACAGGCCCGGCGCATCCTGATCGAGGACACCGATCCTGTGCTGACCTCCGTCTGGTGCGAGATGCTGACCGGGCGTCGTGATCCGGCGCTCGACGCCTTCGATCAACTGGCCGACCACTATCTGCTGCTGGACGTCCGCGCGCCGTGGACCGACGACGGTACGCGCTACTTCCCCGACCTGGCGGACCGACAGCGGTTCCTCTCGCTGTGCATCGAGGCGCTGGAACGCAGGGGCGCAAGCTGGACCCTGATCGAGGGCGCAGACTGGGCTGCGCGCGAGGCGCAGGCGGTGGCCGCCGCTTTGGCGGCCTTCCCCGGACTGGCCGAAATCAGCCCGCCGCCGCCGCGTCCCTGATGCGGCCGACCATGCTGTTCAGGCCGTTGGCGCGTTGGCGGGTCAGGGCGGACGGCAGGCCCAGCCGGTCCAGAGCCGAGCGGGCATCGAAGCCCAGAATCTCGGCCGGCGTGCGGTTGGAATAAAGCCGTAGCAACAAGGCGATGTTGCCCTTGCTCAGGGCGCTGTCGCTGTCGGCCATGAAATGCAGACGTTCGCCGTCGCGGCGGACAGCAAGCCAGACCTGCGCCGCGCAGCCGGGCACCTTGTTGGCCTCGATGCGGTCAGCCTCCGGCAAGGGCTCCAGTTCCTTGCCCAGATCGATGACGTATTCGATGCGGCCTTCCCAGTCTCCGAGCAGGTCGAACTCCTCGACCAGTTCGGCGAGGACGGCGTCGATGGGGGGCGGAGTGCTCATCGGCGCCAGATAGGCCGCCCGCGCGTTAACGACAACCATGCGGTCCATCCCCGGAAATCGTCAGTCGCCCGTCTCCACAAGTCGCCTGATGGGGGTGCGGACTTTGGACGACTCACCGCTGCGGATAGGCTGGACGAGGTAATTCCGCCATTTCCTCACCGTCGTCGCCGCCCTTGAACGCCCACCGCCGCCCCGAGCAGACAGACGGCGCCGCCCGACACGGGGACGGCGACCGCGCCGCGCTGGCCGCCTGGCATGCGGGCTGGGCCGTCGCGGCCGCCCTGCTGGCGTTCGGCGTGCGCTGGCTCGGCGGGGTTGACGGGCCGGTCTTCTACAGCGTGCTGGCCATGGTGGTCCCGGGCCTGATCGGCCTGAACCTGATCAAGCACGACAGTTTCCGGGACCGGATGATCCTGCTGGGCGTCTGGGGCACGGCCGCCGCGACCACCGCGGCCCTGTCCGGCGGCCTGACCGGCCCACTATCGGGCTTTGTCTTCCTGCCGCTGACGGCGGGCATCGCGCTGGGCGGTCCCCGCCCGGTGCAGGTCGGCGCTCTGGGCGTCGGCGTGGCGGCCGTCGCGGGACTGGCGACCAGCTGGATGCTGGGCGGACCCGGCCCCCATCTGCCCGCGCTGGCGGCATTGTCCGCCGTCCTGACCGCCGCCGCCGCCGCACTGGCCGTGCGCCTGTCGTGGCTGCAGCGCGAGCGCAGACTGTCCGCCGCCGAAGCCGAGGTCCGCCGGGTCGAGGGCCTGATGGCGGCGCAGCCGGGTCTGACCCTGATCCTTGAGCCTTCCGGCCGGGTTCTGGCCGCCTATGGCGCGCCGCCCGCCTCCCTGCCGATCGATCCCCTGTTCGAGCAGGGACTGGTGGCCGCGATCCATGCCCCGGACCGGCCGCGCCTGCTGGCCGCCATGGACCGCGCCCTGAACGGACACGAAGGCGCCGCCACCCTGGCGCCGCGCCTGGCGCTGGACCGGCGCGTGCAAGTGGTGATCCGCCGGCTGGACGATCCCGCCGGGCCGCGCCTGATCGCCCAGACCTTTGACGCCACCAGCCAGTACGCCCGGGAACTGGGTCTGGAGGTCGCCCGCAACGAGGCCGAGGCGCGCGAGCGGGGCAAGACCCGCTTCCTCGCCAACATGAGCCATGAACTGCGCACGCCGCTGAATGCGGTGCTGGGCTTCTCGGACATCATGCGCCAACGCCTGTTCGGCCCGATCCCGGATCGTTACGCCGAGTACGCGGACAACATCCATCAGGCGGGCGGTCACCTGCTGGACCTGATCAACGATCTGCTGGACGTCTCCAAGATCGAGGCCGAGCGGTACACCCTTTCGGTTGAGAAGTTCGACGCCCGCGAGGTGGTGTCCGACGCCATGGCGCTGGTTCGCGTCAACGCCGAGGACAAGGGCGTGAGCCTGTCCGGCGTCCTGCCGCCGGATGCGGTCGAGGTGTCGGCGGATCGCCGGGCCCTGAAGCAGATCGCGCTGAACCTGCTGTCCAACGCCGTGAAGTTCACGCCGGACGGCGGGTCGGTCACGGTGACGGCCGAGATCATCGGCCCCTATCTGGAGATCGTCGTCGCCGACACCGGGGTCGGCATCGCGCCGGAGGACGTCAAGCGTCTGGGCCGCCCGTTCGAACAGGCCGGCGGTCCGGAGCAACGCCGTCAGGGCACGGGTCTGGGCCTGTCTCTGGTCCGCGCGTTCGCCGAACTGCACGGCGGGCGGATGAGCATTGAAAGCACCCTGGGCGAAGGCACCGCCGTGACGGTCCGCATGCCGGTCGCCGTCATCGCCCGCGCGCCCGCCCCCGAAGGCGGCGCAGAAATCATCCAGCTACCGGTGGCGAACGGGGGCTGAACCTCCGAAGGCTAGACCGTCCCCATCGCGATGAAGGCCCGCCCGGCGGCGAAGTCGCCCGCCTCGAACGGCACGGTGGCGACGCTGCCGTCGCGGAAGTGGAACTCCAGGGCGAAGGTCTCGCGCGGGTCCAGTTGCTCCAGCGCCTCGGCGGCGGCGGAGCTGAAGGTCCAGGCGTCGCCTGCGCGCTTGTCCTTCGCCAACAGGGTCGGGGCGGCGGCGGTCACGCCCGAGGACCAGAGGCTGGCGCGGGCCGAGGCGGGGATCAGGCTGTCGCCCGCCAGCCAGGGGCGCGGCGCCCTGGCCGGATCACGGAAGACCAGACGGGCCGAGGTCGGGCGGGGATCGCCGTACCAGCTGACCACGGCGGTCAGGGCGGCGGTCTCGCCCTCGCCCGCATAGCCGAACGCCACCGGCGAGGAACCGACTTGGGAGGCCTGATGCAGGCGCCAGGTCGGGCGCTTGTAGGCGGCGCGGTTGGCGACCCAGTCAAACCGGTCACCGGGGAAGGTCATGCGCGGCAGGCGGGCCCAGCCCGCGAAGGCGCCGTCTACACGGTCCTTGACCACCGCCAGCTGCGGATCGGCGCAGGCCACGGAGCCTGCGCGCGCACCGGCGCGGTAGGCCACATCTGTCAGATCGGCGGCCGCGACGCCCGAGCGCAGGGCCGCGCCGCGCGCCTGTGCGGTGGCGGCGGTCAGGGCGCGGGCCAGTTCCGGCTGGAACAGGTTGCAACGCGCATCGGCGGCGACGACGAAGGCGCGCTCATAATAGGTGTCGGCGGGACCAGCGAACGCGCTTGCCGGCGCCACGAGGGTCGCGACAGCCAACAGGGCCGCTTGGGTCTTCAGCGCGATTTGCCGTATCTTCATGCCCCGCACCCTACGCATGGAGCGTTCAGGTCCGGTGTCCGAGCAGGGTTAGCGAATTGCTTCTATCAAGTGACGTCTGGGTGGCCGCCCTGATCCGCCGCGCCGAGATCGGCGGCGGCTTCGCCACGGTCGCGCGCAAGGGCGACGCGCGCGCGGGCACGGTGATCGTCAAGGTGTTCAACACCGCCGAACGCCGCGCGAGACTTTATAGTGAGGCCTTCGGCCCCGACGGCGAGCGCCTCTGGATGCAGCCGGTCGAAAGCGAGTTCGAGAGTGAGCTGGACGACTATCTGCAGCGGCAGGTTCGCTACGACCCCGACCTGTGGATCGTCGAGATCGAGGACCGCGAGGGGCGGCATTTCATTACGGAGAAGGTGGCGGGCTAGCGGAGCGGGTCGCCGCTCCGGAAGAGACCTTCCCGGCGTCCGCTATGGGTGGGGAGCGGACATTGCCCTACGCCGTTCGCGGTGCAACGTTGCGGTATGTTTGAAGAAGCCCCAAAGGCGCGCGCCGACATGATCGGCGGGTCCGTCTACGCCTTGAGCGGAGAAGCCGGGTGGCTCTACTATGGTCAGGTGACTCCCGATAAGCGGGTCGGGTTTTTCCGGCTCCGCACCAAGCAGATCGCTGAAATCGCGGACGTATTGGCCGCTCCCGTTATGACTGTGCTTTCGGTGGGCATCCCCAGCATCACTTCCGCACTGAGGAGTGGTCGCTGGAAAAAGCTCGGTCGCTGTGGCGTCGTGCCAACCTTGGTTGAGCCTCGCCCTTCGGTGCAGTGGCCTGTCGGGACTCTAACCGTCACCGTCTGGACCGCAGGTCGCACTTGGAACACGCGAGTTGAGGACCCGGCCATTCAGGACATGGAGATCATGGCCGCGTGGGATGCCGAGGCTCATGTCCCATCTCGTTTGGCTGCCGACTTCGGCGAAGAAGAAGCTCCTTGGCACGTGGGCGGCCCCATACGCCGCGAGCGTCTCATCAAGCAGGAGATGGCAGCTCGGTTTCCGGATACGCCGTGGCATAAACTCCCTGATGACTGGGTCCCTGTAAACGTCTCCTAAGGGTCGAAACCCGACGTCCCCCCACGGCGACAGCCGGACGTCTGTTTGCACCGGCGGAAAGCGTTTGCTGGACGCCGGGACGTCCCCGTTTTCGAACATGGCGACCGACCGGTTAACGCCGCCCGCCGCGGTGCGAAATCCTTAACGACGTTCGCACACGGAACCGCAAGCCGGGGCGCCTATGGTCACCTCAACGGGCCGCGATGAGCCCGAACTGATGGTGGGTGTTTCCGGATGCTGTTTCTTCTGAACGACGTCGTGTTTGATCTGGACGAGGCCTGCCCGGTCACGCCCGGCGACGCGCGCCGGTTCGAAGCGCTGGATCTGGACTATGTGCTGGAGCTGGGTTGCGAGCTGTTCGCCGAGGACCCGCTACTGCATCACAATGACCCGCAACGCGCGCGTCGTCTGGCTTGGCTGATCCACGACCGCTCGCCGGACGTGAACGCCGCCCTGTTCGCCGCGCCGGAAGCCGGCTGCCATCCCGATCTGGTCGAGCCGCAGTTCTGCGCCCTGCCCGACCCGGTCATGCGCCAGCTGCGGACCCGCGCGACCAAGGGCAAGCTGGACGCCGTCGCCGCCGACAAGGCCGTGTGGATGCGTCTGGCCGCCTGACCGGCGCAGCTTGAATATCCCCCGCCGCACTGGTTAGGGTTGAACCCCTGAGCCGGGGGACCCAGAACCATGCCTGTTTCGACGCTTTTCAGGACGCTGGCGCTGGCCATCCTGACGCTTTGCCTGTTCGCGGCCTCGCCCGCGCACGCGGAATGGCGCAAGGCCGAGACCGAACACTTCATTCTGTACGGGGATGTGTCCGAGCGCACATTGCGGACCTACGCCACCAAGATCGAACGTTTCGACGCCCTGCTGCGGACCTATTATCCGATCCAGAGCGACGTCCAGATTCCGAAGCTGGAAATCTATCTGGCGGACGGCGCGCGCGACATGCGCCGCATCCTTCCCGACGGTTCGCAGGGCATCGCCGGCTTCTACTCCGCTGACGCGGGTCGCATCTACACGGTGACCAACATCGCGAACCCGGAGGCGCTGAGCACCCTGTTCCATGAGTACGCGCACCATTTCATGTTCCAGATGTCGGCGGCGGCCTATCCGTCGTGGTTCGTGGAAGGCTTCGCCGAGTACTACTCCACCGTGGTCATGGAGCCGGAGAAGATCGAGGTCGGCCGGGAAGACCGCGGACGGATGATGTACTTCACGCACCTGGGGGCCAACGAATGGGCGCCCATGGCCGACGTGCTGAAATGGCGGGTCAGCCGGTCCGGTCGCGCCCGCATCGGCGACTACTACGCCCAGGCCTGGGCGCTGACGCACTATCTGATGAGCACGCCCGAGCGGCGACAGATGCTGAACCAGTATCTGACCGGCGTGATCCGGGGCGGCGACCCGGAGGCGGCGATGCAGGCGGCGACCGGACGCACCTCGGCCGAGCTCCAGAACGACATGCGGCGCTATCTGCTGGGACGGATCACCTACTACACGCTCCAGATCGACATCCCGATGCCCGAGGTCACGGTCTCGACCATCGGCGCCGACGAAGGCGCCTTCACCTGGTTCGATCTTCGCCTGGACGACACGCCCCTCGTCGTCGCGTCGGAGAACGATCCCGATGATCCCCGCTCGCCCGAGGTAAAGGCCCAGATGGCCCGCGACGCGGCACGTTACCGCGAAGAGCTGATCACCAACGCCCTCGCGGCGGCGGCGCGCCGCCCGGACAATCGCATGGGCATGCTGGTCGCCGCCCGCGCCCACCGGCTCAAGGGCGATCCCGGGGCGGGTCTGGCCGCTCTGCAACCGCTGCTGGCCGTCGACTCCACGGACGCGGACGCGCTGCGCATCGCCGCCGCGCTGCTGATGGATCAGGCGGGCGCGGAGCCGGACCCGGCGACCGCGCTTTCCCGGCGTCGGCTGGCAATGTCCTATCTGGGTCAGGCGATGGAGCTCGATCCGCTGGATTTCCGCATCTATCTGGGCCTGAACGACACCCGGCGCGGGCAGCCGGGTTATCCCAACGCCAACGACATCAGGACGCTGGAGGCCGCGACCGCCCTCGCCCCCCAGGCTGACGAGAACCGGCTGAGGCTGGCGGAGGCCTATATGGCCCAGTCCCTGTGGAATGAGGCCAGAACCATGCTCAATCCGGTCGCCAATGCGCCGCACCCCGGCGCCGACCGCGTCCGGGCCCGAACCCTGCTCGCCGCCATCGCGACGGCGACCGGACAGGTCGTGAACGACGACGAGGCCGTGGCCGCGCCCTGACGACAGGCACGACCCGGAAAAGGGGGGCTCCGGCGCAGGACGCCGCGAAACCCCCTTGGAATTCAGACCGCCTAGACCAGCGTATTGAAGACGATGTGCACGATCGTCGCGCCGGCGGCGATGACGGCGAAGCCGAGCATCAGGCAGATCGCCGGGTGCGGGCCGCCTTCACGGGCGGGAGGATGGTCGTCGATGGGGTGATGCAGGGCCATGTCCGTTCCTTCGTTTCCAAAGGCGGGGCCCGATTGCGTGACCGGACCGTCTCGCCTGACTGAACAATGATCCCATTATCCCTTCGTTGCCAAGGGGTATTCACTTTCGGTGACAGACCAGACCGCGGAAAGTCCCGTCGCTGAGTGACTTTCAGCCCGTGCTGGTCTAGGTCGCCCGTCCAATGTCCAAGCTCTCCCTGCCCGAGGAAGCTGCGCGCCGTCGCACCTTCGCCATCATCGCCCACCCGGACGCCGGTAAAACGACGCTGACGGAGCATATCCTGCTGTCCGGCGGCGCGATCCGCGCGGCGGGCGCGGTGCGGGCGCGGGGCGAGAACCGCCGCACCCAGTCCGACTGGATGAAGATCGAGAAGGAGCGCGGCATCTCGGTCTCGGCGTCGGTGATGACGTTCGAGCACGACGGCAAGATGTTCAATCTGCTGGACACCCCGGGGCACGAGGACTTCTCGGAGGACACCTATCGGACCCTGACCGCCGCCGACTGCGCCATCATGGTGCTGGACGCCGCCAAGGGGATCGAGCCGCAGACGTTGAAGCTGTTCGAGGTTTGCCGCCTGCGCGACATTCCGATCATAACCTTCATCAACAAGCTGGACCGCGAGGCGCAGGACCCGATGGCCCTGCTGGACGAGATCGCATCGCGTCTTCAGCTGGACCCGGCTCCGATCTGGTGGCCCGCCGAGAGCGGCAACCGCCTGCGCGGCATGGTCGAGATGGGCACGGGCCGGTTCCAGCCCTATGCGAAGAAGCCCGCGGGCTCAAAGGAAGACGTGCCCCATCCCGACGCCCTGCCGCTGGCCGACGCCGCGCGGTATTTCGAGGAAGGCGAGCACGAGGCCCTGCTGGAGGCGCAGGAATTGGTCGAGGCCGGATACCCGGCGTTCAATGTCCAGTCCTTCCTCGAAGGCCATATGACGCCGGTGCTGTGGGGCTCGGCCCTGCGCCATTTCGGCATCGATGAACTGCTGAAGGCCATCGGCGACTGGGCGCCCGCGCCCAAGGTCATGAAGGCCCGGAAGGAAGCCCCGCCCGAGACCCGCAATGCCCCCGACCCGGTCGACCTGACCGTCGAGCCGGGCTCGGCCGAGGTCACCGGCTTCGTGTTCAAGGTCCAGGCGAACATGGACCCGAACCACCGCGACCGCATCGCCATGTTCCGCATGGCGTCCGGCAGCTTCAAGCGCGGCATGAAGCTGAAGGTCCAGAACACCGGCAAGCAGCTGTCGGTGAACGCGCCCATCATGTTCTTCGCTTCTGACCGTGAACTGGCCGAGGACGCCTTCGCCGGCGACGTGATCGGCATTCCGAACCACGGCGTGCTGCGCGTGGGGGACAGCCTGTCGGAAAGCGGAATGATCCGGTTCGCCGGCCTGCCGAACTTCGCCCCGGAAATCCTGCAGCGCGTGCGCGTGAAGGATCCGCTGAAGGCCAAACACCTGAAGAAGGCGCTGGAGGGTCTGGCCGAGGAAGGCGTGACCCAGCTGTTCCGTCCCGAGATCGGGTCAGACTTCATCGTCGGCGCCGTGGGCCAGCTGCAGTTCGAGGTCATGGCCGACCGTCTGGGCGAGGAGTACGGGCTGGACGTCATCTTCGAGCCCAGCCCCTACGCCGAGGCCCGCTGGATCATGCCAGGATCGGGGGGCTCCAAAGCCGACATCGAGGACTTCATGGGCAAATACCGCCCCCAGATGGCCACCGACATCGACAGCGACCCGGTGTTCCTGGCCAAGTCGAGCTGGGAGACCGGCTATGTCGGCGAACGCTTCCCCAAGGTGGCCTTCACGAAGACGAAGGAACGGGGCTGACCCTGATCGCCTGACGCAGTCAGACAGCCATCGACGCGCCCCCGACCTTCGCCGTAGATGAGCGCATGAAAACCTCGACCAAGGATCGCATTCTGATGATCGTGCTGGTGATCGGCGCGGCGGCGGCGGCGATCTCGGCGGTCAGCATCCTGATCGCTTTCGCCATTGCGCTCGCGGGCGTGTTCGTCGGCTGATCCGGCCCCACGGGCCCGGTGCGTCACTTTTCGTCAGGTTGTCATCCGCTCCGTGCAGTTAGCTTCGGCTATCCGGAGGACGTGAGCATGGGCAGGCATATCAGACGGGCGGCGTGGCTGGTCGGAACGACGCTGGCTCTGGCCCTGTCCGCGCCACAGGCCGCGCTGGCCGACTGGCGCCGGGCCGAGACCGCCCACTTCGTCGTCTACAGCAACGGCTCGGAACGGAACCTGCGCGACTACGCCGCCCGGCTGGAGCGGTTCGACGCCCTGCTGCGCCATGTCGCCAACGGCCCCACCGACATCGAGGGCCTGCGCAAGCTGCCGGTCTATCTGGTCGAGAACGGACGGGAGTTGCGGGTCGTCCAGCCCGACCTGCCCGAGGGCGTGGACGGCTTCTATCGCGCCAGCCCCCATGACATCCGGGCCATTCTGATCCGCGGGCAGGACGATGACCTCCTGCTGCACGAATACACCCACCACTACATGTCACAGACCTCGCCCGGCAGCTATCCGGGCTGGTTCCGCGAAGGCTACGCCGAGTATTTCGCCACGGCGACCGTGGACTCACGCGGCAAGTCGACGGTCGGCTATCCCCACCTCGGCCGCCTGCGGACGTTGCAACAACAGCGCTGGTTGCCGCTCGGAGACCTGCTGACGGCCTCGCCCATGACGCTGGAGGGACAGCAACAACGCTGGACCTTCTACGCCCAGGCCTGGCTGCTGACACACTATCTGCTTTCCGATCCGGAACGGCTGCAACGGTTCGGCGCCTATCTCACGGACCTGAGCAACGGGGCCGATCCGGTCGAGGCCTTCCTGACCCGGTTCCAGACCACGCCGGAGGCCTTCACACGCGATCTGCGGACCTACATGGATCGGGGGCTGCGATACGCCGAAATGAGCATGCCGCCGCTGGACCCGCAGATGACCGTAACCCTGCTGCCGGACAGCGCGGACGATGTGCTTCTGATCGGGCTGAACATCAGGGAGCGTGGGCGGGACAGCGAGAACCCGGCGTTGCTGGCGCAGGCCCGCGCCGCCGCCGCCCGTCATCCCGGAGACGCCCTCGCCCTGACCGTCCTGGCCAATGCCGAAATCACGCTGGGCGATCCGGCGGCGGCGGAGCCGATCCTCGAGCAGGTGCTGGCGCTGGAGCCGAACAATGTCGAGGCCCTGCTGATGGCGGCCCGGCGCCGGATCGACGACGCCGGGCAAGCCACGGACGACGCGCAGATGTTCGCCCTGTACCGCGAGGCCCAGACCCTGCTGGGGCGCGCTTATGCGGCCGACCCGACCGACTATCGCGTCCTCGCCGAACTGGCCGGCATCCGCCGGATGGCCGACGACTATCCGAACGAGAACGATCTGGAGACCTGGCGTCTGGCCGTCGAGCACGCGCCGCAGGTGCTCAATCTGAGAGGACAGGCCGCCGACGCCATGATCGCCGCCGGCCATGACGTCGAGGCCGAGGCCTATCTTCTGCCGATGGCGAACGACCCGCACGGCGGACGCAGCACGGACTGGGCGCGGGACAGGCTGGCGGCGATCCACGCCCGGCGGGCGGCGGGAAACGGTGAAGCCGCCAACACCCCGGTCACGCCCTGACCCTTTCGCGGTCTTCCTTCCGTCACGCGCCCATGGTTCTCTGTCCGCATCAGACGGCCGGGGCGTGCCGTGGAGGATTCGATGTCTTTGGCGGCCCTGCTGGCCATTCTGTCCCTGTCGGGCGCGCAAGCCGCGTCGGGCCAGCAGCCGTCGTATGACGAGGCTGTGCGCTGCACGGGGCTGACCCAGGCGGCCTCGGAGCTGGAAGGCGGCGAAAGCAGCGAGGGCCGGTCCCTGTATGACGCCGCCCTGTACTGGTCGCTGACCGCCATTCAGGCCGCAAGTCGCGTCGGGCGCACCCCGACCGTCGCCGAGGGCGACCAGACCCGCGCCCGCATCCGGGCCGTGCGGGAACTGAGCGCCGACGACGACGACGCCCGCACCGAACTGCAACGCTGCCGCGCTCGCGCGCCCCGTCTGAACTGATCCCCGTTGTCGGCTCACCCGACACGCGGCTAGGGTCGCAGCACCGCATGACCGGGGAGTACCAATGCGCCTGTTTCTGACGACCGCGATTTCGCTGGGGCTCGCCGCCGTCGCCCTGCCCGCTGCGGCGCAATCGGCACGGATCGAACGGGCCCAGGTGTATCGCTCGATCCTGACTTCCGAGATGTTCACCCTGCTGAACACCTCGGACTACGCCAGCGTGCGCAAGGCCGGCGAGACAGTGTTCGACATCGAGACCCGCGAGGGGTTCCGCTTTTCGGTGGAAATGGCCGCCTGCGACACCGAAGGGGGCACGCCGGGATGTTTCGGCATCCTGTTCTTCACCAGCTGGGGCCTTCAGCCGAATGATCGCCCCAAGGTCGCCGCCGCGATCGAGAAGTTCAACGACGAGTATCGGATCGGCAAGGCGCTGGTGCTGAACGACCACGTCCGGGCCGAGCGGTACGTCACCACCGACGGCGGCGTGACGCAGGACCATATCCGGGAAGAGGCGATGACCTTCCTGCTGATGATGGATCGGCTGGGCGAGACCCTGCACGACGCGGTCGGCCGCTGAGCGCTCCCGAAAGTCACGGCGAACCAGCGGCGCGGCGCTGCGTTTGCTTGGAGACCGTCCGGGGACCATTCGTCCGTCCCGAAGCGGGACGGTTCCGGAGCTTGCGTGCATGTTTGAATTCGGCCGCGATCTGAGAAAGCTGTTCGAGAAGGCGCGCGAAAGCGAAGACCTCGGCTGGCTGGAGCTGGTCGGTCCCGAGCTGGTGCAGATCGAGGCCCGCCGCGAAGGGATTGATGCGGGCCGGGTCTCGGCGCCGCGTCCGTTCGACGGCTGGATGCGCGCCTCGGCCCTGTGGCGCGAGCACGCGCGGCGCACCGGCAGCCGGGCCAGTCTGGACCGCGCCGCCTCGGCCGCTTCCGACGCCGCCCGCCACACCAGCAACCCGGACCAGACGGCCGCCGCCGCGATCGAGTCGGCGGCCATCCACCTTTTGCGTTTCGACCTGTTCGGCGGCCCCGCGGCCCTGACCGCCGCCCTGTCCGACCTTCAGAGCCTGACCTGCGAACGGGCCGTCACCCGTTCGGCGGCGGCCGCGCTGCACGCTCGCCTCTCGGCCCGGCAGGCCCGGCTGAGCGGCGAGACCAACGCCCTTCTGGACGCCGGCGCCCTGCTGGACGCCGCGGTGCATGATGCCCGCAGCCTGCCGCCGCCGGTGGCTGACGAACTGCGGCTGGACCGCGCGGCGATGTCCCTGGAGGCGGGCGTGGCCCGTCGGGATGCGCGGATGCTGGATCAGGCCGGTCGTGATCTGCGCGCCCTCGTCGAGGCCGCCTCACCGGATCAGCGCCCCCTGACCCGCGCCCGCGCGCTGGCGCTGGCCGGAGCCGGCATGGCCGCGCTGGCCGCGCTGGCGAAGGACGAGACCGCCGCCGCCCAGGGCCGCGCCCTGTTCGACGCCGCCGCCGACCAATTCACCCCCGATCACAGCCCGCTGGACTGGGCCACCGTTCTGCTGGCGAGCGCGAGCGAGGCGACACCGCTGATCGTCCTGGCCCAGGCCGAGGCCATGACCTGCGAGCCCGGTCTGTTGATCGGAGCCCTGGTGCGCGAGCGCCGCCTGTCCGCCGAGGTCGCGGTGGCCGAGACACTGTCGGACGTGAGGGGGCTGAACGGACTGGAAGTCGCCGTGCGCCGCCGTCTGGCCGAGCCGGGCCGCATCCAGCCGCTGGACTGGGCCGCCGACCAGATCGGGATGGCGCGGCTGGTGCTGGCGCGCGCGCGGCTGACCGGCGAAGCGCCCCGGGCCGTCGGCCTGATGCTGGCCGAAGCGCTGGAGACCGCCCGTGAGCTCGGTGCGGGGGCTCTGGCCGACCGGGCCGTTCTGGCGATGCCGGAAGCCGCCGTTTAGCCGCCCAGGGCGACGAAGCCGCCGTTGGCGTGCCCCGGCTTGCCGTAGCGCAGGGGCGAGCCGTCCTCGGCCATGACGCGACCACCGGCGGCCTCGAGCACCGCCTGCCCCGCCGCCGTGTCCCATTCCGAGGTCGGGCCGACGCGCGGATAGGCGTCGAAGCGCCCTTCGGCGATCAGGCAGAATTTCAGCGACGAATCCATGCCCTGCCACTGCTTGCAGCCGTAGCGGGAGCCAAGCCGGTCGGCTTCCTCGTCGGTCAGGCTGTGGCTCATCAGGGCCACCGGCGCGGCGGGACGCTCGCGCACATGGATCGGCGTCCAGCCCTCGCCGAAACGACGGCGGAAGGCGCCCTTGCCCGGCGCGCCGCTGCGCCAGGTGATCCCGGTCGCGGGCGTCGAGACCACCCCGGCCACCGGCGTGTCGCGATGGATCAGGGCGATGTTGACCGTATAGCTCTCGCGGCCCTCGACGAAGCCGCGCGTGCCGTCCAGCGGGTCGATCAGCCAGAACCAGTCCTTCAGCGAGGTCGGGACGCCGTGGGCGGACACCGCCTCCTCGGCCACGGCCTGCACCCCGGGATAGAGGGCCTCCAGCCGCTCAAGGATCAGGGCTTCAGCCTCCTGATCGGCCCGGGTGACGGGGCTGTCATCGGCCTTGGTCTCGGCCACCACGCCGTTGCGCCAGTAGGGCAGGATCACGCGCGCCGCATCCTCGGCGATGTCGGCCAGGGTCTCGGCCAGCGCGCCCGACGCGAGGTCGGCGGTCAGTCGTTTGCTCATGGGCGACCGATAGAACATCCCGGCGGTTTGAAGAACCGGCAAATCAGGTCAGCCTTGGGGATACTCCGCACGCCAGCCTTTCGGACCCGATGACCGACACCGCGCCCACCCCCGCCCTGCCTGACGGACAGGCTCTCGCCACCCTCATCGCCGGCAAGCTGTGCCACGATTTCATCAGCCCGGCGGGGGCGATCAGCTCGGGTCTGGACCTGCTGAAGGACCCGACCGCCCAGGACATGCGCGACGACGCCATGAGCCTGATCGAGGCCAGTTCGAAGAAGATGATCGCGCTGGTGAATTTCGCCCGCGTGGCCTTCGGCGCCGCCACCTCGGCCGAGCGCTTCTCGGGCGCCGAGCTGGGCGAACTGGTGTCGGGCCTGACCGAGGGCGGCCGCGCGACCCTGAACTGGGCCGTGACCGAGGGGACCTATTCCAAGCCGCAGGCCCGGGCTCTGGTGAACCTGGCCTATATGGCCATGGCGGCCCTGCCGTCGGGCGGCGTGGCGACCATCCGCACCCACATCGCCAGCGACGGCGTGGTGATCGAAGGGGTGTCCGAAGGCGCCCGTGCGCGGCTGAAGGGCGAGGCCGTCGCCGGGCTGGCGGGTCGCCCCTTGACCGAGGGCCTTCCGGGCCAGTGGATCCAGCCCTACTGGCTGTGGTTAACGGCACATGACGCGGGGGGCGCACTTGATGTACAAGCCGAGGAAGGCCGCGTGTCCCTCACGGCGCGCATGCCTAACTGACGCTTAAGCCGGTTTCCCAAGGACTCGTTAACCGGCGCGAAGCGATCATAGAGGATAGTGCACACGCGGGCGTTGCGGCCCGATTCGCCTGCAGGATACGCGCTTGACCCCCAGGACCTGTCTGATCGTCGACGACAGCCGGATCATCCGGAAAGTCGCGCGACGCATCATCGAGGGCCTTGGTTTCGAGGTCGACGAGGCCGCCGACGGCTCGGAGGCGCTCGCCTTCTGCGCCGGCCTGATGCCCGAAGTGATCCTGCTGGACTGGTCCATGCCCGTCATGGACGGCCTGACCTTCCTGCGCCGCCTGCGCGACCTGCCGGGCGGGCGAGAGCCCAAGGTTCTGTTCTGCACCATCGAGACCCGCGCCGACCGCATCGCCGAGGCCCTGTCCGCGGGCGCCGACGACTATGTGATGAAGCCGTTCGACGGTGAGATCCTGAGCTCGAAATTCGCCGAGGTGGGGGCCGTCTGAACCCATGTCGCCGGAGGACTTCGATCGCCTGCAATCGCTGATGGCCTCGCGCGCGGGGTTCAGGCTTTCGCGCGACCGGATGAAGCTGGCCGAGCACCGTCTGGGGCCGGTGGCCCGACGTGAAGGGTTCGAGACCGTCGACGCCATGCTGGCCTCGCTGTGGGCCAGGCCCGTCGCAAGCCTGGGCTGGGCGATCATCGAGGCCCTGCTGAATCCCGAAACCTGGTTCCGCCGGGACCGTCCCACCTTCGACACCCTGGGCGGCGAACTCCTGCCGGCGCTCAGCCGCGCGCGCGGCGGCCAGCCGGTGCGCATCTGGTCGGCGGGCTGCTCGACCGGGCAGGAACCCCTGTCGATCGCCATGGCCGCGCTGGACGCCGGGTCGCCGGTCGAGATCGTGGGCACCGACCTGTCGCAGCGCGCGCTGGAGAAGGCCCGCACGGGCGCCTACACAGGCTTCGAAATCCAGCGCGGCCTCAAGGCCGAGACCATGCTGCGCTGGTTCGAGCAGACCGAGGAGGCGTGGATCGCCAAGCCGCAGCTGCGCGCCGCCGTCCACTTCGCCCGCGCCAACCTGCTGGACCCGCCGACCGACGACACCCGGTTCGACATCATCTTCTGCCGCAACCTGCTGGACGACGTGGACCCCGCCCGCCGGCCGCAGGTGCTCGACAATCTGGAGCGCCGCCTGGTCGATGACGGCGTGTTGTTCCTCGGCCCCGACGAGCGAATCGACGGCGACAGCGTGGCGTTCCGCGCGGTCTCCGGCCGTCGCGGCCTGTTCGTGAAGGCGCCCTCGGCGATCCGCCGCGCGGCCTGATCCCCCTTCGCTAATCCGCCCGGATGCCCTAGCCTCCCTGTCATCTGGACCGGGGGGAGGCGTCTTCATGCGGCTTTGGTGGCTGATCGGATCACTGGTGGTCGCGCTGGGCGTCGGCGTCCTGACCCTGCAGGTTCCGCGACCGGCTCCGGCCACGGCCCCGGCGACCGAATTCTCCAGCGACCGGGCCATGATCGACATCCGGGCCATCGCGCAGCGTCCCCATCCGGTCGGCTCGGCCGAACATGCACGGGTGCAGGCGTATCTGATGCAGCGGATGGGCGCGCTGGGCCTGCAAACCTCGACCCAGACCGGCCCCCTGTCGCCCGGAGCCATCCGGCGTCTGGAGCGGGCGGGCGGCGACCCTGCCGCGGCGAATTTCAGCGCCACCAATCTGATCGGCGTGCTGCCCGGCCGCGATCCGGCCCTGCCCGCCGTGGCCCTGATGGCCCATTACGACACCACGGTGACTTCGCCGGGCGCGGCGGATGACTCGACCGGGGTGGCGGCCGCGCTGGAGACCGCGCGCGCGATCCGGGCGCGGGGTCCGGCGGACCGGACGCTGGTGGTCCTGCTGACCGACGGCGAGGAACTGGATCTGGACGGCGCCCGGGTCTTCTGGGGCGGCCATCCCCTGCGCGACCGCATCGGCGCGGTGGTCAACCTCGAGGCGCGGGGCGGCGGCGGGCGGGCCATGATGTTCGAGACCGGGCGCGGCAACGCCGAAACCATCGCCCTGTTCGGACAGGCCGCGCGCCGGGCCGACGGCGGGGTGACGTCCAACTCTCTGGCCATCTTCGTCTACAAGGTCATGCCCAACGGCACCGACTTCACCGTCCCGGCCGGCCGGGGCGTGCAAGGGCTGAACTTCGCCTTTATCGGCCGCCCGGAGCAGTATCACGCCGCCGACTCGACCCCCGCGACACTCGATCAGGGCAGCGTGCAGCACCTCGGCTCACAGGCGTTGGAAAGCGCCGACGCCCTGCTGCGCGCGCCGGCTCTGCCGCGCAAAACGACAAACGCCGTCTACGCCGACGTGTTCGGCCGGGTCATCGTCCAGTATCCGCCGGTCATGGGCTGGGCGCTGTGGGGCGTCGCGGCGGTCCTGCTGGGCGTCGCGGCCGCCCTGGCCCGCAAGCGCGCGGGACTGACCTTCGCCGAGGTCGGCCGGGGCATGGTGGACGGCCTGTGGTTCCTCAGCGCCGGTCTGGTGGTCACCCATGTGGTGCGGGCTCTCGGCGGACCGATGGCGGACCGGGTCGACAGCGACGCCGCCTACTATGTCCTGCTGGCCCGCCTGCCCTGGCTGGAGGCGGGCGTGGCGCTGGCGGTGCTGGCGGTCATCCTCGCGGTGCTAGGCGGCCGGGCGCGTCCGGACCGGCGCGTGTCCGCCGGAGCCCTGACCGTTCTGACCCTCGCCACCATCCCGCTGGCGGGGGTCAACGTCATGATCCTGATCGCCGGGGCGGTCGCGGTCGGCCTGTCGCTGGTCCCGCATCTGGCGGCGCGTAGCGTCTGGGGCGGCTGGACCGGACTGATCGCGCTGGTGCTGGTGTGCGCCGCGGCCGCACAGACGGCGGCGCCGGAAATCGCCTTCCTCTTCCTGTGGCCGGCCCTGCTGGCGACAGTCGCCGCGGTGGCCGTGGCGGCGCTGAATCCGGGCCTGACCCGCCCCAGCGGCCTCGCGCCGGTCGCGGTCACGGCGGCGGTCGGCGGCGCCTGGCTGGTCGGCATGGCGCACCCGGTCTTCCTGGGCATCGGCATGGACCTGCCCGGCGTTCTGGCCCTGCTCGGCCTGCTGGGCCTGATGCTGGTCCGCCCGTTCGCCCCGGAGACGGCCGGTCGCCGCCCCCTGCTGATGGTCGCCCTCGCGGTTCTGCTACTGGGCGCGGGCCTGTCCGGCTATGCGGCGATCACCGAGCCCATGATCGCCGCCGCGACGGCCTGAACAGGCCTTTCATGAACGGATGCGTCATTTTTGGACGTATGAAACCGGAACTTCGGACGGACAGAACAAGAACATCTTGTGAACCGGAACAAACCGTGCACATAGTCCGCCTCACACAACGAGGGGGCGGGTCCGTGGCGGGTCTCTCCCGAAACCAGATGGGAATCATGGCAAGGGAGACGAAGGCAATGTCACAGGCGGCTCTGAAGTTGGTAGGCAAGGAAGACGGCGACAAGCAACGCGCTCTGGAGGCGGCGATCGCGCAGATTGATCGCGCCTTCGGCAAGGGCTCCGTGATGAAGCTCGGCAAGGCCGGCGTCGTCGCGGAAATCGAAAGCGTCTCGACCGGTTCGCTGGGTCTCGACATGGCGCTCGGCATCGGCGGTCTGCCGGTCGGGCGGGTGATCGAGGTCTTCGGGCCGGAATCCTCGGGCAAGACCACCCTGGCCCTGCACACCGTCGCGGAAGTGCAGAAGAAGGGCGGCGTGGCCGCCTTCGTCGACGCCGAACACGCGCTGGACCCGGTCTACGCCCAGAAGCTGGGCGTGAACCTGGACGACCTGCTGGTGTCGCAGCCCGACACGGGCGAGCAGGCGCTGGAAATCGTGGACACCCTCGTCCGTTCGGGCGCCGTGGACATCGTGGTGGTCGACTCGGTCGCCGCCCTGACGCCGCGCGCCGAAATCGAGGGCGAGATGGGCGACAGCCTGCCCGGCCTTCAGGCCCGCCTGATGTCGCAGGCCCTGCGCAAGCTGACCGCCTCGATCTCCAAGTCGAAATGCATCGTCCTGTTCATCAACCAGATCCGTCACAAGATCGGCGTGATGTACGGCTCCCCGGAAACCACCACGGGCGGCAATGCGCTGAAATTCTACGCCTCGGTTCGTCTGGACATCCGCCGCACCGGCGCGATCAAGGACCGCGACGAGGTGGTCGGCAACACCACCCGCGTGAAGGTGGTCAAGAACAAGGTCGCCCCGCCGTTCCGCGAGGTCATCTTCGACATCATGTACGGCGAGGGCATCTCCAAGCTGGGCGAGGTCATCGATCTGGGCGTGAAGGCCGGCATCATCGAGAAGTCGGGGTCGTGGTTCAGCTATGACTCGACCCGCATCGGTCAGGGCCGCGAGAACGTGCGCGCCTTCCTGAAGGCCAATCCGGACGTCGCCGCCGCCATCGAGAAGGCCGTGCGCGCCTCGACCAACAAGATCGCCGACGAACTGCTGGGCACGCCCGAGCCCGACGAAGGCCAGGACCTCGAGGGCTAGACTCCGCACTGAGGCTGCTCGTCGCCATCCGGCGAGCGGCCGCAGAGTCCGATATGTCCGCTGAATTTTGAGTCCGGCCTCGCCGGACGCAGACACCGAACCTTCTCCGATCAGGTCCGGCGACCCGCCATCCGACCCCGCCGGGCCGGGACCGGACGGAGCGGCCGCTCAACGCCCCGCCGGCGTTGGGCGGCCTTTTTTCCTTGGTGCACGACGATCAGGGCCACAGACTGCCCGGATGACGCAAACCTCCCGCTACAACGCCCTGATGGATGAACTCTGTGTCGGGCTGGGCTGGGGCGGCGGGACCGTCAACGGCCAGCCGAGCCACGTCGACTTCTTTATTCCCGAGGCCGGGCCGGTCACCGCCGAACAGTTCCTGGACTGGCTTCCGGAGGCTGAGGGTTTCACGGCCCTGAGCCATCCACAGGACCATAGACAGTGGCGCGCCCAACTGCTCCCGGTGTTCATCCGAAAAATGGGCGCCGACACCGTGGACGCCACCGAACTCAAATGGAACGCGCCCTGACCCGATCGGACGGAGCGACCGGTCCTTGCCTGTTCCGCTCAAGGCAAGCGAGACAGCGCCTCCTCATAGAGCCGGCGGGTGTTGTCCAGCGCAGCGCGCGCTTCATCCCGCTCCTCCGGCTGGTCCAGTCGGCGACGCAGACTGTGATGCGCCGCCTGAAGCGCCTCCAGCGCCTTGTCCCAGTCGACATAGACGGGGTCATTGTAGTCGATCACGGCGTCTCTCCCTTTTGCTTGTCTGGAGAGAGAACGGGCCGGACGGGATTGCGGCCGTGCGGCCAATCCCCGCGCCGGCGCCCGCCTCGCAAGAAGCGGCGGCCGGACTGAACGGCGAAGGAGTGATGCGTTTGCGCTTAAACCCCTATATGACGCCCGTTCCGCAATTTTTACGCACGTCTGACGCTCGCCCATGACCAGCCTGAAACAGATCCGCTCGACCTATCTCGATTTCTTCGCGGCCGACGGCCACGAGAAGGTCCACTCGGCTCCGCTGGTGCCGCAGAACGACCCGACGCTGATGTTCGTCAACGCGGGCATGGTGCCGTTCAAGGACTACTTCACCGGCGCGGCGACCCCGCCCTTCCCGCGCGCCACCAGCTCGCAGAAATGCGTCCGCGCGGGCGGCAAGCATAACGATCTGGACAACGTCGGCTACACCGCGCGCCACCTGACCTTCTTTGAAATGCTGGGCAATTTCAGCTTCGGCGACTACTTCAAGGAACACGCGATCGACCGCGCCTGGTCGCTGGTGACGAAGGACTTCGGCCTGTCGCCCGACCGCCTCATGGTCACCGTCTACATCGACGACGATGAGGCCTTCGACATCTGGAAGAAGGTCACCGGCTTCCCGGACCACAAGATCGTCCGCATCGCCGGCAGCGACAATTTCTGGGCCATGGGCGACAACGGCCCCTGCGGTCCCTGCACCGAGATCTTCTACGACTACGGCGAACACGTCCCCGGCGGCCCTCCCGGCTCGCCCGATGAGGACGGCGACCGGTTCGTGGAGATCTGGAACAACGTCTTCATGCAGTTCGAGAAGGAGAACGACCAGATCGTTCGCAGCCTTCCCAAGCCCTCGGTGGATACCGGCATGGGTCTGGAGCGCATCGCCTCGGTCCTGCAAGGCAAGAACTCGGTGTTCGACACCGACCTGTTCCAGACCCTGATCGCGGCCTCGGAAGACGCCACCTCGACGAAGTCCGAAGGTGAGCGGGCCTCCAGCCACCGGGTCATCGCCGACCACCTGCGCTCGTCGTCCTTCCTGATCGCCGACGGCGTCACCCCGTCGAACGAAGGCCGGGGCTATGTCCTGCGCCGCATCATGCGCCGCGCCATGCGCCACGCCCACCTGCTGGGCGCCAACGACCCGCTGATGCACCGCTTGGTGCCGACGCTGGTGAGCGAGATGGGCGAGGCCTATCCGGAACTGAAGCGCGCCCAGCCGTTCATCGAGGACACGCTGAAGCAGGAAGAGATCCGCTTCCGCACCACCCTGTCCAAGGGCATGGCCCTGTTCGACACGGCGGTTCAGGGCTTCAAGCCCGGCGACATGCTGGACGGTCAGACGGCCTTCACCCTGTCGGATACCTACGGCTTCCCGCTGGACCTGACGCAGGACGAGGCCCGTCGTCGCGGCTACGCCGTCAACGTCGACGGCTTCCAGGAAGCCATGGCCGAGCAGCGCCAGCGTTCGCGCGAGAACTGGAAGGGCTCGGGCCAGACCGCCAACGCCGCCGAATGGCTGGCCGTGCGCGACCGTCTGGGGCCGACCGTCTTCACCGGCTACGACAACATCGACGGTTCGGGCGAAGTCCTGGCCATCATGAAGGGCGGGGCCCCGGTGGACTCGGCGGACGCCGGCGACATCGTCGAGGTCCTGTTCGACACCACCCCCTTCTATGCCGAGAGCGGCGGTCAGGCGGGCGACCACGGAAGCTTCGAATGGCCCGGCGGCGAGGCCGAGGTCATCGACGTCAAGAAGCACGCCGGCGACCTGCACGTCCTGTCGGCCCAGATCACCGCGGGCAAGCTTGAGATCGGCATGCGCGCGGCCCAGTTGGTCGATGCTGACAAGCGCACCACAACCCGCGCCAACCACTCGGCCGCCCACCTGCTGCACACCGCGCTGAAGAACGTGCTGGGGCCGCAGGTCGCGCAGAAGGGCCAACTGGTCGACGCCGAACGCGCCCGCTTCGACTTCAGCCACGCCGCCCCGGTCACCGAGGACGAACTGGCCGCCATCGAGGCCGAGGTGAACGCGGTCATCCGCCAGAACGTCCCGGCGGAAACCAGGCTGATGGCCCCCGAGGCCGCCATCGAGGCCGGCGCCATCGCCCTGTTCGGCGAGAAGTACGGCGAGGAAGTCCGCGTCCTGACGCTGGGCCGTTCGCTGGTGTCGGACAACGCCCCCTACTCGGTCGAACTGTGCGGCGGCACCCATGTCGCCCGCACCGGCGACATCGGCCTGTTCAAGGTCATTCAGGAAACCGGCGTGGCCTCCGGCGTCCGCCGCATCGAGGCCCTGACCGGCGAGGCCGCGCGCCTGTACCTCGAAGGTCAGGCCGGGGTGGCGCGCAAGCTGGCCCGCGACTTCAAGGTCCAGACCGGCGACGTGACCGGTCGCGTCGAAGGCCTGCAGACCTCGGTCAAGGCGCTGGAGAAGCAGGTCGCCGAGCTTAGGAAGCAGCTGGCCCTGGGCGGCGGTTCGGGCGCGAACGCGGCCCCGGAAGAGATCAACGGCGTCAAGCTGATCGCCCGCGTCCTCGACGGCGTCGACGGCAAGGGTCTGCGCGGCGTGGCCGAGGACTTCCGCAAGCAGGTCGGTTCGGGCGTCGTCGCCCTGATCGGCGTGACGGACGGCAAGGCGGCGGTCACCGTCGCCGCGACCTCGGACGTCGTCGGCAAGGTCAATGCGGCCGATCTGGCCCGCGCGGCGGTGCTGGCGATGGGCGGTCAGGGCGCGGGCGGCAAGCCCGACTTCGCCCAGGGCGGCGCCCCGGACGGCGGCAAGGCCGAGGACGGTCTGGCGGCGGTGCGGGCGGCGCTGGGGGCCTAGCCCCCGTCGGTCTGCAGGTCCACGGCCGCCAGTTGCCAGCGGAACAGGCCACGGCGTTCGAGGATCAGGGCCAGATGCTGGTCCGGCTTTTCCCGGTCGGTCAGGGTCACGGCGAAATGGTTGAAATCGCGGTATCCCCACGACTGATGCAGGTCCTTGCCGCCCTTCCGGTCGCCTGCCTGTGACTTGGGCTCGGGAGCGCCGGCGGGACGCGGCGCCTCGGCGGTCGTGACCATCTGGGCCACCACCTCGGGCGTGACCACGGCGTCGATGGCGCCGTCCAGGATCATCGGCGCCAGCATCATGCCTAACCCGCCCAGCCCCTTCTCGGCGAGGCGGGGGTCTCGGCCGATGCGGCTGGCGACCTCCAGGCTCAACTGGTCCTTCAGGCTCTCACGCAGGGCGGGGAAGTCGACGAGCCGTTCCAGCTTGCGGGCATCCCCCGCCTTGGCGGCGCGGATCAGCGCCTGTCCGGCGAACACCGGCGCCAGGCCCCATGCAGCGGCCAGAAGCAACGCCGCCGCCAGCACACCGCCGGTCAGCAGTTTCTTGGTCATACTCTTCCCTCTGGCGTCGTAACGCCTCCCCACCGCTACGGTTGCCCGAGTCGAGCCTGCTTAGCCAGTGGGCGGACGATCAGCCGCCCGTCTTGCCGCTTTTGCCTGCGATGGGAGGGAGCTCGGGCGCCGGGTCGTCGGCAGGCGCCCCCGGGGCCGCCGGTGAGACGCCCTCCGGCAGGCCGATGTGGACCAGACGCCATTCGAACGGCCCCTTGCGCTCGAAGGTGAAGACGGTCTTCGAGCCGCCCTCGTCCGTCACCGCCATCCGGGCGCGGTTCACGCCCCAGAAGACCGGCTCGGGGAAGGGATCACGGCGCTCGCCCTCCGACGGCGCGGCGGTGCGCTGGGAGGCGTAGCGGCCCTCGCCCCGGGTCAGGGCGGCGACGGCGGCGGGGGTCAGATAGGCGTCCGGCGTTGGACCCAGCGCCGGAACCGCCTGCTCGAACTGACGCCGCACCGCGCCGATGGGGTCTTCGAGGAAGGACGGAGCCGGCGCCTGCGCCGCCGGATTGCCGGTCAGTTGGGGGCGCAGCGACTGGCGCACGGCGGTGTAGTCGATCAGCCGCGACAGGGCCGCCGCATCATTGGCGTCCGCCGCCGACCGAACGGCGAAGAAGGCCACGCCGGGCGCCGCGAAGAAGCTGATCACCGCGATGATGATCGCCGCCAGAATAAGCCGCCCGATGAGTTTCACGCCCGCCCTCCGTTAACCGGACCAGATATGCACGGGCCGGGTCGGTGGCCAAGGCCTTCTCCCCTCGGGGGAGAAGGTGGGCGGCGGAGCCGCTCGGCTGAGGGGGCTCTGTCCGCGCCACAATTGGAAAGGGGGACGCCGTTTCCGGCATCCCCCCATCCGTCATGCTTCGCATGCCACCTTCTCCCCCGCAGGGGAGAAGGGCAATTAAGCCGCCAGTTCCTTGGTCAGGTTCTCGGCGACCTTGTCCAGGAAGCCTTCGGTCGACAGCCACGACTGGGTGTCACCGACCAGCAGGGCCAGGTCCTTGGTCATGTAGCCGGCCTCGACGGTGTCGACGACGACCTTCTCGAGGGTGTCGGCGAACCGGTCCAGCTCGGCGTTGCCGTCCAGCTTGGCGCGGTGCTTGAAGCCACGGGTCCAGGCGAAGATCGAGGCGATCGAGTTGGTGGAGGTGGCTTCGCCCTTCTGGTGTTGGCGGTAGTGACGGGTCACGGTGCCGTGGGCGGCTTCGGTTTCCAGCACCTTGCCGTCCGGGGTCATCAGGACCGAGGTCATCAGGCCCAGCGAGCCGAAGCCCTGGGCGACGATGTCCGACTGCACGTCGCCGTCGTAGTTCTTGCACGCCCAGACGAAGCCGCCCGACCACTTGATCGCGGCCGCGACCATGTCGTCGATCAGACGGTGCTCATAGGTCAGGCCGCGGGCCTTGAACTCGGCGGCGTAGTGCTCGTCGAACACAGCCTGGAAGATGTCCTTGAAGCGACCGTCATAGGCTTTCAGGATCGTGTTCTTGGTCGACAGATAGACCGGGTAGTTGCGCTGCAGGCCGTAGGCGAACGAGGCGTGGGCGAACTCGGTGATCGAGGCGTCCAGGTTGTACATGCCCATGGCGACGCCGGCGCCCGGCGACTTGAAGACCTCGTGCTCGATCACCTCGCCGTCGTCGCCGACGAACTTGATCGACAGGGTGCCGGCGCCCGGCATCAAGAAGTCGGTGGCCTTGTACTGGTCGCCGAAGGCGTGACGGCCGACGACGATCGGCTGGGTCCAGCCCGGAACCAGACGCGGCACGTTCGAGCAGATGATCGGTTCACGGAAGACGACGCCGCCCAGGATGTTGCGGATGGTGCCGTTCGGCGACTTCCACATCTTCTTCAGGCCGAACTCCTTCACCCGGGCCTCGTCCGGGGTGATGGTGGCGCACTTCACGCCGACGCCATGCTTCTGGATGGCGTGGGCCGCATCGATGGTCACCTGATCGTCGGTGGCGTCGCGGTGCTCCATGCCCAGGTCGTAGTAGTCCAGTTCCAGGTCCAGGAACGGGAAGACCAGCTTGTCCTTGATCATCTGCCAGATGATGCGGGTCATTTCGTCGCCGTCGATGTCGACGATGGGGTTCTCGACCTTGATCTTGGCCATGCGGATGCTGCCTCTGCCTTGGGGAATATGAAAGGGTCGGCGGGGGTATAGCCCCCTCGCGCCGGGGCGCAAAGCCCGTGCGGGGACGCGGCAGATTATCGCCGTTTACCCTGCCCTGAAAAAGCCGCCTCCGGCCAAGCTGAACGCCGCGTCGTCAAGGCTCGTTGGCCTTTCAGTGACTGGCTTACCAAGACCGACGGGGCGCATGAGTGATGATGTGGAGACGCTCACCGAGCAATGGATACTCACCTTCTGCGAGGCCCCGATTCTGATAGACCCTGAACTGATGCGGCGGGTGCTGGCGGACTATGAGCGGGACCTGCGCACCGGCCGGCGTCCGCATCCGCGAAAGACCGGACGGAACCGGTCGGGGCGATCCCGCGTCTATCAGGGAGATCGGGGTCCGGACGGCGCGCATGTCCTGAAACCCGTCGAAGCTTTGACATTCAGGGGGGAAGACCCGTGCGATATCTGATCCTGGCGGCGGCGGCGTCGACCACGTTGGCGGCCTGTGGGCGGGACGAGGCGGACAAGGCACCGACGCCGGTCGCGGGCGCCGCGAGCCAGGCGCCGGCCGACGCTCCGGGCGCACCGTCGCCCTCGCCGGTCGCGGCGGTCCCGGAGATGCGCGAGTTCCGGGAGTGGCGCGCGGCCTGCGACAACGGCAACGCCTGCGTGGCCTGGAGCGGATCGGATAGCGGCTGGCTCCGCATCGCCATCGACGCCGGTCCTGACGCCGTGCCGACCGTGACCGCCGGCAGTTGGGCCTTCGGCGACGTGGACAAGGCGCCCGAAACGCTGAAGCTGAAGATCGACGGACGGGACTACGCCCTGCGCGGGGGAGGTCGTGAGACCGAGGCGCAGCGGGCGCGGACCGTGATCGCCGCCCTGCCCGCCTCGCGCTCTCTGGCGCTGGCATCGGGCGCACAGACGGCGGACCTGCCGTCGTCTGGTATCTCGGCGGCCCTGTTGTGGATCGACGAGCGACAGGGGCGGTTGAACACCCCCACCGCCCTGATCCGACGCGGCGACCGTCCGGCCTCCGCCGTTCCGGCGCCGCCGCCCCTGCCGCAAGCCACACCGGCTCCGGCGATCTCGCAGCGCGGCTTCGAAGGCGCCGCCAATCCGCTGGAGGACGACGCCAGGGGACTGAAGTTGCCCGCCAACATCGAGGGATTGCAGGCGGTCAAGGACTGCCGGGCGGAGGGCAACGACACGCTCAATCAGGCCATCCTCGGCGCGCGACTGGACGGGCAGACGGTGCTGTGGGGCGTGCCCTGCGGCAGCGGCGCCTATAACGCCACCTATGTCCTTTACCTGAGCCGCCCGGACGGTTCGAACGTTCGCCCGGCGCCCCTGCCCGAACGCGCACCCCGCAGGGAAGGCGACATCGGTGGTCAGGGTCCGTGGCTGGTGAACCCGGTCTATGACGCGGAGCGCCGGACACTGACCGTCTTCCCGCGTGGACGCGGCCTCGGCGACTGCGGAACCATCACCACCTGGACCTGGACCACCGGCGGCTTCGCGCTGTCAGAGGAACGCTCCATGGGTGATTGCTGGGGCATGACCCCGGACGTCTGGCCGACACTGTGGCGGACGCGCGGGTGAGCGACGCGGAGGTTCTGATCGTCGGGGCCGGCCCCGCGGGGCTCACGGCGGCGACCTATCTGGCGCGGTTCCGGCGACGTGTGCTGGTGGCCGACGGGGGCCAGTCCCGCGCCTGCTGGATACCCGTCAGCCACAACATGCCCGGCTTTCCCCAAGGCATCACCGGCGACGCCATCCTGAGACGGATGACGGAGCAGGCGGTCGAGTACGGGGCCGTGATCGAAGCCGGGCGTGTTGACGCTCTGGCGCGCGACGGCGGCGACTTCGTCGCCCGGCTGAACGGACGTGAGGTGCGGACCCGGGCCGTTCTGCTGGCCACCGGCGTGACCGACCACCATCCCGATCTGCCCGGTGTCGAGCGCGCCATCGAACGGTCGCTGGTTCGCATCTGTCCGATCTGTGACGGCTATGAAGCCATCGACAAGGCCGTGGCAGTGATCGGGACCGACGAGAAGGGCGCCCGGGAGGCGGCCTTCCTGCGCACCTATTCGGACCGGGTGGCGCTGATCCATATCGGGCGCCCGGAGGACCTGGCTTGCGGCGATGAGCTGGAGCGACTGGGGATCGAACTGATCCGCGCCCCGATCGACAATGTGCGGCTGGAGGCTGATCGGGTCACGGCGCTGAGCTGGGGCGGGACTTTCCGCAGCTTCGACCTGGTCTACTCAGCCCTGGGGACCTCGCCGAACGCCGGGCTGGCGGAGGGCCTCGGCGCCAGGACCGGAGAGGACGGGCGGCTGTTCGTGGACGCCCATCAACAGACCACGACGCCCGGGCTCTATGCCGCCGGGGATGTGGTGCGCGGGCTGAACCAGATCGCGGTGGCGAGCGCCGAAGCCGCCGTCGCGGCCACCGACATCCACAACCGGCTGCGGCAGGCGGACGGCCTGATCGTGCCGCCGAAAGCGGGGCGGCCCGAACACCGGGCGTAGGGGAACCCCGGCGTTCGGGCCATGGCTCCCGCGGAGACGGGAGCCCTACGGCAGAGACAGGGGGCGGAGGCTCCCCCGTAGCGTACCGGGTTGGAAAGGGTCAGCGGCGGTGCGCGGCGTCGGACCGGGGCTGTGCGCGCAGACGCCGACGAGCGCGGCTGCGGCGCCAGTCCTCAAGCACCGAGATCCAGCCCCATGCGGGTTCCTTATGCGTGTGGTGCATCTCTTCCATAGCGGCCTCCTCTGTCCGGCGTCGGCGGTGAGCGGACTATCGGCTTGACAGGTCGGCGGGACAAACCAGATTGGCCGGCCACCTCATAAGGCTCGCTTATGGCCGATCCCCTGTCCGGCATTCCCCTCGCCTCCATCCGGGTGTTCGAGGCCGCCGCCCGCTTGAGAAGCTTCACCCGCGCCGCCGAGGAGCTGGGCATGACCCAGGCCGCGGTCAGCTGGCAGATCAAGGCGCTGGAGGGTCGGCTGGGCCAGAGCCTGTTCCGCCGCCTGCCGCGAGAGGTGCAGCCGACCGAGGCCGGAGAGCGCCTGTCGAGCGCCGCGACGGAGGCCGTCACCCTGCTGCGCCGGGCGATCAGCGACCTGACCGAGGCGGACGAGCACATCCTGTCGATTACGACGCTGGCCACGCTGGCGAGCCAGTGGCTGGCGCCGCATCTGGGGGCCTTTCAGTTGGCGAACCCCGGACTGGCGGTGCGGCTGGACACCAGTCCGGCCCTGCTGGACCTGTCGCGTGAAGGGTTCGACGTCGGCATCCGCTCCGGTCACGGGGAGTGGCCGGGGCTGGAGAGCCAGCTGTTCATGCCGTCGATCTTCACACCCCTGTGCAGCCCGGCGATGGCCGAGCGGCTGAACCTGAAGGCGCCCTGCGACCTGCTGGAGGCGCCGCGGATCGGGATGGAGAAGGAGTGGGCCGAGTGGTTCGCCGTCGCGGGCCTGAGCGAGGGCCGGCGCCCGGCGATCCGCCTGACCGCCGACTATCAGGTGCTGGAGGTGGCGGCGGCGCTGGGCGATCAGGGCGTGGCGCTGGGCTCGCCCATCCTGTTCGCGCGGGAGCTCAGGGCCGGGCTGCTGGTCCGGCCGTTTCCTCAGACGGTGTCCTTCCACACCGGCTACTATCTGGTCTGGCCCGAGGGGCGGCGGCGCTCGCCCAAGATCCGGCGGTTCCGGGAGTGGCTGATGTCCGTCGCCGACGCGGACCCCGCCGTGATCGAGGCGCGCGCGGGGGGCTAACCCCGTCGACTGGCGACCCAGTCGTCGATGACCCGTTCAAGCACCGTCAGGGGCACGCCGCCCGCGTCGAGGCCGACGTCGTGGAAGCCCTTGATATCGAAACGGTCGCCCAGCGTCGCCTTCGCCTCTTCACGCAGGCGCACCCAGGTGGTGTGGCCGACCTTGTAGCTGGAGGCCTGCCCCGGCCAGACGGCGTAGCGTTCGACCTCGGTGGTGATCGAGCTTTCCTGATCGCCCAAGGTCTCGACCATGTAGCGAATGCCCTGCTCGCGGCTCCAGCGCTTGTAGTGCAGGCCTGAGTCGACCACGAGGCGGGCGGCGCGGAACATCAGCGACTGGATGCAGCCGATCCGGCCCCACGGGTCGTTCTCGTACATGCCGATCTCGTCGGCCAACTGCTCGGCGTAGAGGCCCCAGCCCTCGGCATAGGCCGAGAAGCCCAGCACCTTGAGCAGGATCGGCGTGTCGACCTTCTCCTGTTGCAGGGCGATCTGGAAGTGATGGCCCGGGACCGCCTCGTGATAGGTCAGGGTCGGCAGGGTGAATCTCGGCCACTCGGCCGTGTCGCGCAGGTTGATGTAGTAGGCGCCCGGCCGCGAGCCATCCAGCGAGGGTGACTGGTAGTAGCCGCCCGGCGCGCCGGCCTCGATCTCCTTGGGCACACGGCGGATGTCGCAGGCCGAGGTCGGCAGGCGGCCAAAGTATTCGGGCATCCGCGCCATGACCGTAGCCATCTGGGCGTTGAGGTCCGCCAGCAACTGTTCCTTGGCCTCGTCGGTGTTGGGATAGAGCTGGCCCGGCAGGCTGCCGATGGAGGCTATGCGCTCGCCTACCGTGCCTTGCGTCAGCCCCTGAGCCTTCAGAAGTTCATCGGCCCGGGCGCTCAACTCGGCCACCTGCTCCAGACCCATATCGTGGATCTCCTGCCCGTTCAGGGCGGAGGTGGTGTAGAATTTCAGCCCGTAGCCGTAATAGGCGTCGCCGTCCGGCAGGCGCCAGCAGCCGGCGTCGTGCACGGCCGACGGCAGGGCGGCGGCCAAGGTGTCGCGCTGACGGGTCAGGGCGGGCAGGACCTCGCCGTTGACGATGGCCAGGGCGCGGGCGGCCCAGTCGCCCTGAAGCCCCTTCTCCGCCGCGCGGCGGGCGACCGAGGAAACGAGGGTCAGGCCCGCGGGATCGGCGCCGAGGATCGACTGCATCTGACCGGTGGCGCGCTGGATGACGAAGTCGGGCGGCACGGCGCCCGCCGCGAACTCGGCGCGCATCCGCTCGGTCTCCTGATCGAAGACGGTCGCCAGCGCCGAGAGGCGGGATAGATAGGCCTCAGCGTCCTCGGTCGTGTCGATCGAGTGCTGGCTGTCGAGGAAGTCGGGAATGCTCTGGTAGGCGCCGCCGAGCTGGCTGACCGTATAGGGCGACGGCCACATGCCGCCGCCATAGGGGAATTGGTAGCCCTGAACCGCCGTCTCGCCGAAGAACCGGACGGTGTCGTGATAGACTTTGAAACGCGGCGACAAGGCCTCGCGGTCGATGCCGTTCAGGGCCGCCATCGACGCCACGAACTTGACCTTGTCCTGCTGCTGCTTCGCCAGCGAGCGGTCATCCAGCCGGCCCTTCATCGCCGCGCCCGGCCCCTTGTCGAGGCCCAGCATGGTCAGAAGCTCAGGCGAGCTGAGCAGGTGTTCCTGCGTGATCTGGTCCATCACCGTCGACAGGGCCGCGTCGGCGGACCCCGCCTCCTGCGCGAAGACCGCGCCTCCCGTGGCGGCCAGACCGGCCCCGGCGGCGGTGCTCAGAAGGAAACGGCGGCGATCCAGCATGACGGACTCCCGGTGGTCATGAACTTGCGTACCCCGACACTGAACGCCCCCCGCCCCCCGCTGGCAAGCGGCCTTCGTCCGAGGCTCAGGGCTGCTCGCTCTCGGCGCCGAGCCAGGCGGTGCGGAAGGCCAGCTGTTGGGGCGTCGGCGTGGCGCCGGTGGTCTCGATGCGGAGCAGTTCGACGTTCGGGTCATTGCCGAGGGTCATCTGGCCGGTGCGCTCGATGCCGCGCTGGATGAACCGGACCGCGACGGTGTCGCCGGGCTTCAGCGCCTTCAGCGCATCGTCCCAATCCGCCTGACTGTCGATGGCGGTCTCGCCGAGAGCGACGATCTCGTCCCCGCTTTCCAGACCGGCGACGTAGAGGGGCGTGCCGGGGACGGTGGCGGAGGCGAGGCGAACCGTCTCGCCGGTGACCTGAAGCCGGGCCGGACCGGGCCAGGCGGCGGTCGGATTGCGGGGGCGCATCAGGATGCCCGCCTGCGCCAGCATGGGCTGGATCTCCGGCAGCTCGCTGCCCTCGATGCTGAGGGCGAAGAAGGCGTCGGCGAAGGCCTGATCACCGGTCACGGCGGCCAGACCCTTGCGGAGGTCGTCGGTGGTGTAGGGAACTTCATTGACCCCATGGTGGCGCCACATCCAGCGCATGTAGTCGTCCAGCGTCACGTTCCGGAACCGGTCGCGCAGCGTCAGATCAAGCGACAGGCCCAGAGCCGCGCCCCAGGTGTAGTAGCTGACGAAGATGTTGGGGTTGTTGGGGTCGATGGAGGCGGCCGCGTCGACGAAGGGCGCGCGCAGGCTCATCTCCTGCGGATCGCCATAGCCGCGCGCCGGGCTGTTCAGAACCGCGTTGAACTGGCCCCCGACGTTGGCGAGGAAGGCGTCGATGTTAGACACCCCGGCGCGGCGGATGGCCAGCGGGCCGTAGTAGTTGGTGAAGCCCTCGGCGAACCACAGGGACGGGGTCGGGTTGGCGCGGGTGAAGTCGAAGGGCTCCAGCTCGCGAGGGCGGATGCGCTCCACGTTCCAGGAGTGGAAGAACTCGTGGCTGAGGGTGCCGATCTGGCTGTAGTTCCCCTCGGCCAGCGAGCGCGAGCCGCTGAGGATCGTGGAGTTGCGATGCTCCATGCCGTCGCCGCTGACGTGGGGCAGGTAGTCGGCGATGAAGGTGTAGGTCCCGTAGTCGAAGTCGGGCACGTCGCCGAAGACGGCGATCAGCTGGTCCACCACCTTGCGGGCGCGCTCGGCGAAGATGTCGGCATGCTCGTCCGTGCCCGGATCGTGCAGGGCGATGCGGATGGTGCGCGGGACGCCGTCATCATCGACCTGCCACTCGCGGACCCGGTGGTCGCTGAGCTCGGTCGGGCTGTCCATCAGGTACTGGAGGTTCGGCGCGGTGAAGACAGCCGGATCGGCGGTGGGCGCCAGCTGGGTGGCGATGCGCCAGGACGGGTCGGGCGAGCGGAAGGTCAGCTCCACCGGACGGTCATCATAACCCCGCGCCCACAGCAGGGTGGCGGGCATGTTCAGGTGGGCGTGGGTGGCGTCGATCTGGGCGTAGGTGCCGTCGGCGCGGTCGCCGAACAGGGTGTAGGTGACGGTGATGGTTCCGTCGTGACCCGAGACCGTCCAGCCATAGGGATCGGTGCGCTCGACCTCCAGCGGGCGGCCGGCGCCGTCGACGGCGGCCAGCGAATAGACGTTCCTGGCGAACTCATGGATCGCATAGCGGCCCGGCGAGGAGCGGGACATCTCGAACCGCACCGGCTCGCGGCCCATCTCGCGCCAGGTGACCGTGACCCGGGCCTCATGGTGGACGGCGTTGTCGAAGCTGAGCTCATAGCGGACCGGCGGCGCGGTCTGGGCCAGAACAGGGCTCGCGAAGCCAAGCGACAGGGCGGCCAGACTGATGGCGGCGAACTTCATGCGGGGTCCCTCCAGAGCGCGGCGCGGACCGTGGCGCGAGTATCGGCGCCTGACAAGTGAAGGATCGTTCAGCCCGCGTGAAGCTCCTGCTTCACCCGCTCGGCCAGCGTCTTGATGTCCAGCGGCTTGGGCAGGAAGGAGACGCCGACCTCGTCCTGCAGCAGGTCGGAGAAGTCGCTCTCGGCATAGCCGGAGATGAACATGACCGGGGCGTCGCCGAGATATTTGCGGGCCTTCTTCAGCAGGCTGGGGCCGTCGAGGCCGGGCATGATGACGTCGGAGATCATCATGTCGATCTGGCCCGCGTGTTCCTCGGCCAGCTCCAGCGCCTGTTCGCCGTCCTCGGCCTCGATGACCTCATAGCCGCGCTGACGCAGCAGGCGGGCGGCGATGCCGCGCACGGCGGCCTCGTCTTCGACGAACAGGATGCGGCCCGCGCCGGACAGGTCGCGCGGCGCCTTGACCACCTTCTCGATCACCGGGGTCTCGGCCAGTTCCGCCTCGGCGGCTTCGGGCAGGAAGATGCGGAAAGCGGCGCCGGCCCCTTCGAGGTTGGTGACGTTGATGTGGCCGCCCGCCTGTTCGACGATGCCGTAGACCGTGGCCAGTCCCATGCCGGTGCCTTCGTTCACCGCCTTGGTGGTGAAGAAGGGCTCGAAAATCTTGTCCAGCAGTTCGGGCGGGACGCCCGTGCCGGTGTCCGACACCTCGATCAGGGCGACGGCCTCCGTCTCGGCGGCGGCCCAGCCCATCTGGCGCGCCTCGTCCCGCGTCAGGCGGCGGGTTTTGATGGTGACGACGGCGTCGCCCGGCTCGACCACGCCGCGCATGGCGTCGCGAGCGTTGACGGCCAGGTTCATGACGGCGGTTTCCAGCTGGCTCTTGTCGGCCAGAACCACCGGCAGGTCGCGGCCGTAGTCGGTCTCGAGCCGCACATCCTCGCGCAGCAGGCGGCGCAGCAGGACGGCGAACTCACCGACCAGTTCACCGAGGTCCAGACGCTCGCGACGGACGGTGGACTTGCGCGAGAAGGCCAGCAGCTTGCGCACCAGATCGGCGGCCCGGATGGCGGTCTGACGGATCTGGTTCAGGCCGTCGTAGGACGGATCGCCGACAGGGTGGCGCTCCAGCAGTTCGGACAACTGCATCTGGATGGCGGTCAGCAGGTTATTGAAGTCGTGCGCCACGCCGCCCGCCAGCTGGCCGACGGCCTGCATCTTCTGGGCTTGCGAGAGCTGGAGCTCCATCGACTTCTGCGACGAGACGTCAAACAGCCAGACCCGGCATTTGCCGTTCTCGGGCGCGACGTAGAGGTGGAGCATCCGGTCGGGGTGGGCGCGGGCGACCAGCTCGATCGGGCCGGAGGAGCCGCCCGCCAGCTTGGCCTTGGCCTCGACCACGCCGGACGGCTCGAACAGGTGGCCGAAAGCGGCGTCGCGGGCGGCGGCCGGGCCGGTCAGGACGGCGAGGGCGGCGTTGGCTTCCTCGACCTTGCCGGCGAACAGGTCGTCAGCCTGGATCAGGGCCGAGCCGAAGGGCGCACCGGCGGCCATGGCGCGACCGCCGGGACCGTTCTGCGCGGCGACAGGGCGGTCAGCGGCGGGCGTGGCGACGGGCAGGACAGCCTCGGGCGCGGCGCGCAGGAGGAAGCGTCCCTCCCCGGCCCGGCCGATCAGAACTTCAAGCTCTCGCTCGCCGACAGGGACGATGGCGCGGCCATGCTCGCCCGCCCGCGCCTGGGCGAAGGCCATGTAGAGGGCCGAGGCGGCCCCGCCCGAACGCGCGGACGGCAGGGCCACGGTCGCGCCCCCGGCGTTGGCCCAGGCGGCGTTGTAGGCCAGCACCTGCCCGGTGGACCAGACGAGGGCGGCGGGCTCGACCATGGCGTCGAGCAGGTCCACGTCGGCGTCGCCGGTCGGCGGACGTCTTTCGCTGCGCGCGAAGGTGAACAGACCGATCAGGGACACGGCCCCGACGGTAAAGATCAGGATCAGGCCCGGCGTGCTCATGGGATCGGCGCGGAAGGCCGGATAGGCCATGGCCCCCACGGCTACGACAAAGCCGAGCGCCATCACGATCAGCAGCGGATCAATGGAGCGGCGGGCGGTGGTCGTCGTCATGCGTCTCGGCCCGAATCAGAACGGGTGGAATGCGGGATGATGGGCCGGATGCGCCTGTCGCGCGAATCCGGGCGTCGATGGACGGTGGAGACTGTGGAGACCGTCGAAATACACCGTCTATGGAGTCTATGCCGTCTATGTCGTCTATCGGCTGGCGCGCCTCCGGATTGTTGGTTCGGAGAGATTAGCAGGCCGGTACGTCAGAATTGGTCGTATGGCCGAAACGCAAACCGGCCGCCCCGCGTGAGCAGGACGGCCGGTCGGTAACGCGATGCGTCTGGAGCGTTTACGCCGCCTTCAGCTGCTCGGCCTTTTCGGCGCGGGCGGCGTTGATGCGGGCTTCGGCGATCGAGTCAGCGATTTCGTGGGTCGGACGGCCTTCCGAGGCCGAGCGTTCCAGAACCTCGTCGAGCGTCTCCATCAGGCGCGACAGCTTTCCCTCGACCCAGGCCGGATCGTAGGCGCCGCCGGTGTTGCGGGCGTTCAGCTCGGACGCGACGTTGATGATGCCGCCGCCGTTGACGACATAGTCGGGGGCGTAGAGGACGCCGCGCTCGAACAGGATGCGGCCGATCTCCGGGGTGGCCAGCTGGTTGTTGGCGGCGCCGACGACAGCCTTGGCCGACAGGCGGTCCAGGGTTTGCGGGTTCAGCGTCGCGCCCAGGGCGCACGGGGCGTAGATGTCGGCCTTCACGTCATAGATGGCGTCCGGGGCGACGATCTCGGCGTTGGTGCGGGCGGCGACCTCGGCCAGCAGGGCCGTGTTGACGTCGGTCATGACCAGCTTGGCGCCGGCGGCGTGCAGCTTGTCGGCCAGATAGCCGCCGACGTGGCCGATGCCCTGCAGGGCGATGGTCAGGCCGGTCAGGTCGTCCTGCTTCCACAGGCGACGGGCGACGGTCAGGGTCGAGCGGAACACGCCCTCGGCGGTGACCGGGGACGGGTCGCCCGACGCTTCCGGGCCGTCCGACAGGCCGAGCACATAGGGGGTGACCTTGCGGGCTTCGGCGATGTCGGCGACCGACACGCCGACGTCTTCAGCCGCGTAGTAGATGCCGCCGAGGGTCGAGACGGCGCGGCCGAAGGCGGCGAACAGCTCAGGCGTCTTCTGGGTGCGGCTGTCGCCGATGATGACCGACTTGCCGCCGCCCATCTCCAGATCGGCCACGGCGTTCTTGTAGCTCATGCCCTTGGACAGGCGCAGGACGTCCTCGAGCGCTTCAGCCGAGGAGGCGTAGTTCCACATGCGGGTGCCGCCGACGGCCGGGCCGCGCGCGGTTGAGTGAACAGCGATAATAGCGCGCAGGCCGGTCTTTTCGTCATAGACCGCGTGCACGCCTTCGTGGTTCGCGAACGACGGCGAATCGAAAAGGGTCATGCTCATAAGCGTTACTCCCGTGTATTTTTATTGCGCGGCTGCTTACGCGCCGGGGAGATACTCCGCAAGCATGGCGGTTTCGTGATGGGAGACGTGGCCCGGTCGACGGCGCGCATCCGGCAACGGACGGGGGCTGCAAGTGACTGGTGATTGGGATTGGTGGATGGCCGGGACAACGTGCGGTGTCGGCCCGTCAGGCGACGACGGCAGCCGCATCGAACCCCCCGTCACCAATCACCCCTCCAGCGCAGGCAGCACAGGGCCAGCACCGGACGGCAGGGGCGCGGCGGTGTCGCGCAGCCAAGCCTCGACGTCGCGGAACATGGTCTCGGCCTGGAGGTCGCGGTTCAGGATGTGCCAGCCCTCGGGGTAATAGCCGGTGCGGAAGCCGGGACGCTCACCGGCGCGGCGCAGGGCCAGACGCATCGCGGACTTGGGGATCACATTGTCGTTCGCGCCGTACAGCAGCAAGGTCGGCTGCTCGAGCGAGCCCAGGCGGGTCGAGGCGGTCTCCATCAGGCTGACCAGACCATAGACGGCGTCGAAGCGGGTCGAGATGACGCTGCCGGGGTCGCGGCCGTTGCGGTAGAGCTCGACCATATTGTCCGAGGCCTTGTGCTGCCGGATGGCCCACTCGGGCGTATCGACGGCGGCGGACCCCATGGTGCGGGCGGCGATCCACAGGGCCGAGGCGTTGACCGGCCCGACCGCGCTCCAGCCCCAGACGCCGGGCGCCAGCAGGACGATCCGGTCGGCGGCGGGCGGACGGTCCGAACCGAAGGCGGCGATGGTCACCGAGCCGCCCATGCTCTCGCCGACCACGGCGATGACGGCGTTCGGATGATGGGCGCGGGCCAGGGCGACGGTGGTTCGCAGGTCCTCGGTCATCCGCGCCTCGCCCGCCCAGACGCCGCGGCCGGGAGCGGCGCCGAAGCCGCGCTGATCGATGGCCCAGGTCTCGATGCCCCGCTGCGCCCACCACGGCCCGGCCAGATGGAAGCCCGCGCGACTGTCATTCATGCCGTGCAGGGCGATGATGACGGCCCACGGCTCGCCCTGTTCAGGCGCCCAGCGGGACAGCGGCAGGCGGGCGCCGTCGTCCATCACGAGCGCCTGCCCCTCGACCGCCGGACCGGTGAAGCCGGGCGGCGGCGTCAGCGGCGGCTGGACGGTGGGCGTGGCGCAGGCGGCCAAGGCCAAGGTCAGCGTCAGGGTGAACAGCAGGGCGAGGGTCTTGCGGATCATGCGGACAGGATGCCCTGAACCCGCTCTTTCAGATAGGGGATGACCTCGACCTCGAACCACGGATTGCGGCGTAGCCAGGCGGTGTTGCGCCACGACGGATGCGGTAGGGGCAGGATCGAGGGGGCGTAGTCGCGCCAGGCCCGGACCGTTTCGGTCATGTTCGCCCGCGCCCGATCGCCGAGCGCCCACGCCTGCGCATAACCGCCGACCAGCAAGGTCAGCTCGACGTTCGGCAGTTCGGCCAGCAGTTGAGGCCGCCACAGCTCCGCGCATTTACGCGGCGGCGGATAGTCACCGCCCTTCGGTGCGGTGCCGGGATAGCAGAAGGCCTGCGCCGCCACCCCGATACGCTGATCGGCATAGAAGGTCTCGTAATCCACGCCCAGCCAGTCGCGCAGGCGGTCGCCGGACGGATCGGTGAACGGCAGGCCGCTTTCATGCACCCGCCGGCCCGGCGCCTGGCCGCAGATCAGCAGCCGCGTCTCCGGGAAGACGCGGACCACCGGGCGCGGGGTATGCGGCAACTGGCCGAGGCAGGCCCGGCAGGCGCGGATGTCGGTGAGAACGGTTTCGAGACTCAAATCTCCCTCCCCTCAGGGGGAGGGTGGACCGCGAAGCGGGACGGGTGGGGAGCCGAGCGTTCGGCTACAAACCCCACCCTGTCGCTGCGCCGCATCGACATCCCTCTCCATGAAGGGGAGGGATGTCGGGATTTCTCAATCCTCGTCTTCATCCGGCTTCGGCGGCAGGGCGGCGAGCGCGGCGGCGGTCTCTTCCGGGGTCGGCAGGCGCAGGCGGGTGACGCCCTTGACCGCTTTCGGATCGACCGGTTTGCCCTTCTTGGTGATGGTCAGCCTGCCCTGACGCATCAGGCCCAGCGCCGTCGCCTTCACCTTGGGCAGCATGCGCTGCCACTGCTCGGGCTGCAGTTCCTTGGCCACGTCCGAGGGCTCAATGCTCTTTCCACCGACCTTCTTGGGGTCGGCCTTCGCCAGTTTTTCGAAAATGGCGGCTTCGATTGGATCGCTCATCGGGCCTATATGCTGCATTGCGAGAGAGATAAGAAGGCGTCCGGCTCAAGTAGCGCGACGCGATAGCCGAAAGAGAGTGTCATGGTCGCGAAAATCACCGTCACCGAGGGCGAGTTCACCGGGTGGCAGACCTATGACCTGCACGGCACCTTTGATCAGGTGGTGGGGCCGTTCTACTTCAAGCCGGACCCCGACGGCCGGATGCGGTGCGCCTTCCGGGCCGAGCAGAAGCATATGAACGCGGGCGACCGGATGCACGGCGGCTGCCTGATGACCTTCGCCGACATCTCACTCTTCCAGACGGCCTATCAGGAGATGGAGGGCGCGTCGGGCGTGACCGTGTCGCTGGATTCGACCTTCATCGACGGCGCCTATGTGGGCGAACTGGTCGAGGCGACGGGCGAGGTGGTGCGCGCGGGCAAGAGCCTGATCTTCGTGCGCGGCCAGATCACCGCCGGCGAGCGCATCCTGATGACCTTCTCGGGCGTGATCCGGAAGTTCACACCGCGCGGCTGAGCCCCCTCCCGAGGACCGGGACGCCCTAGATGAGGACGTCCCAGCCGTCGCCGGGATGAACCGCCATGGTGTCTCCGGTCGGCGCAGCGATCTGATGAGCGGCCCTGTCGAACAGACGCGCGCCGGTGTCGATCGGGTCAGACTCGCCCGGCAGGGTCAGGGGGCCGGAGGCCTTGTCCATCCCGGCGATGACATTGGTCGCCGGCGCGGTCAGCTCGAAGGTCTGGCCGTCGCCGAAGCGCAGGGTCTCGATGCCGTAAAGCACGTCCACGCCGTCGCGGTTGGAGATGCGGTCGGTGACGCGCCAGCCGCCGTCGATCTGCTCCAGCAGATAGTCATCGCGCAAGCCGGTCAGGACAGCGATGTCGATCCCGTCGCCGCCGATCAGGGCGTCGTTGCCGCCCCCGCCCTTGAGCACGTCATTGCCCGCGCCGCCGGTGAGGACGTTGTCCTCGCTGGTGCCCGTGCCTGTGAAGTCGCCGTCGCCGATATAGGTCAGGGCCTCGACGTTCAGGCGCAGGGCGTAGGACGACAGGGTCGTCTGGACCGTATCGAAGCCGCCGTCCGCGTATTCCACGATGGTGTCGCCGCCCGAGGTGATGACATAGATGTCGTCGCCCGCGCCGCCGTGCAGCTCATCAGGCGCGCCGTCGCCGCCGATCAGGATGTCATTGCCGTCGTGGCCCATCAGGGTGTCGCGACCGAGGCCGCCGCGGATGACGTTGTCGCCCGCATTGCCCTGACCGAAGAAGGTCCCCGAGCCGGTGTAGATCAGCTCCTCGACATTGGCGGCCATGCGCAGCGAGCCCAGCGAGGTCTGGATGGTGTCATAGCCCTCGCCCGCGAACTCCACGATGGAATCGCCGATCGCCGAGACGATGTAGAGATCATCGCCGCGCCCGCCCTGAAGGGTGTTGGCCAGCCCCGCGCCGCCGTCCAGCACGTCGTCGCCGTCCATGCCGATCAGGGTGTCGCGGCCCAGACCGCCCCGCAGGACATTGCTTCCGGCGTCGCCGATCAGCAGGTCGTCGAAGGCGGAACCGGTGACGTTCTCGATCCCGATCAGGGTGTCGGTCCCGCCGAAGCCGTCATTGCGGGTGACGCCGCCGTTCAGGCGCACATCCACGCCGGTCAGGGCATCGGCGTAGTCGGCGGTGTCGCGGCCCCCGCCGCCGATGAGCGTATCGGTCCCCGCCCCGCCGCTGAGGACGTCATCGCCCGCGCCGCCTGTGATGGTGTTGTTCGAGGCGTTCCCGCGACCGGTAAAGGCGCCGGTTCCAAGGTAGGTCAGGTTCTCGACATTCGCGACGAGCGTCCATTCGGACAGGGCCGTCAGGACGGTGTCGACCCCCTCGCCCGCCAGCTCGACGGTCACATCGCCCGCGGACTCGACGATATAGGTGTCGTCGCCCCGGCCGCCGTGCAGGACGTTCAGTCCGCCGCCGCCGCGCAGGATGTCGGCGCCGTCCAGGCCGAACAGGATGTCCGCGCCGGCGCCGCCGGTGATGACGTTGTCCAGCGCATTGCCCGTGCCGGTGAAGTCCCCGACGCCGGTGAAGGTCAGGGCCTCGACATTGGCCGGCAAGGTATAGACGGCGGCACTGGTTTCGACCGTATCGAAGCCCTCGCCTTCCAGTTCGACGATGCTGTCGCCGACAGTGTCGACCACATAGGTGTCGTCGCCGCGACCGCCGTAGAGCTCGTCCGGCACGCCGTCGCCGCCAATCAGGCGATCATCGCCGTCCAGTCCGATCAGCACGTCGCGTCCGACACCGCCGAACAAGGCGTCGTCAAAGGCCGAGCCGATGACAACACCCGTCCCCTCGATCACCGTTCCGGCCAGACCATCGATGGTGATGGTCAGGGTGGCGCCCACGCTGACTCCCTCGGAGTCGGTCGCGGTGTAGGTAAAGGTGTCGGTCGCGGTCTGGCCTTGCAGCAGGGTCAGGGCCTTCGCCGACGGGGTGAAGACGTAGGACCCGTCCGCGTTGACGATCAGAACGCCCCACGCTCCGACGACAGGGGCGCCGACGTTCGTGTTCAGGCCGTTGACGGCGGTGACGCCCAGGGTCGCGTCCTGCCCAGCACTGTCGTTCGCCAGCAGCCCCTGGGCGGCGGCGACCGTCAGAATGGCGTTCTCATCGACATCACCGGAGTCGGCAGCGGCGAAGGTGGCGGTATCGACCGGGAAGTTGACCGTGCGCGGCGTCGAGGTCGTCTGGCCATCGCTGACGACGTAGGTGAAACCGGCAGAGCCGCTGTAGCCGGGCGTGGGCGTAAAGACGAAGGCGCCGGTGGCCGGGTTGATCGTCACGGTTCCGTTCAGGGCCGAGCCGTCCACCAACTCATAGGTCAGGCGGTCGCCGTCCGCGTCACGTGCGGCGGCGAGGGTTCCGGTGACGGGCGCGCCGTCGGCGGCCGACACGACCGTGTCCTCGCCCGTGAGAACCGGAGCGTCATTGACCGGGGAGGCGTCTCCGACCGTCCAGTCGGCGATGGCGGCGTCGAGCGCGGTGATCTGTTCCGGGGTCAGCGAGCCGGCGGCCAGAGCCATGTTGTCCTGAAGCAGGGTCTGGACGCCATAGTTGGGCGCGACGTTGGACTTCACCGCGAGGCCGATCCAGAAATAGGCGTCCTCGGGCGAGGCGTCGACGCCCTCGCCGGCGAGGTAGCGGCGGCCCAGATTCCAGGCGGCCTCCATATTCCCCATCTTCGCGGCCTGGATATAGCCCTCGACGGCCAGGGCCTTGTCGACGGGCGCGCCGAAGCCGAGGTCGTTCAGGATGGCCAGACGGAAGATCGCGACCGGATTGTCCGGCAGCGCCTCCAGCAGGGCGCGGGCGCCCGCGTAGTCCCGCTCGCCCCCCATGCCGCCGACATAGAGGGTGGCCAGACGCAGATTCACATCCGGCGTCGCGCCGAGGGCGGCTTCATAATAGTGGCGGGCGAGATCCCAGTTCAGGGTGGCGCCGTTGATCCCGTCATTCAGCCAGGTGGCGTAGTGGTAGGCGGCGTTGGGATCGGTGTCCGCCAGCCGGACGACCCAGTACTGCCACTGCTCCAGATCACCGGCGATGAGGAAGTTGACCGCGTCATCGAAGGTCATGACCGGCGGCGGATCACCGGCGGCGTGGACGTTCAGGGTGACGGTCTTTTCGGCGCTGTCGAGCTGGCCGTCGGACACGGTGTAGCGGAACGAGGCCGCGCCGGTGAAGCCTTCGTCCGGGGTGAACACATACCGGCCGGTGCGGGCGTCGAGCGTCAGCGTGCCGCCGACGACGGAGTCCGCCACGACCTTGAAGGTCAGTTGGTCGCCGTCGACGTCCGAACCCTTGAACAGGCTGAACGAGAAGGGCTGGCCCGCGATCAGCTCGGCGTCCTCGGACCGGGTCGTCAGTTCCGGCGCATCGTTCACGCCGCCGATATAGACCACGACGGTGATCGGCTCAGACGTGGTGACGCCGTCGCTGACCGTATAGCGGAAGGTGGCGTAGCCCTGATTGTAGGTGGGGCCGTACCAGTCTGCGGGCGGGGTGAAGGTGAAGGCGCCGGTGGCGGGGTCGATGGTCGCCACGCCGTTCGTGGCCGAGTCCGCGACCAGGCTGAAGGTCGCATTGGCCATGTCCACGCTGTCGCTGCCCGCCAGCCGGCCGGTCGCGACCTGATCCTCGAGCCCGTGATGGACCTCGGGGTTGGAGCCCGCCAGACCATCGGGGGTGGCCGGGGTGTGGGTGCTGACGGTGATGTTGGCCAGATCCAGGAAGCCGGTCGGGGCGTTATCCGGATCAGGGTTCAGCACGACCAGATGCAGGGTCGCGTTGACGTTCGACAAGGTCTCCTGAAGGTCGAACGGCATGTAGCGGTCCGCCCAGTCCCCCTCCATGGACTGATAGTTGCCCGCGTAGGTCCAGTCGGCGGGGTCGTTGCTGATCCGGAGCGTGACGGTGGTCCACTCGTCGGAAATCTGGTCCAGCAGGTCCGTGCCTGTGTTGGCCCAGTTGGTGACCTGCAGACCGACGGTGAAATTCTCCATCAGCCCGGTCTCGGGCACATAGCGGCAGATCCAGATCGCCAGCTGACCGCCGTTGGGGTCGAAGTCCGTGCTGCGCACGGTCATACTGAACTCGGCGTCCTGAAGGTTCAGCGCGCCGGGCGAGCCGAGGGTCGGCGTAGAGAGGTGCGCCATCAGCCAGATGGCGCCGATGCCGTCGATGTGGTTGGCGTCAAGCAGGCCCGAGGCCTGAAGGCGGGTGAAGTTCTCGATCTGACCGCCCGGTTCGTTGACTACCGACGGCGAGAACCAGGTCGTCCACGGGCCAAGCCCGTAATCGAAGTCCCACGAGTAGGTGTAGGGCGGCGCGCTGTCATCAGTGGCCGGCGGCGTACCGAAATCGTTTTCAGTTTCCACCACCAATCCACTCCAGGCCACATTTTTGAGAATGTGGCAAATACGGAGATTTCAAAGGCGATATTGCGGCGCCGCGAACGTTTGTTGCTTAAGAAATTCCTAAAATCGCGTCGAGATTGATATCTCTATACTATCCTTAGTTATCCACTATGCCCTGAAGCATTGAAGCCATTCGCATTTCCATACGCTCACACTCTTCGCGGGTCAGGCCGAAGCCGCCGGTGATTTCCCGGCTGACCGCCATGCCCATGATGGTCGCGGCGGCCAGACGGGCGCGCAGCATGGCGTCCTCGCCGCCGACCCAGTCGGCGAACGGGTTGAAGAACCGCTCGGTGCCGGTGCGCTGGACAATCTCCATCGCCTTGGCCGAGCCAACCGAGCGCAGCATGATCAGCAGGCCCTTCAGCTTGCCCGCCTTGGCCGGCTTGAAGATGACCTCGTGCGCGACGCGGCGGCCAAACTCGGAGCGGGGCCCCTCCATCAGCTCATTGCCGTTGGAGCAGCTGTCCAGAACGGCGGCGAACAGGTCCTCCTTCGAGCCGAAGTAGCGCGACACCAAAGCCGCATCGACCCCTACGTCGGCGGCGATGTTCCGCATGCCCACATCGTCGTAGCTTTCCTTCGAAAAGCGCTCCTGGGCCGCGCTCAGGATCGCCGCGCGAGTCGCTTCAGCATTTCTTGGTCGCGGCGCAGCATGACAAAACAATGGGTTAGCACTCCAGAATAGCCCCAGCGGGAATATGGCTTTGTCATCACCCGTTGACAAGGCGCAGGCGCATCACCATTAAGTCACCGGGCGTTGACTAGCGGCTTTCCTCCCCGAACTCCGTATGTCGACAAGGACAGGGATTTGCTCCCATTCGGAGATTTGCGTTCATGCGCACGGTGAAGATCGTGACCGCGTCGGCCCTGATGGCCGCCGCGCTCTATGGCTGTTCTCAATCCAGCGAGGCGCAGACGCCTCCCGCTCCGCAGGTGACCGTCGCGGTCCCGCTGCAGCGCGCGGTGCAGGATTGGGATGAGTTTACGGGCCGCTTTGAAGCGACCCAGTCCGTCGAGGTGCGTGCGCGCGTCGGCGGCTACATCCAGGGCGTTCACTTCCGCGACGGCGACTATGTCCGGCGCGGCCAGTTGCTGTTCACTCTCGACCCGCGTCCGGCCCAGGCGGCCATGGCCTCGGCCCGCGCCACGCTGGCGCAGGCGCAGGCGCAACTGAACCTGGCCCGCACGGAGCTGACGCGTTCGGAAACCCTGCTGGCGTCGCAAGCCGTCTCGCAGGCCGAGGTCGACACCCGTCGCGGCGCCGTGCAGCAGGCCGAAGCCGCGGTCGCCGCCGCCAACGCCGCGGTGCGCGCCCGCCAGCTGGACCTGGAGTTCACCCGCGTCACCGCCCCGATCTCGGGCCGCGTGTCCGACCGGCGCGTCGATCCGGGCAATCTGGTCGCCGGCGGTTCGTCGCAGGCCGACGTCCTGACCACCGTGGTCTCCAGTGCTCCGATCCACTTCGTCTTCGACGGCTCTGAAGCCGTGCTGCTGAAGTATCAGCGTCAGGCCCGGAACGGCGCCGCGCCGATCCAGATCCGCCTGCAGGACGAAAGCGGCTACACCCGCACCGGCTCGCTGGACTTCACCGACAACGCGGTCGACACGGCCTCGGGCGTCATCCGCCTGCGCGCCCTGGTGCCGAACGCCGACGGCTTCCTGAAGCCGGGCATGTTCGGTCAGGCCCGTCTGGCCGGCGCCGGCTCGTATCAGGCCATGCTGGTGCCCGACGCCGCCATCGCCACCGATCAGGCCCGCCGCGTCGTCTATGTCGTGGCCGCCGACGGTTCGGTCGCCCCGCGCACGGTTCAACTCGGACCGCTGGTCGACGGCCTGCGGGTCGTCCGCGGCGGCCTGCAAGCCAACGACCGTGTCATCATCAGCGGCCTGCAACGTGTGCAGCAGCCGGGCGTGAAGGTGCAGGCCCGCAACGGCCGCATCGAACCGGTGGCCCAACAGGCGCAAGCGCCCGTGACCACCGCCGCCCCGGCCTCCACCGCCACGTTCACCGCCAGCGTCTCGGGCGACTGATCCGACAATGAACATCTCACGCTTCTTCATCGACAGGCCGATCTTCGCGGCCGTGATCTCGGTGTTCATCACCCTGATCGGGGTGTTCGCGTATCCGCTGCTGCCTCTGTCGCAGTATCCGGAGATCGCGCCGCCCACCATCACCATCAACACCGCCTATCCGGGTGCCTCGGCAGAGACCGTGGCGGAGACCGTCTCCGCCCCGATCGAGCAGGAGGTCAACGGGGTCGAGGGCATGTTGTACCTGTCATCCTCGTCCACATCGGACGGGACGGTGGCGATCACCGTGACCTTCAACCCGGGCACCGATCTGGATGCCGCGCAGGTTCTGGTTCAGAACCGCGTGGCGCTGGCGGAGCCGAGATTGCCTGCTCAGGTGCGCCAGATCGGCGTGACCGTGAACAAGCAGGAGTCGGGCTTCCTGATGATCCTGGGGCTCACGTCCCCGGACCGGTCGCTGGATAACGACTACGTCGGCAACTACGCCAACTCGACGCTGCGGGACCGCCTGTTGCGGATCGAGGGGGTCGGCAACGTCTCGATCTTCGGCGGCGGCAACTACTCGATGCGGGTCTGGATCGACCCGGCCAAGGCCGCCGCGCGCGACCTGACCGGTCCGGACATCGTCGCCGCCCTGCAAGCCCAGAACGTCCAGGCCGCCGCCGGTTCCATCGGTCAGCCGCCCTTCCCCACCAACGCCGCGGCCTTCCAGCTGCCGGTGCAGGTCCAGGGCCGTCTGAGCGATCCCGGCGAGTTCGGAAACATCGTCATCAAGACGGACGCCGAAGGCCGTGTGACCCGCGTTCGTGACGTCGCCCGTGTCGAACTCGGCGCCCAGGACTACGGCATCAAGGGCTTCTTCGACGGCCAGCAGGGCGTCGGCATCGCCATCGTGCAGCAACCGGGCGCCAATGCGCTGGGCACCGCTGACCGCGTCATGGCCGAGGTCGAGGCCTTCAAGGCGGAACTGCCGCAGGGCATGGCGATCTCGGTCGCCTACAACCCGACGGAGTTCGTCGCGGCTTCGGTCGAGTCCGTGCAGCACACCCTGTTCGAAGCGGTCATCCTGGTGGTGCTCGTGGTGCTGGTCTTCCTGCAGACCTGGCGCGCGGCCATCATTCCGATCGTGGCCATCCCAGTGGCGCTGGTAGCGACCTTCGCCGTCCAGATGCTGCTGGGCTATTCGATCAACTCGCTGAGCCTGTTCGCCCTCGTCCTCGCGGTCGGCATCGTCGTCGATGACGCCATCGTCGTGGTCGAGAACGTGGAACGCTACATCCGCGAGGGACTGTCTCCCAAGGAGGCGGCCTACCGCTCCATGCAGGAAGTGTCGGGCGCCCTGATCTCGATCGGTCTGGTGCTGGTCTCGGTGTTCGTGCCGACCATGTTCGTGCCGGGCATCCCGGGTATCTTCTACCGCGAGTTCGCCATCGTCATCACGACCGCCTCGGTCGTGTCGCTGCTGGTGTCGCTGACGCTGTCGCCGGCCATGGCCGCGCTGCTGCTGAAGCCGCACAAGGAACATGACCACCACCGCAAGCCGGGTCTGTGGGGCTCCATCGTCTACTACGTCGGCTTCGCCGGTCGTAAGTTCAACGAAGGCTTCGACTGGCTGTCGGACAAGTACGGTCGCCTGACGGCCCGCCTCGTGCGCACCGTCGGCATCGTGCTGGTGATCTATGTCGGTCTGCTGGGCCTGACCGCCTGGCGTCTGGTCGACACCCCGTCCGGCTTCATCCCGGAGCAGGATCAGGGCTTCCTGATCGGCGTCGTGCAACTGCCGCCGGGTTCGTCGCTGGACCGCACCGAAGCCGTGATGAAGCGCGCCTCGGACATCATCAAGTCGACCGAGGGCGTCGAGGGCATGGTGGCTTTCGCCGGTCTGGACGGCACCAGCTTCTCGTTCGGCTCCAACGCGGCGACCATCTTCGTCCGCCTGAACGCCTTCGATGATCGCAAGACGGCCGAGCAGAGCGCGGCCGCCCTGGCGGGGGCCATCACCGGCGCCACCATGGGCATCGAGGACGCGCAGATCTTCGTCATCGCCCCGCCCGCGGTTCAGGGTCTGGGCAACGGCAACGGCTTCCAGATGATGGTGCAGGACACCTCCGGCGCGGGTTATCGCGCGCTGGAAGGCTCGACCTTCGCCATGATGGGCGCCGCCGCCCAGGCGCCGGATCAGGTGCAGCAGGTCTTCTCGACCTACAACACCGGTTCGCCGCGCATCGCCGCCGACGTCGACCGTGACAAGGCGCTGATGATGGGCGTGCAGCCGTCGGCTGTGTTCGACACCCTGAGCGTCTATCTGGGTTCGTCCTACGTCAACGACTTCAACTTCCTGGGTCGCACCTTCCGGGTGACGGCGCAGGCGGAGCCGACGTCGCGTGACGACATGGCGGACATCGCCAACCTGAAGACCCGCTCCGCCTCGGGCGCCATGGTGCCGATCGGCTCGGTGGCTAACCTGCGGGAGGACTCCGGTCCGTCGCGTATCGTCCGCTACAACCTGTTCCCGGCAGCCGAGCTGCAAGGTCAGGCGGCGGCGGGCGTGTCGTCCGGTCAGGCCATCTCCGAAATGGAGAAACTGGCCGAAGCCACCCTGCCGCCGGGCTTCTCTTACGAGTGGACCGGTCTGGCCCTGCAGGAGAAGCAGGCGTCGGGCGGCGCGACCATGATCTTCATGATGGCCGTGGTCTTCGTCTTCCTTGTGCTGGCCGCGCAGTATGAGGCCTTCACCCTGCCGATGGCGGTCGTGCTCATCGTCCCGATGTGTCTTCTGGCCGCGATCCTGGGGGTCAACCTGCGGGGTCTGGACAACAACATCCTGGTCCAGATCGGACTGGTGGTGCTGATCGCCCTGGCCGCCAAGAACGCCATTCTGATCGTGGAGTTCGCCAAGCAGGCCGAGGACGAGGGCATGAACCGCTGGGATGCCGCAGTGCGCGCCGCCCAGACCCGTCTGCGCCCGATCCTGATGACCTCGTTCGCCTTCATCTTCGGCGTCGTGCCGCTGATGCTGGCCACGGGTCCGGGCGCGGAGATGCGTCAGTCGCTGGGCACCGCCGTCTTCTCCGGCATGCTGGGCGTGACCTTCTTCGGTCTGATCTTCACGCCGGTCTTCTACGTCGTCATGCGCTGGGTGGCCTCCAGGCTGCCGGGCGCGCCGAAGACGACCAAGGAAGCGCCCACCCCCCTTCCCCCGCAAGACGCGGACACCGCGACCGTCCGCTCGGGAGACGCCTGATGACTGTTCGACCCTCTCTCCGGTTCCTGACCGCAACCGCCGGGGCCAGCCTCCTGCTGGCGTCGTGCGCGGTCGGGCCGAAGGCGCCTGACGCTACCCTTCCCCCCTCAGCGTCGGGCGCCTTCATCGGGACCGCCTCACCGGCGGTCTCGACTTCTTCGGCTCGCAACGACTGGTGGCGCCTGTACAACGACCCGACCCTCGACGGTCTGGTCCAGCAGGCGCTGACCGAGAACAACGAGCTTGAGGCCGCCGCCGCCAACCTGCGTCGCGTCCGCGCGGCGCTGGGCGAGGCGCGTGTCGGCCGCTTCCCGACGACGACGACCTCGGCCGGCTACACCAACAGCCGCGCCTCGGCCGCGACCCTGCCGGCGGGGACGCTCCCGCCCGGCGAGAACGCGCCCGACGTGGACACCTATACGGCCGGTCTGGACGTCTCCTACGAGGTCGATCTGTTCGGCCGGGTCGAGTCGACCATCCGCGCCGCCCGCGCGGACGCCGCCGCCGCCGAGGCCGCTCTGGACATCGTCCGGGTCACGGTCGCGGCGGAAACGGCCCGGGCCTATGCCGACACCTGCTCGGCCAACGCCCAGATCGCCGTGGCGGAGCGGACCATCGAGCTGCAGTCGGACACCGTCCGCCTGACGCAAGGTCTGCTGGACGCCGGTTCGGGCAACGGACTGGACGTCGCCCGGGCCCGCTCGTCGCTGGAATCGACCCGTTCGAGCCTGCCGCCCTTGCGGGCCCAGCGCGACGGCGCCCTGTTCCGTCTGGCCACCCTGACCGGGCGCACCCCGGCGGAAGCCAGCACGGCGGCCCGCGCCTGCATGACCCCGCCGCAACTGAGCCGGCCGATCCCGGTCGGCGACGGTGCGGCCCTGCTGGCCCGTCGTCCTGACATCCGTCAGGCCGAACGCAACCTGTCCGCCGCGGCGGCGCGGGTGAATGTGGCGACCGCGGACCTGTTCCCGCGCATCACCCTGGGCGGTTCGGCCGGCGCGACGTCGCTGGACGGCAGCGGTCTGGGCGACAGCGAGAACTTCCGCTTCTCGGTCGGTCCGCTGATCAGCTGGTCGTTCCCGAACGTGTTCGCCGCCCGCGCGCGCATCGAACAGGCCTCGGCCGGTTCGGACGCCGCACTGGCGACGTTCGACCAGACGGTGCTGGTCGCCCTGCAGGAGACGGAGACGGCTCTGGCCAACTACGCCAACGAGCTGGACCGCCGGTCGGCCCTGCAGTCGGCGCGGGATCAGGCCGCCAACGCCGCCCGCCTGTCGCGCCTGCGCTTCAACGCCGGCGCCGACAGCTTCCTGACGGTGCTGGACGCGGAGCGGACGCTGGCCGCCGCCGACGCCCAGCTGGCCGCCTCGAACGCCCAGGTCACCACCTACCAGATCGCCCTGTTCAAGGCGCTGGCGGGCGGATGGGAGACCGAAAGCTGAGGCCTCCGGTCCAGGCTGAAATGACGAAGGGGAGGCTGGAAACGGCCTCCCCTTTTTCATGGTCGGAACCTCGTCCTTACCGCAGTTTAACTGGTCCCGCCGGGCGCACTGCCCCATCAAGGCCCCACGTGGACGGGGGACAGAGATGGTGAGAACGCTTACGGCGCTGGCGGCTGCAATGGCCCTGACGGGAATGCCCGCGCAGGCGCAGGACACAGCCTCCGAAAGTGCTGGCCTTTGGCGCCAGATGGCCGAGGCGGACAGCGCGGCGGCCCTGCGCCTGATCACCGACAACCATCCCGGCGCGCGGCCCGAACTGGGCGACACCGTCTTCCAGCAGCGGCTGACGGCCGCCAGGACCCACGTGCACGAGCGCCTGCCCGAAGTGCGCAGCTTCGAGGGCTACAGCGCCCTGATGGCCGGACTGGCCGCCGATTTCGCCGACGGCCACATCTGGTCCCGACCGCGCGTCGATGGAAAGACCCTGTACTGGACCGGCATCCTGCTGAAGCGTGAGGGACAGGCGTGGCGGGTCGGGTCGCTGCTGCCCGAGGCGCGTCTGCCAGACATCGAGAACGCCCGGCTGGTGAGCTGCGACGGCGTGGACGCGGAGCACTGGGCCGACGCACGGATCACCGCTTTCGTGGCGGGCGCACCGAACGAAGCGCAACGGGCGGAGGCGGCGGGGCGGCTGCTGACCGACGACGGCAATCCCTTCCTGAAACGCCCGGAGCATTGCGTGTTCGAGAAGACGGACGGATCGTCCGAGACGATCACCTTCCGCTGGGGGCGGGGCCCTGCGAGCTTCGTCGAGGAGCGGATCGAGGCCATCCAGAGCCGGGCCGAAGACGGCTATGCGCTGACGCCGTGGGACGGCGGCTACTGGATCCGACTGAGCGGACTGGACAACAACGCCGGGGCCGTCGTGACGGCGGTGCAGGAGGCCGAGGCCTCACTGAAGACCGCGCGGGTCGTGGTGCTGGACCTGCGCGGCAATGGCGGGGGCGACTCCCGGTACGGCGACGCCATTGCGGAAACGCTGTTCGGCCCGGATCATGTCCGGCAGGCCAAGGGCCGCAGCTCGGACTGTCAGGGCGCCTACTGGCGCGTGTCGGCAGACAACACCGCCGCCCTGAAAGCCTTGCGGGACAGTCAGGCGACCCGCAATCCGGAGACAGCGGCCAGAATGACCGAGGTGGTCGAGGGGATGGAGGCGGCCTTGACGGATGGTCAGGCCTTCTGGCCGGACCTGCCCGCCTGCGCCGCGACCGCTGATCTGGCCGACGAGGCGGCGCGGGCGCCTATCGACCGCCATGTGGTCCTGATCACCGACCGGCATTGCTTCAGCTCCTGCCTGATGACCACCGACCTGTTCCGGCGACTGGGCGCCCTGCACGTCGGCGAAGCGACAGATGTGTCGAGCCGCTACATGGAGGTGCGGACCATCGTCCTGCCGTCCGGCCTGCGCGACTTCTCGACCCTGCAGAAGGTCGCCGTCGGCCTGCCCGACTTCGGCCCCTACACGCCGGACATCCCCTACCCCGGCGTCATGGCGGACGATGAGGCGCTGAAAGCGTGGGTGGGGCAGCAGGCGGCGGGTCGCTAGGCCCGCTTCGCCTTCACCGCCGCGGCTTCCTCGCGCGGGAGGATGTGGCGGAAGTGAGTGACCGCCACCGTCCAGGTCTCCAGCAGCTTGCGGGCCAGCGGGGAGCCGGTCTCGACCGCATGACGGGTCACCAGTTCGTGCAGGCGTTGGCCGGCCTCGCCCATGACCGCGCCGGTTATGACCGAGGCGTCGCTGAGGCGCAGGTGGGCGGTGCTTTCGGGGTCGTGGATGAAGGCTTCGCCGCCGCTCATGCCGGCGCCGAAATTCCAGCCGGTCGAACCCAGCACCACGACAGCGCCGCCGGTCATGTATTCGCAGCCGTGCGCGCCGCAGCCCTCGATCACCGCCGTGGCGCCCGAGTTGCGGACGGCGAAGCGTTCGCCCGCCGCGCCCGCCGCGAACAGCTTGCCGCCGGTCGCGCCGTACAGGCAGGTGTTGCCGATGACCGCCGCGCCCGCCTGCCATGACGGCGGGCGGACGATGATCTCGGCGCCCGACAGGCCCTTGCCGACATAGTCGTTGGCCTCGCCATCGAGGATGATCCGCAGCCCCTTCATGCCCCAGGCCGCCAGCGACTGACCGCCGGCGCCGCGCAGGTTCAGGGTCAGGTGGCCGTCCGGCAGGTCGGAACCGTAGGTCCGCACGATGTGGGACGACAGGCGCGTGCCGATCGACCGCTGGGTGTTGGCGACCGAATAGGTCAGCTGCATCTTTTCGCGCCGGGCCAGGAAGGGCTCGGCGTCAAGAACGATGCGGGCGTCCAGCGCATCCGGCACCGCATTGCGCGGGGCGTCGGGCGCCTGACGGGCATCGCCCTCGCCCACCCGCACCAGCAGGGGGTTCAGGTCGAGATCGTCCAGATGCGCGCTGCCGCGCGAAATCTGCTTGAGCAGATCGGTCCGACCCACGGCCTCATCCAGCGAGCGCAGGCCGAGCGAGGCCAGAACCTCGCGCGTTTCCTCGGCGATGAAGCTGAAAAGATTGACCACCTTGTCCGCCGTGCCGGTGAACATGGCGCGCAGGCGCTCGTCCTGAACGCAGACGCCGACCGGGCAGGTGTTGGAGTGGCACTGGCGGACCATCAGGCAGCCGACCGCGATCAGGCTGGCGGTGCCGATGCCGTACTCCTCGGCGCCGAGCATGGCGGCGACGACGACGTCGCGCCCGGTCTTGATGCCGCCATCCGTGCGCAGGCGGACGTGGCCGCGCAGGCCGTTCAGGCTGAGCACCTGATGGGCTTCGGACAGACCCAGTTCCCACGGCATGCCCGCGTGCTTGATCGAGCCCATGGCCGAGGCGCCGGTGCCGCCGTTGTGGCCCGCGACCAGAATGATGTCGGCCTTGGCCTTGGCCACGCCCGCGGCCACAGCCCCGATGCCGGACGAGGCCACCAGCTTCACCGTCACCCGGGCGACCGGATTGATCTGCTTCAGATCGTAGATGAGCTGGGCCAGATCCTCGATCGAATAGATGTCGTGGTGCGGTGGCGGCGAGATCAGGCCCACGCCCGGCGTCGAGTGACGCATGCGGGCGATGAACTCGGTGACCTTGAAGCCGGGCAGTTGTCCGCCCTCGCCGGGCTTGGCGCCCTGGGCCACCTTGATCTCGATCTCGCGGCACTGGTTCAGGTATTCGGCGGTGACGCCGAACCGGCCCGAGGCGATCTGCTTGACCGCGCTGTTCGGATTGTCGCCGTTCGGACGCGGGTGATAGCGCTCCGGGTCCTCGCCGCCCTCACCCGAGACCGAGCGGGCGCCGATGCGGTTCATGGCGATGTTCAGCGTCTCGTGCGCCTCGGGCGACAGGGCGCCCAGCGACATGCCGGGGGTGACGAAGCGCTTGCGGATTTCGTTGACGCTCTCGACCTCGTCGATGGCGATCGGGACCGCCTCGCGGAAGTCGAGCAGGTCGCGCAGGGCCGTGGCGGGCAGTTCCCGTGCGCGACGGCTGTAGGCCTTGAACCGCTTGTAGTCGCCGCGCGTGGTGGCGTCCTGCAGGCGGTGGATCATCTCGGCGTCCCAGGCGTGGGTCTCCTCGCCCGCCCGGATGCGGTGGGCCCCGCCGATGCGCAGGCGGGCGCGGTCGGTGGAGAAGCCGCGCGCGGCCTTGGCCACCGACTGCTCCTCGATGCCCGCCAGACCGACGCCCGAGATGCGCGAGGTCATGCCGGGGAAGAACTCGGCCACCAGCGCGCGCGACAGGCCCAGAGCCTCGAACTCGCAGGCGCCGCGATAGGCGGAGATGACCGAGATGCCCTTCTTGGCGAGAATCTTCATCAGACCGGCCTCGACCGCCGCCCGGTGGTTCAGGCAGGCGTCGCGCAGGGACAGGCCGGGATAGCGGCCGCTCTCCAGACGTTCGAGGAAAGTCTCCTGCGCCAGCCAGGCGTTGACCGCCGTGGCCCCACAGCCGACCAGCACCGCGAAGGCGTGGGCGTCGATCGCCTCGGCCGAGCGCACCACCAGCGAGCAGTAGGAGCGCAGCCCCGCATCGACCAGACGGCCATGCACCGCCGAGGTCGCCAGAATCATCGGGATCAGGGGGCGATCCTCGCCCGCCCGTTCGTCGGTCAGGACGATCAGCCCGGCTCCGCCCTTCGCCGCCGCGACGGCTTCATCGCGGATGCGATCCAGAGCGGCGCGCAGGGCCTCGCCCTCGCGATCCCCCTCGGCTGGCGTGGGGAAGGTGCAGTCGATGACCGTGGTCGCGCCCGCGCCCACCACATCGAGCATCCGCTCGTACATGCCGGTGGTCAGGACCGGGCTGTCCAGCACGAAGACCCGCGTCTGGGTCTCGTCCTGCGCCAGGATGTTGCCGAGATTCTTGAACCGGGTCCGCAAGCTCATGGCCCCCGCTTCACGCAGGGAGTCGATGGGCGGGTTGGTGACCTGTGCGAAAGCCTGACGGAAATAGTGGGCGAAGGGCCGCGTCTGTTCGGACAGAACCGCGGGCGGGGTGTCGTCGCCCATGGAGCCGACCGCCTCCTTGCCGTCGCCGGCCATGGGGTCGAGGAGGGATTCGATGTCCTCCTGCGTCCAGCCGACCGCGGCCTGGAAGCGGGTCAGGGTCTCGCCCTGCAGCTTGCGCGGCTCGTCGCCGGGACCGACCAGCGGCTCGAGCGCGACCATGTTGGACAGCCACTCGCGGTAGGGATGCTTGGCGGCCAGACGGTCGATGGTCTGGGTCTCGTCGAACAGCTTCCCGGCTTCGAGATCGACAGCGATCATGCGACCGCCGTTGATGTGCAGGCGACGCGCGATGCGGTCGTCGGACACGCCGGTCATGCCCGCTTCCGAGCCGCAGATCAGCAGGCCATCGACGGTCTCGGCGGCGCGCAGGGGGCGCAGACCGTTGCGGTCCTTGCCCGCCACGACCCAGCGACCGTCCGTGGCGCAGATCGCCGCCGGACCGTCCCACGGCTCCATGACCGAGTTGCAGTAGGCGTACAGCGCGCGGTGATCGTCGGAGATAACGCCCTCTATGGGCGCCTCGGGGATCAGCAGGGCCTTAACCATGGGCGCGGGGCGTCCGGCGCGGACCAGCACCTCGAAGACATTGTCCAGAGCGGCGGAGTCGGAGCCGCCCGGCTGGATCACCGGCTTGACCGTCTCGTCGTCGGCGCCGAAGGCCTCGGCGGTCATGCGGATCTCGTGGCTGCGCATCCAGTTGGCGTTGCCGCGCAGGGTGTTGATCTCGCCGTTGTGGGCCAGCATCCGGAACGGCTGGGCCAGCCGCCACTCGGGGAAGGTGTTGGTCGAGTAGCGCTGGTGGAACAGGGCGACATTGGCCTCGACGCGCGGGTCGGCCAGATCGGGATAGAAGTCGGCCAGCGCCTCGGCCAGCATCATCCCCTTGTAGATCACCGACCGCGCCGACAGGGAGCAGACGTAGAAATGCTGCAGCCCGGCGGCCGTGGCGCGGGCCTCGATCCGGCGACGCAGCAGGTACAGGGCGCGCTCCAGATCCTCGCCCTCAAGCCCCTCGGGCGGGGCCAGCATGATTTGCTCGATCTCCGGGCGGGTGGCGGCGGCGCGCTGGCCCAGAACCTCGGCGCGGTGCGGCACCTGACGCCAGCCGTACAGCCAGAAGCCGGAGGCCATGACCTCGCGCTCGACGATGGTGCGGGCCTGCTCCTGCGCGCCCAGATCGACGCGCGGCAGGAAGATCATGCCGACGGCGATGGGGCCGGAGCGCGGCTCGTGGCCCGCGTCGCGGACCTGGGCCTCGAAGAAGGCGCGCGGCAAACCGATCAGGATGCCGGCGCCGTCGCCCGACTTGCCGTCCGCATCGACGGCGCCCCGGTGCCAGATGGCCGACAGGGCCTTCAGCGCCAGATCGACCACCTCGCGGCGCGGCTTGCCGTCGATGGCGGCGACCAGACCGACACCGCAGGCGTCCCGCTCGGACGCCGGATCATAGGCGTGGGCGTCGATCAGCTTCTGCCGGTCGGCCTCGAACTTCGTCAGGTCAAAGGTCACGCGGCAGCCCTCCGTTGCGAGGACAGCCACGCATCAATTTCGGCGGCGGCGTCCTGACCGTCGCGGACGGCCCAGACCACCAGCGAGGCGCCACGCACGATGTCGCCCGCGGCGAAAACGCCCTCCAGAGTGGTGGCCTTGGTGTGGCCCGCGGTGCGGATGGTGCGCCAGTCGGTGAGGGCCAGATCAGGCTCGTCGAACAGGGTCGGCATGTCTTCCGGCTCGAAGCCCAGAGCCTCGATGACCAGATCGGCGGCGACGTCGAACTCGCCGCCCGGCACCGGCTCGACCGACCAGCGGCCGTCCGCCGACTGGGCCGCCAGCGCCATGCGCTGGGCGCGCACGCCGGTGACGCCCGAGGCGCCGCCCAGCACGGCGCGGGGCGCGGCCAGCCATTCGAAGACGACGCCCTCCTCCTCGGCGTTGGCGGTCTCGCGCGCGCTGCCCGGCATGTTCTCCCGGTCGCGGCGATACAGGCAGGTGACGGACGTGGCGCCCTGACGCACGGCGGTGCGCAGGCAGTCCATGGCGGTGTCGCCGCCGCCGATGACCACGACCTTCTTGCCCGCCGCGTTCAGCGGGCCGTCGTCATAGGCCGGGACCGCATCGCCGAAGCCCTTGCGGTTCGAGGCGATCAGATAGTCCAGCGCCGCGATCACGCCGTCGGAGCCGCAGCCGGGCGCGGTCAGGCGGCGGGCCTGATAGACGCCGGTGGCGACCAGCACGGCGTCATGGGCGGCGCGCACATCAGCGAAGGGCAGGCTTCCACCGACATCGGCGCCGAGTTTGAACGCGACCCCGCCGTCGATCAGGCGATCCACGCGACGGCCGACGACGTGCTTCTCCAGCTTGAAGCCGGGGATGCCGTAGGTCAGCAGGCCGCCCGCGCGGTCGTGGCGGTCATAGACGGTGACGGCATAGCCCGCGCTGCGCAGACGGTCGGCCGCCGCCAGCCCCGCCGGGCCGGCGCCGACGATGCCGACGGACTGGCCCTTTTCGGTGCGAGGGCGGATCGGATCCACCCAGCCGTTCTCGAACGCCTGATCGCCGAGCCAGCGCTCGACCGAACCGATGGTGACCGTCTCCCAGCCCGACTGTTCCAGCGTGCAGGAGCCCTCGCACAGCCGATCCTGCGGGCAGATGCGACCGCAGATTTCGGGCATGGTCGAGGTGGCCTCGGACTGGCGCCAGGCTTCCTCGGCGCGACCTTCGGCGGCGAGGCGCAGCCAGTCGGGAATGTTGTTCTGGAGCGGACAGGCGGACTGACAGAAGGGCACGCCGCACTGGGCGCAGCGGCTCGCTTGCCCCTTGCCCGCGTCAGGCGCGAAGTCCGCGTAAATTTCGGCGTGGTTGTGCACGCGATCGGTCGCCGACACCTTGGTCGGGCCGGTTCTGGGGACAACAACGAAAGTCTGGTTCACGGACGCCAAGGCAAGCCCTCTTCGCAACTGCACAAGTTCTAGAGGCTTCAGGCAGGTCAGGCAATTTCCATGCTGTCCTTGCGCATTCATCCTGTTCGCCGGAAAATACAAACCGGCAAGACCCGCCAAAGAGGCAAGGTCTTGCCGGTCGCCGGGCGGAAGGGACGCCCGGATCTTTAGAAGAGGAACTTCAGCGTTCCGACGACGCGGTCATCCGACAGGGGCGTGTCCACTTCGGTGCCGTGGTAGCGCACGTCGATCGCGATGTTGTCGGTGATCGAATAGGCGCCCCCGGCGTTCCAGGTGCTGTAGTCATCGTTGACGTCCAGATACTGGTAGCCGACCGCCGCGCTGAGGCTCAGCTTGGAGATGGGGGCGTAGGCGATGTTGGCCTCGACGTAGGTCGCCTCCCCATCCAGGCCGAAGAAGTCCGGCGAGTAGTAGAGGGCGCCGCCGAAGGTCACCGGACCGACCGCGCGCGAGGCGGCGGCCTTGAGCTCGACATAGCTGTAGTCCGACCCCGACGGATCGTTGACGTACAGGTAGCCGACCACCCCGAAGTCGAGGCCGAAGCCGCCCGCTTCCGTGCGATAGCCGCCGTAGATGTCGATTTCGGCGTCGGTGTCGTCACCAAAGTCCACATTCGAGGCCCAGGCCCCGGCATAGAAGCCGGACTCGAAGGTGACGTCGACGCCGAGCTGGATCGCCGCTTCCTCATCCGTCTGGCTATAGCCGCGGAAGACATAGTCGGAGGTGACGGCGGCGTTGAAGCTGACATCCTGGGCGCTGGCCGACGAGGCCGCGCCGGTCGCGATCAGGGCGGCGGCGAAGGCCGCGGCGCAATAGGCGAGTTTCATTGTTCTTGTTCCCCAATTTGTTCGGTCGATGGTCGGCACGCAAACGCTTACTGGGGCCGGGGCAGGAGGAGAGAGCTCCCGCCCCGACGATCGCTCAGACGGTCTCCAGCGCCTCACCGTGCAGGTGGGTGTCGAGACCTTCTTCTTCCGCCTCCGCGCTGACACGCAGGCCGGTCGTGAACTTGCAGATGATCAGGATGACGAGGGTGCCCACCGCGCTGTAGGCGATGGTCCAGCCCAGACCGATCAGCTGGGTCATGACGTCAGCGCCTTCCGACAGGCTGTTGATCGCGGTCGAGGCGAACACGCCGGTCAGCAGGGCGCCGGCCAGACCGCCCGCGCCGTGGATGCCGAAGGCGTCCAGCGAGTCGTCGTAGCGGAGCAGTTTCTTGATCCACACCGACGAGGCGTAGCAGACCGGACCGGCGATCAGGCCGATGATGACCGCGCCCTTCGGGTCCACGAAGCCGGCGGCCGGGGTGATGGCGACCAGACCGGCGACGATGCCCGACAGCACGCCGATCAGCGACGCCTTCTTCTTCTCGATGACCTCGACGATCTTCCAGGTGATGGAAGCGGCGGCGGCGGCGAGAATGGTGTTGATCAGGGCCACACCCGCCAGCGCGTTGGCGCCGCCGGCCGAACCGGCGTTGAAGCCGATCCAGCCGACCAGCAGCAGTGAGGCGCCGATCATGGTCAGAACCGGGTTGTGGGCCACGATCGGCTCCTTGCCGTAACCCTTGCGGGCGCCGAGGAAGATCGCGCAGACCAGACCGGCCACGCCCGAGTTGACGTGCACGACCGCGCCGCCGGCGAAGTCCAGCACCCCGGCGCCGCCGAGGAAGCCGCCGCCCCACACCCAGTGGGCGATCGGCGCATAGACCAGCAGGGACCACAGGGCCGTGAACAGCAGCAGGCCGGTATACTTCAGGCGTTCGGCGAAGGCGCCGGTGACCAGGGCGGGCGTGATGATCGCGAAGGTCAACTGGAACGACAGGAAGACGAATTCAGGGATGCCCGGCAGCAGGCTGTGCGCCGTCTCCATGCCCACGCCGTTCAGGAAGAAGGCGTCGAAGCTGCCGATGAACTGGTTGACGGTGTCGCCGTCAAACCCGCCAAGGGCGCCCGCCTTGCCGAAGGCGATGGAGTAGCCGGCGATGAACCAGACCAGGGTGGCGACGGCGAAGACGCCGACTGACTGGGTGATGGTGGCGATGACGTTCTTGCGGCGAACCATGCCGCCGTAGAAGAGCGCCAGACCCGGCAGGGTCATAAGCAGAACGAGAGCCGCCGAGGTCAGCAACCAGGCGGTGCCGGCGCCGTCGAGTTCCAGCGGAACCTGATGGCCCAGAAGGGCCGGAGCCGGTGCGGGCGCGGCGCTGGCCGCGGTCGCGATTACCGATGTCAAAAGACCGAGCCCGAGAGCAAGGCCGCCGCGAAGTCGTGTCATCTCAATCCCCCAAAAGGATGCCGTTACGCATTTGCAAACTGTTTACCGCACCTGCGAAATCCGCAAGTGGGCGGAAGAAGATTCAGGAATTTTTGTTGCGTTCGCAACGCACTTGACTTCACCAAACGCAAAACTGTTGTCGCCATACGATCCATAGCAATCAAAATCGTGCTTATTTACGGCTTAGCTTGCGAATTCGCAGTCGCAGCATTTTTGGGGGATTGACGAGCCCGCCCGCGTTCGTCACCGTAAAGACACTCATCAAGACCGGCTGAGGGATAGGCCCTTTGACGCCGGGGCAACCTTCCAGTGATCCACCCGATCATTGGAGATGGTGCCAACTCCTGCGGGGCGTCTTCGGAAGCCGCGAGAGATGAGTGAAGCGAGTGGTCCATCACGGGGCCAGACGACTTCACGGGTCTTTCTTCGCAGATGTTGGTTCGCCCCATCGGTTTCGCTGAGTGGAACCGGAGCGGACAGTGGCGTCCACCACCGAATGGATCATCGACGAGGCTCCCGGCCGTGACGTGACGGCCGCGATTCCGGCCGACTTCCGGCTGGCCTCGGGCGAGCGTCTGTCGGCGGACACGCTGGTCGGCCGCATCCATGGCCCGACGAAGGGACCGCTGGTCGTCATCACCGGCGGCATCTCAAGCGGCCGCTTCGCCGCCCGCTGGTGGTCGTGGGCCGTGCGTCACGGCGGACCGGTCGATCTGGACCGCGTGCGGGTGCTGGCCTTCGATCTTCTGCCGGGAAAGACGGAGCCGGGCGTCACCATCACGACCCAAGATCAGGCCCGCCTGCTGGCCGTGCTGCTCGACAGCCTGAACGAGGCGCGCATCGACGCCTTCGTCGGCGCCTCCTACGGCGGTTGCGTGGGTCAGGCCTTCGCCGCGACCTTCCCCGAACGGATCGGTGAGCTGATCGTGATCTCCGCCGCCCACCGCGCCCATCCGGCGGCTACCGCCTGGCGCGGGGTGCAGCGCCGGGTGCTGGCCTTCGCCCGCGATTGCGGTCGTGAGGCCGAGGGCGTGTCGCTGGCCCGCGAACTGGCGATGACCACCTATCGCACCGCCGACGAGTTCGACTGGCGCTTCGCCACCATCGCCCCGGCGCAGGCCGGCGAGGCTTATCCGGTGTGCGAGTACCTGATCTCGCGCGGCGCCGACTACGCCGAGGCGACCAGCGCGGACCGCTGGATCTCCCTGTCGGATTCTCTGGATCGCCACGCGGTCGCGCCCGAAGCCATCCGTTGCCCGCTGACCTTGCTGGGCTTCACCAGCGACCGGCTGGTCCCGATCGAAGACCTGCGCGAGCTGGCCGCCCGCGCCCCCGCCCTGCGTCGCTTCGCCGAGGCGGGCTCCATCTTCGGCCACGACGCCTTTCTGAAGGAGCGCGAGCTGGTCGGCCGCACGCTCCACGACGCCCTTTCACCCCTGTACGTCCGCCAGCCTGACGAGATCGCCGCATGACCTGCTCCAGCGAAGCCCATCCCTGTACCACCGCCGCCCGGCACGGCGTGAACAACGATCCGGCGCACGGGGCGGTGATGCCGCCGCTGTACCTGTCGTCGAACTACAGCTTCGACGGCCTCGAGGGTAAGCGGAAGTACGACTACACGCGCTCGGGCAACCCGACCCGCGACGTGCTGGGCGAGACGCTGGCCAGGCTGGAAGGCGGCGCAGGCGCGGTGATCACCGCGACGGGCATGGCGGCGGTCGATCTGGCCCTGTCGTCGCTGGAGCCGGGCGACCTGCTGCTGGCCCCGCATGACCTGTACGGCGGCACGCACCGCCTGCTGTGCGCCCGCGCGCGCCGCAACCATTTCGACGTCCAGTTCGTGGACCAGAATGATCGCCAGGCGCTGGACGCCGCCTTCGCCCTGAACCCCAAGCTGATCCTGATCGAGACACCGTCGAACCCCCTGATGCGCGTGGTGGACGTGGCCGACATCTGCGCCCGCGCCCGCGCGGTCGGTTGCAAGTCGGCGGTGGACAACACCTTCCTGTCGCCCGCCCTGCAGAACCCGATCGCCCTGGGCGCCGATCTGGTGATCCACTCGACCACCAAATACATCAACGGCCACTCGGACGTGGTCGGCGGCGCCGTGGTGGCGAAGGATCAGGCCGATCTGGAACAGCTGACCTGGTGGGCCAACTGCCTGGGCGTGACCGGCTCGCCCTTCGACGCCTATCTGACCCTGCGAGGCGTGCGCACCCTGTTCGCCCGCGTTGAGCGGCAGCAGGCGACGGCCGAGCGGATCGCCGAATGGCTGGACGCCCACCCGGCGGTGAAGCGCGTCAACTATCCGGGCCTGAAGAACCACCCGGGACACGAGATCGCCGCCCGCCAGCAGAAGGGCTTCGGCGCCATGCTGAGCTTTGAACTGGCCGATCTGGACGCGGTGCGGGCGCTGGTGGACCAACTGGAGGTTTTCACCCTGGCCGAGTCGCTGGGCGGGGTGGAAAGCCTGATCGCCCACCCGACCCTGATGACGCATGCGGCCATGACGCCCGAAGCGCGCGCCACCGCGGGGATCACCGACGGCCTGCTGCGCCTGTCGATCGGTCTGGAGCATCCGGAAGACCTGCTGGCCGATCTGTCGGCGGCGCTGGACGCCGTCGTCGCCCGTACATCGCTGGAAGCCGAGGCCGCCTGAGATGACCGCCGCTTCGCTGCCCCTGCCCCGCCCGGTATCCGGCGCGGACCTGACCGCTCACGTCTCTGATGAGCCCGTCGCCCTGCTGCAACTGGATGTCTCCGACACGGCCGAGGCCGCCAGCGCGGTCTATCGCGAGGTCCGTCGCGGGCGTCGCGTGGTCGCCGTCGCCTCGGGCGGCGTCGACGCTTCGGCGAGACTGGCGGAGGCGCTGGACCTGATCGGCGTGACGACGGCGCGCCCCGGGCCAGGTCAGGCCCTGCTGGATGCGCCGGTGTCGATCGTCGCGGGTCCGGAGACCGCCATCGCTCATCCGCGCACGATACCCGCGCGCCCGCTGCGTGTGGCGCTGGCCGGATGCGGCGTGGTCGGCGGCGGCGTGCTGGCGCGCCTGTCGACAGACGACCGGTTCGAGGTGGTCGGCGTTCTGGTGCGTGATCCGAAGAAGCCCCGCGACCCGGCGGTTCCCGGGGCCCTTCTGCTGGGCGACCCCGCCGCCCTGCTGGCGCGCGAGCCGGATGTGCTGGTCGAGGCGATCTCCGACGCTTCGACCGGATTGGCGCTGATCCGCGCCGCCCTGTCGCGCGGGGTCGATGTGATCAGCGCCAACAAGCAGGCGGTGGGCGGTGATCTGGCGGCGCTGACCGCACTGGCCGAGGCGCACGAGGCGCGACTGTTGTACTCCGCCAGCGTCGGCGGCGGCTCGCCCCTGATCGAAACGGTGCGCCGGGCCCGGGCGCATGGCCCGGTCGTGCGCATCGAGGCCGTTCTGAACGGCACCTGCAACTTCATCCTGAACCGACTGGCCGCGGGCGTGGCCTTCGACGAGGCCCTGATCGCCGCGCGCGATGCGGGCTTCGCCGAGGAAGACCCGACCGCGGACCTGTCGGGCCTCGACGCCTCGGCCAAGCTGGCCATTCTGGCGCATGAGGCCCTGGACGGCGGGATCTCGCCCGAGCGTATCGCTCGCGAGACCCTGTCGGCGGACGCGGCGCTCCTCCCCGGTCGCGTCCGCCAGCTTTCCCGACTGGACGTGCGAACGGACAGCGCCGCCGTCGCCTTCACGGCGGTGGACGGCGACAGCCTGTTCGCCGACCTGCCGGACGAGTGGAACGCCCTGCGCGTGACCACCGGAGACGGTCGCGTCTTCACCGCGCGTGGACGCGGCGCCGGGCGCATTCCGACGACCGAAAGCGTCTGGGCCGACCTGACTGACCTGCTGGCCTGAGCGACGGCCCCGGGCCGCACAAAAGAAAGCCGCCGACCCTTCCGGGTCGGCGGCGTAAGTGCGCTTCGGTTCAGGAGTGATCAGAAGCGATAGCGTGCGCCGACGTAAATCTGCCGGCCGGTGTGGTGATAGACGGATGTGCTCTGACGATCCGCGCCGTCGCCGACGTACTGGTGGTTCTCCTCGTCCGTCAGGTTGAGGGCCTCCAGCGTCAACTCCAGGTCTTCGGTCAGATTGTATGAGGCCGAGGCGTCCAGGTTGAACGTCTCCATCTTGCCCTCGACCACATTGCCGTTCCGGCCCGGGACGTTCTGGATGTAGCTGTCGCGGAAGGCGCCCGAGACCCGCGCCGAGAACTTGTCGTCCTCATAGTAGAGGGTCGCGTTCCAGGACGTCGGCGACAGGTTGATCAGGTCCGCCGTGACGAAGGTCGTGCACAGGGCGTTGTTGCAGTAGTCGATCTCGGATTCGACGTGGGTGTAGTTGACCTGCACGCCGAGGTTCTCGAGCGGCCCCGGCAGGAAGGTGAACGGCTGCTGGTAGCTGATCTCAAAGCCCTTCAGCGGGCCGCCCTCGGTGTTCACCGCGGCGGTCAGCTGGAAGATGGTCGAGGGCGAGCAGGTGCCCGTGCAGAAGCCCGGCGCGAAGGCCGACGGGTTCAGGGCGGTCAGGTCCGAATAGGCCAGGTCCTGACGCACGATCTGAATGTAGGTGTCGATGTCCTTGTAGAAGTAGGCGAAGGACAGCAGGCTTTCGCGTGCGAAATACCACTCGATGCTGAGGTCGTAGGTGGTGGCTTCAAACGGCTGGAGCTTCACGTTGCCGATGGTGGCCGTGTAGTTCGGGCCCGAGGCGGCCAGCGAGGTGGTCGGCACCAGATAGTTGGTGCCCGCCAGGGTGTTGCCGATCTGCGGACGGGCCATGACCGAGGCCGCGCCGAAGCGGATGATCAGATCGTCGACCGGCTCATAGCTGAGGTTCAGCGACGGCAGGGTGTTGTCATACTGGTTCTCGCCGGTCACCAGGGTGCCGCCGCCGGTCGAGCTGTAGCCGGTGGCGTTCAGGGTGGTGCTGACCTGACGCACGCCCACATTGCCGCGGAACGGACGGCCGAACAGATCGGTGTCCCAGTCCGCCTGGATGTAGGCGGCCAGATCGTCTTCCTTGATCGACCGGTTCCCGCCGCGCGCATTGCCGTTCGTGATGCTGGTCAGGGTGAAGTCCCCGCCCGGCACGCCGGTGTTGCAGTTGCAGTAGATATTGAACAGGTCAGCGATGGCGCCGAGGTCCGGACGGACCCAGCTGGACGCCGTGCCGCCGGGGATCAGGTTCGAGCCGAAACCGGTCAGCACACTGGTGATGTCGGCCACGGTCGTACCGCCCGGCAGGACCGGAACGACGGTCTCATCCGCCCGACGGAACTCGTAGGAGTCCGAAGTGTAGCTCTTCCAGTTCAGGCCCGCGCTGATGGTCAGCCAGTCGCTGGCGTCATAGCTGATATCGGTCTGGAAGGACTCGAAGACCGTATCGACGCCGTTGGGGCGAATCCGGATTTCCGAACGCGGCACCGCGTTGGTCGAGGGGCGCCATTGCCAGTTGGCCGGGTTGGCGACGTCGAAGCCGTAGTCGATGACCGGCGCGTTCGGGTTGCCGCGGAAGTCCCACGAATAGCCCTGGATGTTCGAGCGATCGAGGGTGACCGTGGTCTGGATCGGGTTCTCGAAATTCGACTCCGCGCGGCCGTAGTAGAAGCGGCTGTGCAGGCGGTCGGTCCAGTCGTGCTCGGCCGTCAGGCTGACTTGAAGGTACTCGGTCGACAGTTCGTCGTAGCGGCTCTCGGAGCGGACATCGACGTTGTCGAACACGCCATAGACCAGCATGCCGTTCTCGACCGCGGCATCGCGGACGTGGACCTGGGTCTGGCCGCCGGCGGCCGCGTTACGGCTGAAGGACAGCGCTTCCAGGAAATCTTCCTGACGGGTCGCGTCGAGCGAAGAGTACAGAACATCCAGCGAGAACAGCGTGGTCTCGGCCGGGCGCCACTGGAAGGCGCCGGTGACGCCCAGACGCTCCTGCTCGTGGGTCAGGCGACCGTAACGCGGCAGGCGCGGGATGAAGACGCTGTTCTGGTTGGCGGTGGTATAGGCGGCGACGTTCGAGGCCGTATTGGCCGGGCGGGCCACGCCCGTGGCGCAGTTGGCGGCGCTGGCGCCGTTGGCCGTACCGGACGGGTTCACCGGGGTGACGCCGACCGGCGAGCAGAAGCCGCCCGAGCTGTTGGTGCCGACAGCCGGCGCCCAGCGGACGGAGCTGAAGCCCTCTTCCAGCAGATTGCGCTGGCTGTAGGCGACAGAGACCAGCGCCCCGAATTGATCGTTCTCGCCAAAGGTGCTGCTCAGCAGCAGGGCCAGGCGCGGGTTATATTCCTCCGACAGATCATTGTAGCCGGCCTGGGCGGACATGGCGGCGGTGAAGCCGTCCTTGTAGTCAAACGGGCGTGACGCCTGCAGATCGACCGTGGCGCCCAGCGAGCCTTCCTCGGTCTCGGCCGCGGCGGTCTTGCGCACGGTGATCGAGTTGAAGAGCTCGGAGGCGAAGACGTTGAAGTCGAAGCCGCGACCGCGGTTAGCGCCGCCCGAGGAGTCGGTGCCGCCGGCGGTGGCCTGGGCCTCCATGCCGTTGATGCGGGTGCGGGTGAAGTCCGAGCCCAGACCACGCACCGTGATCGAACGGCCTTCGCCGGCGTCACGGTCGATGGCCACGCCCGGAACCCGCTGAATGGACTCGGCGAGGTTCAGATCGGGGAAGTCCGCGATGTCCTCGGCGACGATGACGTCGACCATGCTGGTTTCGCGACGCTTGGCGTCCAGACCCGCGTTCAGGCTGGCGCGAAAGCCGGTGACGACGACTTCGTCGATCTCGGCGACATCGTCCTGCGGAGCGGATTGCGGCGCGGTTTGCGGCGCGGTTTGCGCGGCGGCGGCTCCCACGCCCAACGACAGGGCGACGGCCAGACCGGACGCACCGACGAACAGGCTACGACTAAGGGCGCGGGTCATCCCCGGCCGAATGGCTTGCAACATATGCTCCCTCCCAGTGGGCATACAGGACGCCGGGGTGGCCCCGGTCTATCTGTTTTTGCGGTCCGGCATCGTTGGCCTTCCCGTTTGACACCGGTGTCATATTGGTGCGCAATGTGCGCTGACACCGGTATCAAAAATGAGCCTAACCCGATGACCGATGGTTTCGCAAGCGGACTTCGACACAAAGTCGTCACAGGTTTCGCCGCGGCAGCGCTTGTCGTGTCCTTCGGAACACACACGGCGGTTGCACAGGAAACGACCGTCGCCTTCCCCGGCGCGGAGGGCGCGGGACGGTACGCACAGGGCGGACGGGGCGGCGCGGTGCTGCGGGTGACAAACCTGAACGACGCCGGTCCGGGCAGCCTGCGCGCTGCAGTCGAGGCCGAAGGGCCGCGCACCATCATCTTCGACATCGGCGGCACGATCCGGCTGGAGACCCCGCTACGGATCCGGCGCGGGCGCATCACCATCGCCGGCCAGACGGCGCCCGGCGGGGGCATAACCCTGCGCGACCACGCGCTGGTCATCGCCGCCGACGATGTCGTAGTGCGCCACATCCGCTCGCGACTGGGCGACGAGAGCCGTATCGAATCGGACGCCGTCTCGCTGGAGCGGGGCCGCCGGATCATCCTCGACCACGTCTCGGCCAGCTGGTCGGTGGACGAGACCCTGTCGGCGGGCAGTCGCTATGATCCGCCCGAGCGGGGCCTGTACGACGTGACGGTGCAGTGGTCGGTGATCGCCGAGTCGCTGAACCACTCGGGCCACGCAAAGGGGGATCACGGCTACGGCTCGCTGGTGCGCGGCGGGCACGGCGCGCGCTTCACCTTCCACCACAATCTGTGGGCCATGCACCGGGCGCGGATGCCCCGGCCCGGCAACTACAATCCGCCCTCCGTCGATCCGCAGGGCCCGCGCTTCGAGTTTCGCTCGAACGTCTTCTACGACTGGGGCGGCTCACACGCCGGCTACAACGCCGACACCGAAAGCCTGTCGACCTACGCCTTTATCGGCAACGCCTACATTCCGGGGCCGGATTCGACGGGCCGCCGGGCGTTCGAGGAATCGAACCCGCTGGCGCGGGCCTGGTTCGAGGGGAACAGCATGGACGGGGTGACGCCCGCCGATCCGTGGTCGCTGGTGAAGGATTCGGATCGGTCCAACTATCGGCTGGCGGCGCGCCCCGACTGGGCGGAGGCGGCGGGCCAGACGGCGGAGGCCGCAGTGCTGTCCGTCCTGGATCGCGCGGGAGCCGGCCGGGTGCGGGACGCCGTGGATGCGCGGGTGATCGCGGGGGTGCGCGACCGCACGGGACGGATCATCGACAGTCAGGAGCAGGTCGGCGGCTGGCCGGAGCTGGAGCCGGGCACGCCCTGGATAGATAGCGACGGGGATGGAATGCCCGACGATTGGGAACGCGCCCACGGATTGAACCCGGCCAGCCCGGCCGATGGGGCGAACGACAGCAACGGCGACGGCTTCACCAATCTGGAAGACTGGCTGAACGAACTGGCGGGCTAGCGCGCCAACCAGCCCCCATCGACGGCCAGCACCGTGCCGTGGACGTAGGCCGAGGCGTCGGACGCGAGGAAGACCGCCGCGCCGCCGAGGTCGGACGGATCGCCCCAGCGCCCGGCCGGGATACGGGCGAGGATGTCGCGATTGCGGACCTCGTCGGCGCGCAGGGCCTCGGTGTTGTTGGTGGCGAAATAGCCCGGGGCGATGCCGTTGACGTTGATGCCCTTCGACGCCCACTCGCAGGCCAGTAGACGGGTCAGGCCCGCCAGACCGCTCTTGGAGGCGGTGTAGGACGGCACGCGGATGCCGCCCTGGAAGCTGAGCATCGAGCAGATGTTGATGATCTTGCCGCCCCTCCCGGCCTCGACCCAGGTGCGGGCCACAGCTTGAGACAGGAAGAAGGCGGTCTTCAGATTGGTGTCGATGACGGCGTCCCAGTCCTCTTCGGTGAAGTCGAGGCTGTCGTTGCGGCGGATGATGCCGGCGTTGTTCACCAGAATGTCGATCTCGCCGACGGCGGCGACGGCCTGCGCCACCACATCGGCGATGGGCCCGGTCGAGGACAGGTCAGCGGAGACGGCGTGCAGGGTGCGGCCCGCGGCCGTCACCAGTTCAGCGGTCTCGGTCGGGGCCGAGCGGCCGACGGCGACGATGTCCGCCCCCGCCTTCGCAAGGCCAACGGCGATCGCCTGCCCCAGACCGGTGTTGGCGCCGGTGACGAGGGCCGCGCGGCCGGAGAGATCGAACGGAGTCATGTCAGCAGGCCTCGTGAAGGGTGGGCGCACCACCGGTCAGACGAGGGGTGTCGCACGGATGCGCTCTGGCCGACATGCTTCCCTCCCCGACTTGTTTGATGCGGATTGAATGCATAGGTAACCGGTGTCATAAGCCGATGCAAACGGGCACAAGACTGGAGCGGCCTCGCCGCTGCGCCCACTATCCCGCCCGGAGGAACACCATGAAAATCGCCCTGATCATCGAGAACAGCCAGGCCGCCAAGAGCGAGATCGTTCACAACGCCCTGACCGCGGTGGCCGAGCCGCTGGGCCATGAGGTGTTCCACTACGGCATGTACTCGGCCGAGGACAAAGCCTCGCTGACCTATGTGATGAACGGCCTGCTGGCGGGTATCCTGCTGAACTCGGGCGCGGCGGATTTCGTGGTCACGGGCTGCGGCACGGGCACGGGTTCGATGCTGGCGGCCAACGCCATGCCGGGCGTCTTCTGCGGCCTGATCATCGATCCGACGGACGCCTTCCTGTTCGGCCAGATCAATGACGGCAACGCCATCGCCATGCCCTACGCCAAGGGCTTCGGCTGGGCGGCCGAACTGAACCTGCAGGACGTCTACCGCAAGCTGTTCGAGGGGGAGCGCGGCCTCGGCTATCCCAAGGAACGTGCAGAGATCATGCGCAAGAACCGGGGCATCCTGAAGGACCTCAAGGCCGTGACCTGCCATGACATGCTGACGGTGCTGAAGACCGTCGATCAGGACCTGCTGAAGGCCGCCATCGCGGGCGAGAAATTCCAGGAATACTTCTTCGCCAACGCCACCGACGAAGCCATCCGCGACTACATCAAGAGCGTCCTTTAAGGGCGTTCACACGGCGGGGATTGTCCGAGGCCGACCACCGCAATCATCCCCCTGCCCTTCCGCGAAAGCGCTGCTATGGTAGCGCTAACACTCCGCATTTGACGGGGTGACGGAGGGCAGGATGATCGACCGCAGACAACTGTTCGGCGCCACGGGCGCCGTGGCCGCTGCGCCCCTGCTGGCGGCGGGCGGACAGGCGCAGGCCCGACCGCAGGCGACACCGGTCTGGACGCCGGGGATCGAGGGGCAGCGGCGCGCCGATCTGGGGGACGGGACCTATCTGAACCCCATCGTCGCCGGAGACCATCCGGACCCCACCGTCCTGAAGGACGGCGACACCTATTACATGACCTTTTCGTCCTTCCTGTCCTATCCGGGACTGGTGATCTGGCGGTCGACCGATCTGGTCAACTGGTCGCCGATAGGCCCGGCCTTGCACAAGCCGCTGGGGGACATCTGGGCGGTTGATCTGTGCAAACACGGCGACCGGTACTTCATCTACATCCCGGCCAATCCGACCGGCGGCGGCTGGTCGATCTACGCCATCTGGGCCGATGACATCGCCGGGCCGTGGAGCGATCCGGTCGATCTGGGCATCCGGGGCTGTATCGACCCCGGCCACATCGTCGGCGAGGACGGCAAGCGTTATCTGTTCGTCAACGGCATCCGCAAGATCCGGCTGACCGACGACGGGCTGGCCACCGTCGGCGCGCTGGAGAACGCCTACGATCCCTGGCGCTTCCCTGATGAATGGATCACCGAGAATTTCGCGCCCGAAGGCCCCAAGCTGCTGCGACGCGGGGAGTGGTTCTATCTGGTCACCGCAGTCGGCGGCACCGCGGGTCCGGTCACCGGCCACATGGTCATCGCCGCGCGCTCCAGGTCCGTGCACGGCCCGTGGGAGCATTGCCCGAACAATCCGCTGGTCCGCACCCTGTCGGAGGATGAGCCGTGGTGGTCGCGCGGCCACGCCACCCTGATCGAGGGTCCGGCGGGCGACTGGTGGATGATCTACCACGGCTATGAAAACGGCTTCCGGACGCTGGGCCGCCAGACTCTGCTGGAACCCATCGAGTGGACTGCGGACGGCTGGTTCCGGGCGCTGGGCGGCGACCTGTCCCGCCCCCTGTCCAAGCCGCGCGGCGGTCGGCCCTCCCCGGCCGGAATGCCCCTGTCGGACGACTTCAGCACCGACCGGATGGGAACCCAGTGGAGCTTCCACCAGCCGGGCGAGCACGAGGACAGGCGGATGCAACGGGTCGCGGGCGGCCTGCGACTGGCGGGTAGCGGAACATCGCCAGCGGACTCATCCCCGCTCGCCTGTCTGGCCGGCGACCGGGATTACACGGTCGAGGTCGGGCTGCGGCTGGAAGGGCGCGCCGAGGCAGGCCTGCTGCTGTTCTACAATCACAAGGCCTTCGTCGGGGTCAGCTTCAACGGACGGGCGCTGCGGTCATGGCAGTACGCCGAGACCCAGGACTGGGCCGATGTGCCGCTGACGGGGGACCATGTGCGTCTGCGGATCGAGAACCGGGGCAATGTGATCACCTATCGCTACTCGACCGACAACGGCGCGAGCTGGGTCCGCCACCCGACGCGGATGGAGGTCTCGGGCCTGAACCACAACGTCTTCGGCGGCTTCCTGAGCCTGCGCCCGGCCATCTTCTGCACAGGTGAGGGCGCAGTGGTGCTGGACCGGTTCAGCTATGTGGCGGGGGCGTCGGCCTAAGCCTTCGGCGCCGCCGTCGATTCCCGCACGATCAGCGACGGATCGACCACAGGCTGGGCCAAGGTCGCCGGGTCCAGACCCCGGATTCCCGCCGTCAGCTTCTCGGCGGCCATCCGGCCCATGTCGCGGATGGGCAGGCGGACGGTGGTCAGGTTCGGCCAGACGCGCGAGGCCATGGGCAGGTCGTCGAAGCCGACGATGGACAGATCGCGCGGCACATCAAGCCCCCTGTCGCGGGCGGCCTTCATGACGCCGATAGCCATTTCGTCGTTACCGGCGAAGATGGCGGTCGGCGGGGCGTCCATCGACAGCAGGCTCTGCGCCGCCTCGACACCGGACTCAAAGGTATAGGCGCCCTTGCGGGTGTAGGCATCGTCCAGCGTCAGGCCGTGGTCGGCCAGCCCCTCGCGGAAGCCCCGGCCCCGCTCGAACGACGAGCGGAAGGTATCAGGACCGGAAATGAAGGCGACCCGGGTGTGGCCGAGTTCCGCCAGATGCCGCGCCGCCTGCGCAGCGCCGCGATGGTCGTGCGTGACCACCATGCAGGCCGGCTCGTCCAGCGACACCGAGGCGATGCGGACGTAGGGACAGTCGACCTCCTTGAGAATCTGGATGACCCGGTCGTCTTCCGACACCGACGGCGGCATGACCACGCCGAACAGCTTTTGCCGCACGACGAAGCCGCGCACGTCGTCCAGGAAGGTCTCGGAGGCCCGGTTGCAGGGGTGGACCACCAGTTCGAGACCCGAACCGCGCACCCCGTCCAGCACGCCCTGCTGCATGTTCACGACGTAGTTGGGGCTGGGGTTGTCGTAGATCATCCCGACCAGGAAGGACCGGCGGAAGGCCAGTCCGCGCGCCTGCGGATCGGGGGTGAAGCCATGCTCGGCGATCACCGCCTCAACCCGCTTGCGCGTCTCCTCCTTCACGAAGGGAGAGTTGTTGATGACACGCGACACCGTCTTCTTGGACACCTCCGCCATGCGAGCGATGTCGTTGATGGTGGCGGGTTTGCCGCCGGGTCGCCGGGTATCGTTCACGCGGTTGAGTCTCTCTGATCGAACACCGTCTTTAGACCGCGTCGCTCCGCCTGTCAGCGGTCAGGTGGTCCGACGACGCGCCGGTCGGTCCAGCACATCGTCCCGCAGGGGGGTCATGAAGCGCAGATCCCAGTCATCGGGGTTGAAGGGCTTGCGGGTCGCCTCGACCACCGGCGGGTAGCCGCCGACCTCCCGCTCGTGGTCGATGATCTCCCCACGGCCTTCCGCCACTTCGGCGATCAGCAGGACGTCGCGCTGGTCGCGGTCCCACGGACGGGCGCCCGACTGCGACAGGACCGAGACCTGAACCTGCACAGCCGGAATCGGGGTCAGCCCCTCCCACCAGACCGGCGGACGGCGGGTCTCGATAATGCGAGCCGAAGTGGTGGTGTACCGCCCGAACATGCGCAGCGGCTCGCCCACCTGATCCACGGCGATATTGTCGCGACCATAGTATTCCAGATCACCCGCGCCGCCGATCATCAGGAAGGCCAGATGGTCCGTCGGGGTCGAGGGACCGGCGCGCAGGACATTGCCGATGGCCGTCATCTTGCCGACCTCATAAGGATGATTCAGCCACTCCTCGGGCGCGAGGTTGTAGTGGATGGCGCGCGGGCCCGGATTGTAGATCAGGTTGTTGACGATCACACCGTGCACACCGCCCTTGAACAGGGGGCTGCGCTCATAGTTGTGGGCGTACAGATTGTTGACGATCAGCAGGCCGGTGACGTTGTCGTGGATCAGCGAGCCTTTGGAGTGTTCGCCCTTCGAATGGGTCGAATAGGCCAGACTCTCGGCGATGATGTTATTCGAGAAGGTGATGTTGTGGCTGGTGCCGCGACGCCATTCCTCGGGCGTGTCGCCGGTGAAGCGCGGGCCTGAGGCAGACAGGTTCTCGTCCGTACCCCACTCCAGGCTGCAGTGGTCGACGATGACGTTGTAGGCCGCCTGGGTTGAGATCGAATCCTCATCCCAGCCGCTCATCCACTCCTGACCGGCCGAACCGGGGCGCACACGGATGTGCTGGATGATGACGTCATGGCCGCCGACGTCGATGCCGCCCCGGATCAGGGTGACGCCCGGCGAAGGCGCGGTTTGGCCGGCGATGGTGATGAAGGGATTGGTGATCTTCAGCGTCTTGCGATCCAGATCGATCACCCCGCCGACCTCGAACACCACGATGCGCGGACCGTCGGCCTCGATCGCCTCGCGCAGGGAGCCCGGCCCCTCGCTGTTCAGATTGGTCACGCGGATGATGCGACCGCCCCGTCCGCCGGGGGTCTGTGCCGCCCAGCCGAGCGCGCCGGGAAAGGCCGGCAAGGCCGCCTCCATCGCCGCGGGCGATGCGGTCTGGGCCATCGGGGCCACGGGCGCCGCGAGCGGCAGGACAAGCGCGGCCGCGACGGCGATCAAACGGGCGAGGGTCATGTTTCCATCCTGTAGCCTGACCGACTGTGACCGCGGCCTTGTGCTGACAACGTCGCCCATCGCGACGCCGGATTCAAATTGACACCGGTTTCCTTCCTGCGCAATGTCCATCGCAAATGGGAGGATGCGTGAAACACGCACACGACAATTCAAGCAGTTCGCTGATCGCGCGGACCTTCACGGACGCGCGCCGGACGGCCACCGCTGTGCCCGCCTATCCGGGCGAAAAGCCGGACTCTCTGGCCGCCGCCTACGCCGTTCAGGACGAGGCGATCAACCTGTGGCGGGACCGTATCGCGGGCTGGAAGCTGGGCCGCGTCCCGCCGCCGTTCGATGCGCAATTCGGCGCCGGGCGACTGGCGGGGCCGATCTTTTCAAGGAATGTCTGGAAGGCCGTCGACGGCCAGCCGACCACCTTCGGCGTCATCGACGGCGGCTTCGCGGCGGTCGAGGCGGAGTATGTGCTCGAACTGGCGGAAACGGCGCCGGATCAGGACGGCTGGACGCCTGAGAGCGCCGCCGGACTGGTCGGACGGGCTTTCATCGGCGTCGAGATCGCGGGCAGTCCCTTCGCCGGGATCAACGGTCACGGCCCGGCGGTCACAGCCTCGGACTTCGGCAACAACGCCGGCCTGATCCTGGGCGCCGAGATCACCGACTGGCGGTCGCGACTGGCGGGCCTGACCTGCAAGACCCTGATCGACGGCGAAGTGATGGGGACCGGCGGCGCGGCCTCCATTCCGAACGGCCCGCTGGACTCGCTGGCCTTCCTGCTGAACCTGATGCATCGGCGCGGGCGGCGGCTGGAAGCCGGGCAATTGATCTCGACCGGCGCCGCGACCGGGGTGCATCAGATTTTCGTCGGCCAATCGGCGGTCGCCGATTTCGGCGCCGACGGCCGGATCGCCTGCGTGGCGATCACGGCGAAGGGAGACGCCGCATGAGTCTGACCCGTCGCACCCTGGCCCTTGCGGGCGTCGCCGGACTGGGCCTCTCGGCCTGTTCCCCGCGCGCGACCGGCGGCCAGACGATCCTGAACGCCGTGGACGTTCACCCCGCCGACTACCCCACGGTCGCCGCCGTCAAATGGATGGGTGAGGAACTGGGGCGCCTGACCGACGGCCGCATCGGCATCCGTCAGTTTCCGGCGGGCCAACTGGGCACCGAAGACGACTCCATCGGCCTGACCCGCTTCCAGGCGGTGGACATCTGTCGTGTCGCCGTGGCGGCACTGAACAACGCCTTCCCCGAGACCCGGCTGCTGGCCCTGCCCTATGTCTATCGCTCGGTGCAGCACGTCCGCGCCGTGGTTGACGGGGACATCGGGAGCGAACTGCTCAACGTGTTCGAGGGACGCGGCCTTGTCGGGCTGGCCTATTACGACGCGGCGCCGCGCAGCTTCTACAACGTCCGTCATCCGGTCACCGAGCCGGGCCAGATGCGCGGGCTGAAGATGCGGGCGCCGCAGTCGGACATCTTCCTGGATTCGATCCGGGCCATGGGCGCCAACCCGACGCCGCTGACCTTCGGCGCGGTCTTCTCCTCGCTGCAGACGCATCTGATCGACGGCGCCGAGAACAACTGGCCCAGCTATCAGTCCAGTCGTCAGTTCGAGGTGGCGCGGTACTGGAGCGAGACTGAACATTCCTTCTCGCCGGACGCCCTGCTGATGTCGAAGGCCAGCCTTGAACGGTTGTCGAGCGAGGATCAGGAGCTGGTCCGCGACGTCGCCCGCCGGTCGGTGCCGATCATGCGCGCCGCTTGGGACCAGCGCGAAGCCGAGGCCCGCGCCACGGTTCTGGCCGCCGGCGTACAGGTCGCGCAGGTCGACCGCGACGCCTTCGCCGCCACCGTGCGGCCTGTCCTTGACAAGTATCTTGCCGAGCCGCGCCTGCGCGCGCTCCACGAACGTATCGCAGCGGTCGCCTGACGACCGCGCACACACCATCGGCGCTCTGGGAGGGGAACCGGGAATGACTGAAGCCCGACGCGGTATTGTCCGCGCCTTGGACGCACTCGCAACAGCTGTGCTGGGCCTCGCCGGCGTGGCGCTGGTGCTCATGGCGCTGATCCAGGCCTGGCAGGTGTTTGCCCGCTATGTGCTGAACGACAGTCCCGGCTGGACCGAGCCGCTGGCCCTGTTGCTGATGAGCTTCGCCGTCATGTTCGGCGCCTCGGTGGCCGTGCGGCGCGAAACGCATTTCGCCTTCCAGACCCTGCAGCACGCCCTGCCCGAAAAGGTGCAGTCGGCGCTGAAAGCCATGACGCGCCTGATCGCGGCGGCCTCGGGCGCGGGACTGTTCTGGCTGGGCGGCACGCTGATGATCGACGACTGGTCCGTCAACATGGCCGGCGCGCCCCTGCCTTCTGGTCTCAAATTCGCCGGCCTGTGCGTCGGCGGCGGCCTGATCCTGCTGTTCGCGATCGAGCGGCTTCTGACCGGCGACTATCGCGCCCCTGAGGCCGTCGAGGCGGAGGACTGATCATGGAATACATCATCCTGTTCGGCCTGCTGGCCATCCTGCTGGCGATCGGCGTGCCGGTGGCCTTCTCCCTGCTGGCGGCGACGCTGGCGACCGTGCTGTATCTGGCCCTGCCGCCTATCGTGGTGTTCCAGCAGATGGGCTCGGACATCACCTCGGTGGCCCTGCTGGCCATCCCCCTGTTCATCTTCACCGGCGAACTGATGATGAAGGGCGGCCTGTCCGACCGGATGATCACCCTCGCCGGTTCGCTGGTCGGCCATGTGCGCGGCGGCCTGGGCCAGGTGACGGTCGTCGGCTCGACCCTGTTCGGCGGCGTCTCGGGCAGCGCCATCGCCGACGTCTCGGCCATCGGCGGCACCATGATCCCGCAGATGCAGAAGCGCGGCTATGACAGCGACTACGCCGTCAATGTGACCATCTCCGCGGCGCTGGTCGCCCTGCTGGTTCCGCCGTCGCACAACATGATCCTTTACTCGGCCTCGGCCGGGGGCGGGGTGTCGATCTCGGACCTGTTCGCGGCGGGCATCGTCCCGGCGGGCCTGCTGGCCGTGTCGCTGATGATCGTCTCCTATGTGCTGGCCCGCCGCCGGGGCTACACCGCCGAGCCCTTCCCCGGCTTCCGCGCGGTGCTGACGCGACTGGTCGCCGCCATTCCGGGCCTGCTGCTGGTCGGCATCATCTTCGGCGGCATCCGGGCGGGCATCTTCACCGCCGTGGAAAGCGCCTCGATCGCGGTGGTCTACGCCACCGTCGTGACCGGCATCGTCTACCGTCACATGAGCTGGTCGGCGTTCAAGGCGGCCTGCACGGGCGCGGCGCGCACCTCGGGCGCGGTATTGTTCATCATCGGCTGCGCGGGCGCCTTCGGCTGGCTGATGGCCTATCTGCAGGTTCCGTCGATGATGGTCAGCCTGCTGCAGACCCTGACCGACAACCCGATCCTGATCCTGCTGCTGATCAACATCATCCTGCTGGTGCTCGGCACCTTCATGGACATGGCGCCGCTGATCATCATCTGCACCCCGATCTTCCTGCCGGTGGCCAAGGCTTTCGGCGTGGACCCGGTTCAGTTCGGCGTGATCCTGCTTCTGAACTGCGGTATCGGCCTGATCACCCCGCCGGTGGGTTCGGTGCTGTTCGTCGGCAGCGCCATCGCCAAGGTGCCGATGACCCACAGCCTGCGTTCGATCTGGCCCTTCTATCTGGCTTGCACCGCCGTGCTGATGCTGGTCACCTTCGTGCCCGCGATCTCGCTCTGGCTGCCCTCGCTGTTGAAATAGATGACTGACCTGAAGGGCCTGAGGCCCGCCGAAGACTGTCGCTGGGACTGTGTCGCGCTCGGCGAGGTCATGCTGCGTCTCGACCCCGGCGAGGGTCGCATCCGCACGGCCCGGACCTTCCAGGTCTGGGAAGGCGGCGGCGAGTACAATGTCGCCCGTGGCCTGCGGAAGACCTTCGGCCTGCGCAGTTCGGTCGTCACCGCCCTGCCCCGCACCGAGACCGGGGCGCTGGTCGAGGACCTGATCCTGCAGGGCGGTGTTGATGTGTCCCACATCCTGTGGCGCGAGGCCGACGGCGTCGGACGCAACACCCGCGTGGGCCTGAACTTCACCGAGCGCGGCTTCGGCCCGCGCGGGGCGCTGGGCTGCTCCGACCGAGCCAACTCCTCGGCCTCACAGATCAAACCGGACGAGGTGGACTGGGACCATCTGTTCGGCGTTGAAGGTGTGCGCTGGCTGCACACCGGCGGCATCTTCGCCGCCCTGTCGGAAGACACCGCCGAGACGACGCTGGCCGCCATTCGCGCAGCGAAGCGGCATGGGGTGGTGGTCAGCTATGACCTGAACTATCGCGCCAGCCTGTGGTCCAGCCACCCGGACCCGGACGCCGCGCGTCGGGTGAACCGGGAGATCGCCGGACTGGTGGATGTGCTGGTCGGGGACGAGTACGCCTACGCCGCCTGCCTCGGGATTGAGACCAAGGACAACCGCGCCGATGCGGCGGACAGCGCCCCCTTCGACGCCCTCGTGGCGCGGCTGGCGACGGAACTGCCGAATGTGCAGGTCTTCGCCGCCACCCTGCGCGATCCGGTTTCGGCCTCGATCAACCGTTGGGGCGGAGTGCTATGGATCGGCGGCGAGCGTTACGCCACGCCGGTGACGGAGATCGCCGTGCTGGATCGCGTGGGCGGCGGCGACGGCTTTGTCTCGGGACTGGCCTGGGCCTTCATGCAGGGCCTCGGCGCACAGGCGGCCGTCGACTACGGCGTCGCCCACGGCGCCATCGCCATGACCACGCCCGGCGACAACGCCATGACCTCGCTCTCCGAGGTGAAGGGGCTGGTCGAGGGACGGGGCGCAGCCGCCGTCCGCTAGGCCTTGCCGCGCCCGGCCTCGATCTGACGCGCCAGATCAGCCAGCATCGGCGCCAGCTGCTCAAAGGCCCGCGCCTCGACTTCGGCATAGGGCGTGTCCGCGGGCAGGCCCGCGACGCGGGTGCGCAGATGGAAGATGTTGCGCACCTTCAGACCGCCGGCTTCGGATTCGGCATCCAGCATGAAGGACGCCTCAAAGAAGGCCGGCGCCGATTCAAACTCCACGAGACCCGCCTCTACCTCATCATGGTAGGTGACCGATCCGTTCGAGATCGTGACATTCTTCACCGGGGCCATGCGGGGCCGTCCTGCCGTTTCCTGAGTCGCCCGTGCGGCGCCGAAGACGGCACCACAACCCAGACGTAAATCCAAGACCTACTTTTGCGAGCGCCGATGGGGGACTGGCGCACTTTCGCGACAGATGGCGCGCCCCATGTTGTCGCTGCGGGATAGACCGGGGCTCCGGCTTGCTGTTCGGTGGCGGAGTCTGGCGGCTCGACCCGTCGGCGGGGCCGGAATGGTCCGACAAGAACATTGAGTGAGGAAAGCCGTGACCGAAGGCCCTGATCTTTATCCCGTCCCGTCCGAGTGGGCCCAGCGCGCGCGCATGACCGCGCACGGCTATGACACCGCCCGTGTCTCGGCGCGTGAGACGCCGGAGGGTTTCTGGGCGGAGCAGGCGCGTCGGTTGGACTGGATGAGGGCGCCGACGCAGATCAAGGACGTGTCGTTTGACCAGGCGGACTTCCGCATTCGCTGGTTCGCCGACGGGGTGCTGAATGTCGCCTGGAACTGCCTGGACCGGCATCTGGCCGAGCGCGGCGATGAGACGGCGATCATCCGGGAAGGCGATGACCCCACCGACGACGGGCGCCTGACCTATCGCGAACTGCACGCCGAGGTCTGCCGCATGGCCAATGTCCTGAAGGACATGGGCGTGGTGAAGGGCGACCGGGTGACCCTGTACCTGCCGATGATCCCGGCGGCGGCGGTGGCGATGCTGGCCTGCGCCCGCATCGGGGCGGTGCATTCGGTGGTGTTCGGCGGCTTCTCGCCCGACAGTCTGGCGGGCCGGATCGAGGACTGCGGCTCCAGGGTCGTCATCACCACCGACGAGGGCGTGCGCGGCGGCAAGCGCATCCCGCTGAAAGCCAATGTCGACGCGGCGCTGGAGAAGGTGGCGCCCGAGGCCAAGGTCGAGAAGGTGCTGGTGATCCGGCACACCGGCGCCGACGTGCCGATCCTCGAGGGCCGCGACATTCTCTATGATGAGGCGAAGGCGACGGTCAGCGCCGACTGCCCCTGCGAGCCGATGAACGCCGAGGACCCGCTGTTCATCCTCTATACCTCCGGCTCGACCGGCAAGCCCAAGGGCGTGCTGCACACCACCGGCGGATACCTGTTCTGGGCGTCATGGACCCACGAGCTGGTGTTCGACTATCGCCCCGGCGAGGTCTTCTGGTGCACCGCCGATGTGGGCTGGGTGACCGGCCACAGCTATTGCGTCTATGGCCCGCTGGCCAACGGCGCGACGACCCTGATGTTCGAGGGCGTGCCCCACTATCCGGACCACAGCCGCTTCTGGCAGGTGGTGGACAAGCACCGGGTGGAGATCTTCTACACCGCCCCCACCGCGCTCAGGGCCCTGATGCGCGAGGGCGACGGGCCGGTGAAGGCGACCAGCCGAAGCTCCCTGCGCCTGCTGGGCTCGGTCGGCGAGCCGATCAATCCCGAGGCCTGGCGCTGGTATCATGAGGTGGTCGGCGAGGGCCGCTGCCCGATCGTGGACACCTGGTGGCAGACGGAGACCGGGGGGATACTGGTCTCCCCCCTGCCCGGCGCGACCGACCTGAAGCCCGGCTCGGCGACCAGACCCCTGCCCGGCGTCGAGCTGCAACTGGTGGACGCCGAAGGGCGGGTGCTGGAGGGGGCGGCCGAGGGCAATCTGGTCATCACCGACAGCTGGCCGGGCCAGATGCGCACGGTTTATGGCGACCACCAGCGCTTCTTCGACACCTATTTCAGCACCTATCCGGGCAAGTATTTCACCGGCGACGGCTGCCGCCGCGACGCGGATGGCTATTACTGGATCACCGGCCGGGTCGATGACGTGATCAATGTCTCGGGCCACCGGATGGGCACCGCCGAGGTCGAGAGCGCGCTGGTCCTGCACGACGACGTGGCCGAGGCCGCCGTCGTCGGCTTCCCCCACGACATCAAGGGTCAGGGCATCTACGCCTACGTCACCCTGAACAAGGGCGTCGAGCCGACCGACGATCTGAAGGCCGCCCTGATCGCCCAGGTCCGCCACGAGATCGGCCCCATCGCCGCCCCCGACGTCATCCAGTGGGCCCCCGGCCTGCCCAAGACCCGATCCGGCAAGATCATGCGCCGCATCCTGCGCAAGATCGCCGAGAACGAAATCACCGCCCTGGGCGACACCTCAACCCTCGCCGACCCCTCCGTCGTCGACGACCTCGTCACGAACAGGGCCGGGGCGGCTTAAACCGCCCCCAGCGCCTGCGTCAGGTCGGCATACAGGTCGTCCACATTCTCGATGCCGACCGACAAGCGGACCAGATTGTCGCCGATGCCGCAGCGCGCCTTGGCCTCGGGTGAATAGTCCGAGTGGGTGGTGCTGGAGGGATGGGAGGCCAGGCTTTCGGTCCCGCCCAGCGACACCGCCAGCTTGAACAGTTGCAGGGCGTTCAGCATGCGGAAGGCCTCCGCCTCCCCGCCCTTGAGCCGCAGGGAGAAGGTCGAGCCGGGACCCGAGCATTGGCGCGCGAAGATAGCCTGCTGGGCCGCAGAGCTTTCGGCCCCGCCCGCGTCCAGCACCGCCTCGATCCCGGGATGGCCGCGCAGGCGGTTCACCAGTTCGACCGCGTTCTGTTGCGACCGCTCCATGCGGATGTGCAGCGTCTCAAGACTGCGCATCAGCATCCAGGCGGTGTGCGGATCGCTGATCGTGCCGCAGATGGTCCGCATCTCGGCCACCCGCCCCATCAGGTCGGCGCGACCGAGACAGGCGCCCGCGATCAGGTCCGAATGGCCGCCGACATATTTGGTCAGGGAGTAGAGGATCAGGTCCGCCCCATGCTCAAGCGGCTTCTGCCAGAGCGGGCCGAGGAAGGTGTTGTCCACGACCAGCGGCGGCGGCTCGGCCTGTCCCAACGCCTTGATCGCCGCCGCGGCGTCTTCAAGATCGATCAGCTGGTTGGTGGGATTGGCCGGGGTCTCGACATAGACCGCCGCCAGCCGCCCGCCCCGCGCCCTGGCGGTCTCCGCCGCTTCATGGATCGCGCCGGTCAGGCCTTCGCCCTCACCGCAGTCCGCGACACTGACGGTCTGGACGCCCATGCGCGGCAGGATGCGGTCAAACAGATACTCGGTCCCGCCGTAGGCCGGGGCGGTGTAGACCACCACGTCATTCGGACGGCTGAGCGCCAGAATGGTGGTGGAGATGGCCGCCATGCCGCTGGAGAAGACCAGCGCCTTGTCCGCGCCGTCCCAGACGGCCAGACGGTCTTCCAGAATCTCGAGATTGGGGTTGTTGATCCGCGAATAGATCAGACCCAGCGCCTCCTCGGGGTCCTTTTCGCGCAGGCCGTAGGCCACCTCGAAGAACCGTTTGCCGTCCTCCGCCGAGCGGAAGACGAAGGTCGATGTCTGGAAAATCGGGGCTTTGATGGAACCCTCTGACAGGGCGGGATCATAGCCGTAGCCCATCATCAGGGTTTCAGGCGAAAGCGAACGCTGGCCGATCGAGCGGCTCTTGTGACGACTCATACTGGGGTCTCCTCCGAGGGCGCCTCCTAGGGCCCGCGTCAGAAGGTGTCACGCTGCACCGCGGCGCCGTCGCTGGCCATTGTCACAAATCACGCCTAGACAGTTCGCGGCCGACGGATCACGCACCGACGCTGTGCGTTGAGCGTCGGCAAAGCCCGAAACGGGGGCTCCCGGGCGACGCTGCAGCGTCCGCGCGCCTCCCGTTTGAGACTGTCTGGAAGGCCTGATGACGACCAAGAAGACCGCGCTGATCACCGGCATCACGGGCCAGGACGGCTCCTATCTGGCGGAACTGCTGCTGGAGAAGGGCTATGAGGTTCACGGCATCAAGCGCCGGTCGTCGCTGTTCAACACCGACCGCGTGGACCACATCTACCAGGACCTGCACGACGCGGACGTGCGTTTCCAGATGCATTTCGGCGACCTGACCGACACCTCCAATCTGGTGCGGATCATTCAGGAGGTGCAGCCGGACGAAATCTACAACCTCGGCGCCCAGAGCCACGTGGCCGTCAGCTTCGAGACCCCGGAATACACCGCCGATGTCGATGCGCTGGGCACCCTGAGGCTGCTTGAGGCGATCCGCCTGCTGGGTCTTGAGAAGAAGACCAAATTCTATCAGGCCTCGACGTCGGAGCTGTACGGACTGGTGCAGGAGCCGATCCAGTCGGAGACCACGCCCTTCTATCCGCGCAGCCCGTATGCGGTCTCCAAGATGTTCGCCTACTGGATGTGCGTGAACTACCGCGAGGCCTACGGAATCTTCGCCTGCAACGGCATCCTGTTCAATCACGAGAGCGAGCGGCGCGGCGAGACCTTCGTCACCCGCAAGATCACCCGGGGCCTCGGTGAGATCGCCCAGGGTCTGAGCGACTGCCTGTATCTGGGCAATATGGACGCCCTGCGCGACTGGGGCCACGCCAAGGACTATGTCCGCATGCAGTGGATGATGCTGCAGCAGGACGAGCCGGACGACTACGTCATCGCCACCGGCAAGCAGTACAGCGTGCGCCAGTTCGTCGAGGTCTCGGCCGCGCGTATCGGCGTAACCCTGCGCTGGGAAGGTGAAGGGGTGAACGAGGTCGGCGTCGTCGCCGCAGTCGATCCGGCCCACGCCATGACCCGCTGCCCGGCCATCAAGGAAGGCCAGACCATCATCCGCGTCGACCCGCGCTATTTCCGCCCGACCGAGGTGGAGACCCTGCTGGGCGATCCTTCGAAGGCGAAGGCGAAACTGGGCTGGGAGCCCGAGATCACCTTCGAGGAGATGGTGGACGAGATGATGGAGGCCGATCTGCTGGCCGCCCGCAAGGCCCTGCTGCTCAAGTCGGCCGACTGGAGCTGATCGCCTTGGGTCCGTTCGTCCGCCTCGACCGCAAGGCGCATCGCCGCGAGGACAATCGCGGCTGGCTGGAAGTTCTCTACGAGAGCGACGCCATGGTGCTGAAGCGCTCGTTCTCGAAACAGGGCGTTTTCCGCGGCCTGCATGTCCAGCGCGATCCTTCACCCCAGACCAAGGTCATCCGCGTGGTCGAGGGCCGGATCGTCGACATCATCGTCGATCTGGATGATCCGGCGCTGGAGTTGAAGACCACCACCGTGACACCCGAGGACGGCTGGGTCCGCATCGACGCGCAGTACGCCCACGGCTTCTATGCGCTGGAAGACACCCTGTTTGAGTATGTCTGCGACGGCGGATACGATGAGGCGTCCGAGACGGCCTATTCCATCGCCGACCGTCTGCCCGCCCTGCTGGGGGTGACGACGGTGATCCTGTCGGACAAGGACCGCGCGGCGCCGCCCCTGCCGGCGCCCGGAGCAGAGTGATGACCAAGCTTTCCCTGATCACCGCCAGCTACAACAGCGCGCGCACCATCGCCGACACCCTGCGGTCGGTGAACGCCCAGACCTGGCCGGACTTCGAATATCTGGTCGTGGACGGCGGCTCGAAGGACGAGACGATGGAGATCGTCGCTCGCGAGGGACAGCGCGTCACCTCCGCCGTGTCCGAGCCCGACAAGGGCATCTACGATGCCTATAACAAGGGCCTGTCGCGAGCGACCGGCGAGGTCATCGGCTTCATCAACTCCGACGATTATTACTGCACGCCCGAAGCGCTGTCGGAAGTCATGGCGGCCTTCGAGGCGGACCCGGAGCTGGAGGCCGTGCACGGCGATCTGGTCTATGTCGATCCGGTCGACACCTCGAAGATCGAGCGGCATTGGAAGTCGCGCCCGGCGACGGTCGAGAACCTGCGCCGCGGATTCATCCCGGCCCACCCGACCCTGTTCCTGCGCCGCAGCGTGTACGACAAGGTCGGCGGCTTCGACACCACCTACCGGCTGGCGGCCGACTACGACTTCATGCTGCGGACCTTCTATGTGGCGCGGGTGAAGTCGCTCTACATCCCCAGCATCTGGGTGCGGATGCGCTCGGGCGGCGCGACCGGCGGCAACGCCTCCAGCATCATCCGCCAGAACGACGAAATCCGCGCCAGCCAGCAGGCGCACGGCCTCAACTACCCCAAGGCCCTGTTCTTCGCGCACAAGGTGCTGGACCGTTCGGTGCAGCGCGCCCGCGCCCCGTTCGTGAAGGCCCCGGACATCGCGGGAGCCGGCGGCAAATGATCGACGGCAAGCGCGTTCTGGCCATCGTTCCGGCGCGGTCGGGCTCAAAGGGCCTGCCGGGCAAGAACGTCCGGATGCTGGCGGGCAAGCCCCTGCTGGCCTGGCCCATCGCGGCCGCGCGCGCCTCGGCCCATGTGGACCGGGTGATCATTTCAACCGACAGCCGGGAGTTCGCCGACATCGCGGTCGCCCACGGCGCCGAGGCCCCCTTCCTGCGTCCGGCCGAACTGGCCAGCGACACCGCCCCGTCCATCGGCTTCATCCTGCACGCCGTCGATACGTTGGCGGCGGAGGGCGAGGTCTACGACTACGTCGTGCTGCTGGAGCCGACCTCGCCGCTGACCGAAGGATCGGACGTGGACGCCGCGCTGGCCCGATTGGTCGCCGCCGACGCGGACGCCATCGTCGGCGTGTCGAAGCTGGAAGCGACCCACCCCGCCTTCGCCGTCCGCAAGAACGGTCAGGGCGGCATCACTCCCTACGCCTCCGCCACCTTCGGCGAGATGCCGCGCCGGCAGGACATCGAGCCCCTCTTCTCGCTGGACGGGACGCTCTACATCTCGACCGTCGAGGCCCTGCGTCGCGAGCAGGGCTTCTGCCACACCCGGACGCTCGGCTATGAGAGCGCGCGCCACAAGGCGCACGAGGTCGACGATCTGGTCGACTTCATCTGCATCGAGGCGATCGCCTCGAACCTTGATACGATCCTTGAAGAAAGCCGGGCCTCTGCGTCCGGCGCGGAATGACCATGCGCAAGTGCACCCGTTGCCTGACCCCCGAGACGGTCGACACCATCACCTACGATGAAGAGGGGGTGTGCTCGGTCTGCCGTCAGGTCGAGTTCAAGCAGGACAAGATCGACTGGGCCGACCGTGGCCGCCAGCTCGACGAGATCGTGGCCGCCCACAAGGGCAAGGGCCTGTACGACTGCATCGTCCCCTATTCGGGCGGCAAGGACTCGGTCTTCCAGCTCTATTACATCATCAAGGTGCTGAAACTTAAGCCGCTGGTGGTCCGCTATAACCACTGGGGCTACCGGCCGCTGGTCGAGGAGAACAACACTTCGGTCTTCAAGCAGCTGGGCTGCGACGTGGTCGAGTTCACGCCGAATTTCCACGTCGTGCGCGAGCTGATGCTGGAGAGCTTCAAGCGCCGGGGCGACTTCTGCTGGCACTGCCACACCGGCATCTATTCGGGCGTCATGCACATGGCCGTCCGCTTCGAGGTGCCGCTGCTGTTCTGGGGCGAGAGCACGGCCGAGTACCACAGCTGGTACACCTTCGAGGAGATGGAGGAGGTCGACGAGAAGCGCTTCAACCGCCTGATGAACCAGGGGATCACGGCGGACGACATGTATGAGTTCCTGCAGGGGCGGGTGGAGCGCCGCGACCTGTGGATGTTCGACTATCCGAAGCGCAAGGACCTGATCAAACTCAAGGTCCAGTCGATCTGCCTGGGCAACTACATCGAGTGGGACACCAAGGCGAACGTCGAGCTGATCAAGAAGGAGCTCGGCTGGAAGGGGCAGGAAGTCGAGGGCGTGCCGCCCGAGTACGACTACGAAAAGATCGAGTGCACCTTCCAGGGCATGCGCGACTGGTCGAAATATGTGAAGCGCGGCTACGGTCGGGCGAACCACCTGCTGTCCATCGACATCCGCAACGGTCGCAAGACCCGCGAGGAGGCGCTGGAGATCGAGGCCAGGTACGACGGCAAGCGCCCGGCCTCCATGGACTGGTTCCTGCAACACCTGCAGATCACCGAAGACGAGTTCTACGACATCCTGGCCCCGCACCAGGTCCACCCGTGGAAGTTTGATCGCAAAAATCTGGAGACCGGCGACGTCATGCCGGACTTCGACAAATGGGACCGCACGGACCTGAGCGACCTCAAGGTCGGCCCACCGAAGTAGGAGCGCGCGCCCGATGACCATCGCCATCATCGACTACGGCATGGGCAACGTCCGTTCGCTGATGAACGCCTTCGAGTACATCGGCGAGGACGCGGTCGTGACCGCCGACTTCGACGAGCTGGAAGAGGCGGACCGGCTGGTCCTGCCCGGCGTCGGCGCGTTCGGCGACGCCATGGCCGCCATCGACGCCAAGAACCTGCGCCCGGTGCTGAACCGGCTGGCGCTGGAGGTGAAGAAGCCGGTGCTGGGCGTCTGTCTGGGCATGCAGCTGTTCGCCAGGAAGAGCTTCGAACACGGCGAGCATGAAGGTCTGGGCTGGCTGGACGCGGAAATCCGCCCGCTTCAGGTGCAGCGCCCGGCCAAGGTGCCGCACGTCGGCTGGAACGCCGTCTCTTTCGCCCCGGACGAGTGGCTGTTCAAGGGCCTGCCTTCGGGCGAGAGCGACTACTATTTCGTCCACTCCTTCCACATGGTCTGCGCCGATCCGGCGGACGTGGCGGGCACCTGCGACCACGGCGGCCCCTTCACTGCGGCGGTGCGGCGGGGCAATCTGGTCGCGGCCCAGTTCCATCCGGAGAAGAGCCAGGACAATGGCCTGCAGCTGTTGCAGAACTGGCTGGCGCACGAATTCTGATGCTGAAGAAACGGATCATCCCGAAATTCCTGATCCGCGGCGGCCGTCTGGTGAAGATGCGCCGGTTCCACGACGATCAGCGCGAGGCCGGCAACCCGGTCTCGACCGCCAAGGTCTATGACTCCTACGGCGTGGACGAACTGCTGTTCGTGGACATCGACGCCACCAACGAGGGACGGGTCGTCACCGGCAACGTCATCGAACGGGTGGCCGAGGAGGTCTTCGTGCCCCTGACCGTCGGCGGCGGCGTGACCACGCTGGAGCAGATCGAAAGCCTGCTGAAGAGCGGCGCCGACAAGGTCAGCATCAACAGCGCCGCCATCGAGAACCCGGACTTCATCACCCAGGCCGCCAGCCGGTTCGGCGACCAGTGCATCGTCGTCTCCATCGACTATCAGGCCGACGAGTTCGGAAAGAAGCGCGTCGTCGGGCGTGGCGGCACGACCCCGACCAGCCAGGATCCGATCGAGTTCGCCCAGCGCATGCAAGACCTGCACGCAGGCGAGATCCTGATGTCGTCCATAGACCGCGACGGCATGATGAACGGCTATGATCTGGATCTGATCGGCGAGCTGTCGAACAGGCTGTCGATCCCGCTGATCGCCTCGTCCGGCGCCGGGTCTCTGGCGGACTGCAAGGCGGCGCTGGATGCGGGCGCCTCGGCGATCACCATCTCGTCCATGTTTATCTTCACCGACCACAGCCCGATCAAGGTGCGGACCTATCTGGCCACCAACGGCGTCTATGTCCGCAACCAGAAGGGCAGCCGGTCCTGATGGACTTCGGGGGGATACAGGCTGTGGTGGTCAAGGCGGTGAACGCCGCCGCGCGCAACATCGGCGCCGAGCTTCCCTTCTACATCATCCTGGCGGTCGCGCTGACGGCGGTCGTCGTCGCTGAACTGATCCAGCGGCGGAATGTCTGGAAGCGCTACACCTCGCGCAATGTCCGCACCGACATGCTCTACGCCGTGCTGGAGCTCAGCCATCTGGAGGCCTTGCTGATCCTCGCGCCGGTGGCTGCGGGACTGAACGCGACCATCGACGGCAACCTGCCCTGGCTTCGGCTGGACGCCATCGCCACCGCGCCCCTGTGGCTGAAGCTCGTCGTCACACTGATCGTCACGGACTTCGCCGCCTACTGGCTGCACCGCTGGAAGCATGCCTGGCCGGTGCTTTGGCAGTTCCACAAGGTGCACCATTCGCAGAGCGAGCTGAATGTCTTCACCCGCTTCCGCTTCCCCCTGCTGGACCGGTTGCTGGACATGGTCGTGCTGTTCCCTATCGGCGTCATCACGGGCTCGGCGGCCGCGCCGCTGGCGCTGTATCTGTTCATGGTGCTGCGCTCATGCCTTGAGCACTCGGGGCAGACCTGGACCTACGGCCCGCTGGGGTGGCTGATCGTCTCGCCGAGCTTCCACGGCACCCACCACTCCAGGGCGCCGGAGCATATCGACCGCAATTTCGCGGGCGTCTTCGCGATCTGGGACCGGATGTTCGGCACCTATGTCCCGCGTGGCGACAAGCCCCTGAGCTACGGTCTGCATCACGAGCAGATTCCGCAGGGCTTCCTCTACGGTCAGATCGCGCCCATCCATGGTCTGTGGAAGCTGGCGCGGGCGAAGAAGGCCGCACCGAACATGGAGACCGCCGCATGACCCTGCGTGTTCGCTCCAGCCTGGACGCTCCGGGGCTGGCCGCCTACGCCGCCCATCAGGTCAACGCCATGTTCCCCGATCCGGACGTGGTCGAGGCCGACGACCTGATGTCCGCCGTGACCGTCGCCCTGTCGCGGCTGGAGCACTGCTTCAGCCACGTCGACAACAAATACTTCTTCGACGGCGAGACGGCGGTGTTCAGCCACCTGCACGGCGACCAGTACGCGATGTGGCTGTACCTGCTGTCGAACGAACTGTTCCGGCAGGGCGGCCCCGCCTCCACCTGCTCCAAGCTGTTCCTGCTCAACAAGGCGCTGCACGGCATCGACGCCTTCTATGAGGTGTCGTTGCCGTCGGTCTTCCTGCTGGTGCACCCGTTGGCGACCGTGCTGGGACGCGGGAACTACAGCGACTTCTTCGTCGCCTACCAGCGCTGCGGCGTCGGCTCGAACCACGACGTCTACCCGACCTTCGGCAAGCATGTGACCTTGCGCCCGGGCAGCGCGGTGCTGGGCGGGTGCACCGTCGGGGATCATTGCCAGATCGCGACGGAATCTCTGGTGCTGGACCGCGACCTGCCCGACCATACGCTCTACATAGGCGGCCCCAAGACCGCGACCTTGAAACGCCAGGACAAGCCCTACCCGCTGTGGCGGGTGTGAGGATGCCGAGACGATGACGACCGACCCGAAAAGCAACACCCAAGCCGATTTCGCCGCCCTGCGCGCGCGCCTGCACAAGGCGATCCCGGGCGGCGCCCACACCTATTCGCGGGGTGACGACCAGTTTCCGTCCATCGCGCCGCCGGTCCTGAGCCAGGGCAAGGGCGCCCATGTCTGGGACACTCACGGCAATCGGTATCTCGACTACGGGATGGCCCTGCGCGCGGTGACCATCGGCTATGCCGATGACCGGGTGAACGCCGCCGCCATTCGCCAGATCGAGAACGGGGTGAACCTGACCCGCGCCACCGAGATCGAGCTGGAAGCCGCCGAGCTGATCTGCGACCTGATCCCCTGCGCGGAGATGGTGAAGTTCGGCAAGAACGGCTCCAACGTCACCACCGCCGCGGTGAAGATCGCGCGCGCCTATACCGGCCGTCGCTACGTCTGCGTGCCGCGCCAGCATCCCTTCTTCTCGTTCGACGACTGGTTCATCGGCGTCACCGCGATCAAGCGCGGCACGCTGGATGATCACGCGGCGACCACCCTGGTCTTCGACTACAACGACATGGGCTCGCTGAAGGCCCTTTTCGACCAGTATCCGGACCAGATCGCCGCGGTGATGCTGGAACCCTCGACCCATATCTGGCCGCACCTCGCCAACGGTGATCCGGGCCTGCCGCCCGAACCGAATTCCGGGCCCGACCACCATGCCGGCGGCTTCCTGCATCAGGTGCGCGATCTGGCCCACGCCAACGGCGCCCTGTTCATACTGGACGAGATGATCACCGGCTTCCGCTGGCATCTTAAGGGCGCGCAGGAAGTGTTCGGGATCGAGGCTGATCTGGCCACCTACGGAAAGGCGATGGCCAACGGCTTCTCACTGGCCGCGGTCGTCGGCAAGCGGGAGTTCATGGAGGTCGGCTCCATCGACAAGCCGGGGATGGAGCGGACCTTCCTGCTGTCCTCGACCCACGGCGCGGAAATGCCGGCCCTGGGCGCCTTCGTCGAGGCCACACGCATCAACGCCGACGACGACGTCCCGGGCCATATCTGGGCCTACGGCGCGAAGCTGAAGGCGGGTCTCGCCGAGGTCGCGGGCCGCCACGGCCTGCAGGACCACGTCTTCATGGAAGGTCCGTCGGTCGCCCTGAACTACGTGACCCGCGACGCCTCGGGCGCGCCCTCCCTGCCCATGCGCACCCTGTTCTCGCAGGAGATGCTGAAACGCGGCGTGATGATGCCCTGGCTGGCGATTTCGCAGGCCCACGGCGACGCTGAACTGGCCACCACGCTGGAAGCCTTCGACGGCGCGCTGGGCGTCTACAAACAGGCGCTCGATGCGGGCGTTGAAACGCAGTTGAACGGCCCGGCGATCAAGCCGGTCTTCCGGACGCACAACTGATGACCGCACCCACCTTCGCTGCGACGCGACTGGACGGACAGGTTGCGCTGGTCACCGGCGGCGCGGGCATCCTCGGCCGGCTGTTCTGCCGCGCACTGGCCGAGGCGGGCGCGCAGGTGGCGGTCGTGGATCTGTTCGAGGACGCCGCGAAAGCCGCCGCCTCGGAGATCGGCGACACCTGCGCGGGCTTCGGCTGCGACGTGTCGGATCCCGTGTCGGTGCAGACGGCGGTGGATGCGGTCATGGCGCGGTTTGGCCGGATTGACGTGCTGGTCAACAACGCCGCGACCAAGACCGCCGACGTGCGCGCCTTCTTCGAGCCGTTCGAGACCTACAGTCTCGACGTCTGGCGCGAGGTGATGAGCGTCAATATCGACGGCATGTTCCTGATGGCGCAGGCGGTCGGCAGGGAGATGCTGAAGGCCGGACGCGGCGGACGGGTGATCCAGACCGCCTCCATCTATGGCCTCGTCGGACCTGACAGCCGCATCTACGAAGGCTCGGACTATCTCGGCGGCCCGATCAACACCCCGGCCGTCTATTCGGCGTCCAAGGCGGCCGTCGTCGGCCTGACCAAATGGCTGGCGACCCACTGGGCCGACAAGGGCATCCGGGTGAACTGCCTCGTCCCGGGCGGCGTCTCCAGCGGCCAGAACTCCGTGTTCGGAGACCTGTATTCCTCGCGGGTCCCGATGGGCCGGATGGCCCGGGGCGAGGAGATGGCGCCGCCGCTTCTGTTCCTGGCCAGCGAGGCCTCGTCCTATGTCACCGGTCAGGTGCTGGCGGTGGACGGCGGGTGGACCGCCTGGTGACCACCCAACGCCGACGCGACCTGTTTCTGGTCGGGGTGAAACTGGTTGATGTGGGAACCCGCGCGGCCTTCATCCTGACGGCCACCTACGGCCTGCAGATCGCGCAGGCGGGCCGGTTCGGCCTGATCGCGACACTTGTCGGCCTGTTCGCCTTCGCCTTCAATTTCGAGCGCCACATCGACATCCAGCGCCGCTCGGCCGGCGAGGATCACGGCGTCTTCGACCGCTATGTCGTGCAGGCGCTGAAATTTTTCGCGTTCAACTGGGCGGTCATGGTTCCGCTGTTCGTGCTGGCCATCGCCCTGTGGACCCAGCCCGGCTGGCTGGTCATCGGGCTGGCTGTGGTCGTGGTGCTGGGCGAGCACCTGTCCAATCAGGCCTATCAGTACGCCCTGATCAACCACCGCTATTATCCGATGCTGGTGGTGGTCGCGGCCAAGAACAGCGTGCTGGCGTTGATGGTCCTGTACCACGCGATCTTCGCTCGCGACGGCTTCGACCTGATGTTCGTCATGGAGATTTGGGCGATCGGGGCGGTGATGTGCACCACGGCCCTGCTGGTCCTGTTCGCCCGGCTGAACGCGGCCGCGGCGCGGACCGAACCCTTCCGGTTCAACGTCGATATCCTGGGCCAGCACAGGGCGTCGCTGACCCATTTCCTGATCGGCCTGATCGCCATCCTGATCCTGCAATTCGACCGGCTGGCCGTCGGCGGGCTGATGAGCTTTGAACAGACCGGCCAGTACTTCCGGCACACCCTGCTGGTGTCGTTCGCCTATCAGGCCTTCAACATCGCCTCGTTCAATCGCATCACCCCCGCCATCTTCACCGAGGCGAAAACGCAGGACATTCCACATCTGCGTCGCCGGGTGCTCCGCGAGTATCTGAAAACGGTCGTAGGCGTCCCCTTGCTGCTGCTGATGGCGTGGGGAGCCGATGTCATGACCGGTCACGTCTGGTCCGAGCGCTTCCATCTGAGTCTGGCCCTGATGGGGGTGCTTCTGATCGGTTTCATGCTGCGGGCCGCCGCCGACTTCCACGCCCTGATCCTGAACGCCCGCCATGACGAACGGCATATTCTGATTTCGCAGGGCGTCGCCTTCGCGGTGGGCGCGGTGCTGCTGGTGGCCCTGACCTGGCGGTTCGGGGTATACGGCGCCGCTTTCGCCACCATCGCCACCTCGGCCCTCTACCTCGTGCTCGTCAGCCGGGCCGTCCGAAGACTGCAGTCATGACCACCGCCCTGATCTACGCCATCCACCGCACCCAGGACTGGTGGATCCATGTCGGCGCCAATCTGGGCTTCGACAAGGTGACGGTGCTGACAGACCGCCGGGATCAGGGCGATGCCTCGGTCACGGAGGACTACTACGCCGCCTACCGGAGCCGTTACGCCGCGGGCGACATTGCCTCTCCCTTGCTGAGCGCAGCCGAGGTGAAGGACGTCATCGCCCGGTGCAGGGTGCTGCGCTGGCTGCCGGTGCGCAAGGCCTCGGCCATGGCGCTGGCGATGGCGGACGCCATGCACATTCAACTGGAGGCGATCCGGCCGGACTATGTGATCAGCTTCCCGATCGACAACTACAATCAGGACGTTCTGGCCCGCCTCGCCCGAAAGCGCGGCCTGCCCTATTTCGAGGTCACGGCCAGCGCCCTGCCGGGCATGTGCATGCTGATGCACCGGGGCAAGCTGATCACCGCCTGCGCCGAGCCGGACGCCGCCGATGTCGAGGCCCGCATCCGCGAGATCGCCGACCCTCTTTTCACCCCCGCCTATGTGCAGGGGCAGGCCGCCTATACCCCCCTGCGATTTCTGAAGACGCTGGGCTATTTCCGCATCCGCGCCGCCTTCTTCCAGCTCTACGCCTGGGCCCGGCGCGACCGGCTGAATACCCACTACATGGACGCCCAGCCGTGGCTCGGCCACAAGGCGAAATGGTCCGACGTGCGCGTCACCGGCATGGTGGAAAGCGACTGGGAAGCGAAGGTCGAGGCCTTCCCGAAAGACAGGCGCGTCCTCTACGGCCTGCAGCTCTTCCCCGAGGCCGCCATCGACTACTGGATCGACGATCTCGATCTGGTCCGCCACGAGGACATGCTGGTCGAGATCGCGCGCCGGATGACCGCCGCCGGCTACCAGATCATCGTCAAGGATCACCCGCTGCAGTTCGGCTTCCGCCAGACCCGTTTGCTGGACCGCCTCAAAGCCTTCCCGAATGTGGTGATCGTCCCCTACGAGGTCAGCGGCAACGCCCTGCTGGCGCGCTGCGGCGTCAACGTGACCGCGACCGGGACGCTGGGACTTCAGGCGGCCCTGCTGGGCAACATCTCGGTGACGGGCGAGGCCTACTACGTCACCGCCGACGATTTCGTGGTCCTGCGCGGGACCCCTGATCTCGAGACCCTGCCCACCACCGTCGCAGGGCGCGCGCCGCCCGAGCCGCTGCGGGATCGTCAGGCCCGCATTATCGCCAATCTGCTCAAGGGCAGCTTCGACGCCGACTTCTTCTCGTTCAAAGGCTTCGACCCGGCGCAGCCAAATCCGGCCACCGCCGAGCTGGGCCGCAAGCTGGGCGAGCGATTGCGCGCGCTGGGCCCGGCAGGCGAGGACTGGCACGGCCGGTTCATGCCGCCCGGCGGCGGACGGCACGACGGATCGCCGTTGAACTGACGCAGGGCCGTCGCCTCGCCTTGCACCACCGGCGGGCAGCGGTTAGGCCCTTCCGGCTGGCTGGAGACGCGGTCAGGATCGACGAGGGGATATCCGTGACGGAATTGGCCGAAAAGCTCGCGCCCTACCCCGGCCTGAGCGCCATCGTCGGCGCCCTTCTGACCTTCTGGCCAGACCATCAGAAATACGTCGAGAAGCGTTTCGCCAACGATGACGACGCCTTCCTGGCCCGCACCGAGGAACTGGCCGCCGTCTCCTTGCGCAGCATCGGCGAGGGTGAACTGCCCCTCTATGTCGAGGACTATCGCTGGGTGTCGGAGCGCCTGCTGGAGGAAGAAATCCACTTCCAGCGCGAGGGCAGCTATCGGCTGTCGACGTTCCAGGAGGCCTATGACGAGGTCTACAGCAACGTCGAATACATGGGCCGCTACATGCGCGGCCTGATGATCTCGCAGATCATCTGGGACCAGCATGCCCGCGCCTTCGACGTCTTCCGGCAGGAGTTCCTGACGGCGCTGGCGCCCGACAGCCGCTATCTGGAGATCGGGCCGGGCCACGGCATTTTCCTGTACTTCGCCTCGATGCAGCCCAATGTCGCCGCGCTGGAAGCGTGGGACGTCTCCGAAGGCAGCATCATCGAGACCCGCGAGGCTTTGCACACGCTCGGTGTCACCCGCGAGGTGGCTCTGGTCCAGCAGGACATCCTGAAGGCGCCTGAGCGCCACAACGAGTTCGACGCCGCCGTCATCAGCGAAGTGCTGGAGCATCTGGAGCGCCCAGATCTGGCGCTGCGCAGCCTGCATGCCGCCCTGAAGCGCGGCGGCCGTATCTTCATCCATGTGCCGATCAACAGCCCGGCGCCCGACCACATCTATCTGTGGCGCCAGATCGAGGAGTTCCACAGCTTCGTCGAGGCGCAGGGATTCCGCATAGACATCGCCCATAACCTGCCGGTCACGGGCTACACGCTGGAGCGGGCGATCAAGCGTGGCGTCAGCATCTCGTGCATCCTGATCTGCACCCGCGTTGATGACTGAGCCGATGGCCACCGCGACCGAACTGCAATGGGCCGACCTGACCGAGGGACGGTCGGTATCCTGGGACTTCACCGTCACCGACGAGGACATGGCCGCCTTCGCGCGCCTGTCCGGCGACGTGGCGCCCCTGCACATGGACGACGCCTTCGCGCGGTCCAAGGGGTTCGAGGGACGGGTCGTCTACGGCGCCCTGCTCAGCGCCCAGCTGTCACGACTGGTCGGCATGGAGATGCCCGGCCTGCACGGCGTCTTCGCAGGCATGAAGGTCAGCTTCTCGAACCCGGTCTATGTGAACCGCCCCGTCACGCTGACGGCGACGATCACCGACACCTCGGAAGCCGGCGGGCTGATCGTGATGAAGGTCCGGATGACCTCGAATGACAAGGTGGTCGCCAAGGCGACGGTGGAGGCGGTGCTGCGCAATGGCTGAGACGATTCTGGTTTCCGGCGGCAGCGGTGGCATCGGGGCGGCGGTCTGTGATGCGTTGGCCGCGCGCGGCTTCATTCCGGTCGTCGGCTATGCGGGCAACCGTGAAGCGGCGGAGGCCGTGGCGGACCGCACAGGCGGAAGCATCCTGCATCTGGACCTGACCTCCGACGCCTCGATCACCGCGGCGACGGCGGCGCTGGCCGCGACGGAGTCGCCGCCGGTCGGACTGGTGCTGGCCGGCTCGCCCCCGCCCGAGATCGAGCCCTTCGGCAAGATTTCGCCCGAAGCCATGGCCCTGCAATGGCAGGTCAACGTCGCCGGTCCCCAGCGCCTGCTGGCCGGGGTGGTGAAAAGCTGCTTCCGCCCCCGCAAGTCGGGCCGGGTTTTGGGCGTTCTGACCTCGGCGCTGGCCGAGCCGGGCAAGCCCGCGGCGGGCTCGATGGGCGCCTATGTCATCGCCAAGGCGGGTCTGGCCGGTCTGCTGGACGCGCTGGCCGCCGACTATGGCTGGCTGACGGTTCGCAGCGTTCGGCCGGGCTATACCGAGACCCCGATGCTCAAGGCCTTTGATGAGCGGTATCTGGAAATGATGCGCGAGCGCAGCCCCTTCTCCACCCCGGAGCAGGTCGCCGCCGACATCGTGGACGAACTGCTGCGTTAGAGGCCGCTGCGACCGCGGCGCGCTTGACCTTGAAACCTTCGCCTAGCTACTAACCAAGGCGCCAGCCGGGCTGGAAAGTCTTAGTATCCGCGCATCCGGGACAGTCCCTGAAAGGCTGCCTCGCGGATCGTTCGAGGACATCGCTTCATGGCTCCTTCCGGTTATCTGAACGTCGAACCCGACAGGGCGATCACGCCGGTCCGCGCCATGGACTGGTCGCCGGAACTTGTCGCCTACGACCAGCACGCGGCCTATCAGGATCTGGTCAGGAAACCCTCGCTCGGAACCCGCCTTCAGGCGCTCGGCATCTTCGGCCTCAGCATGGGCAAGCTGCTGTTCAAGCGGCTGATCCGGTACGAGTTCATCCCGCACGACATTCGCGCCGACCGCTCGCTCGGCGGACGCCTGCGCTTCGCGGGAGCGGCCCTGCGCAACACGGTGCGCGGCGATGACCGCGCCCAGCGCGCATCGGCGGCGGCGAAGGGCGCGCCCTCGGGCCGTCTGGCCGAGCACGGCATCCATGTCGTCACCATGCCGATGGACCGGTTCGAGGAACTGGAAGCCATCGCCAAGCCGGAGTTCGACCGCCTGGTCGCACGACGCGGCCAGTCCAACGGCCAACGCAATTTCGAGGAATCGCGGGCGCAGGCCAGCCGGGTTGATCAGAAGGACCTGTTCAACGCCATCGAGGCGACCCTGCGCGAGGCCGGGGTGTTCGATGTCGCCTCCGCCTATCTGGGCCGCAAGGCAGGGCTGATCGACGTCAATCCGCAGATCAACGACACCTCTGACACCTTCTGGCGCGACATCTTCCCGGACGCCGAACTGGCGACCCTGCCGCCGACGGCCTACTGCCACCGCGACGCATCGGGCGGCGACCTGAAGGCCATCTTCTACATGAGCGACGTCGGCGAACGCACCGGTCCGTTCAGCTATGTCGTCGGCTCCAACCGGATGAAGATCAGCCGGCTGGATGATCTGATCTGCGAGGCCAATGACTCGAACGGTCTGGCCGGGACGGATCCCGCCGCCCGCGCCCGGTTCGCCGCCCTTCCGAAAAGGCTTCGTCAGAAGGGCGCGTTCGGAAACGACCTGACTCCGGACTCGCCATTGGGCCGTGAGATCGGTGGCGGACTGTGGAAGGTCACGGCGGGCAAGGGCTCCATCGTCCTGTTCGACACCAAGGGCATCCACCGCGGCGGCATGGTCGAGGACGGAGAGCGCCGCGTCATTACCTGCGTGGTTGGATGACAAGACGCGTGAAGACGCGGCATAAGGCCTGTACATGACCTTCCATCCCGCCGTGTTGATGCTGATCTCGTGGATCAGCGCCTATGCGATCTTTTTCATTCTGCCGTTCCGGCTCGAGTCGCGGGTGCTGACGCCCTACGGCTTCCTGATCACGGCTGTCTTCCTGACGACCTTCTGCGCGGCGGCGCTGAGCGCGGCGCGGCCGATGCAGCAGCGCCCCCGCGATCCGCTGGTCACCGTGAACTTCCGGCGCGCCGATCAGGTGATGATGATCGCCGCGATCATCGCCATCGCCGCCCTGTTCATGGACATGCAGAACAACAATGTGTTCGATCTGGCCGCGTCCTACGCCGCCCGGTCAGGCCGCGCGACCGATCTGCTGCAAGGCGCACAGTCAAACAGTTCAATCTGGTTCCAGATCGGCTTCCTCTTCTACCCGGTGGGTTACGTCTATCTGGCCCGGGAGATCGGCTTCAGACTGCGTCCGCAGATCTGGCGGATCGCCGTCTTCGGTCTGGGACCGCCCACGCTCGCCGCGCTGGCCATGGGCGGACGCGGCCCCCTGTTCTTCGCGGTGGTCTACGCCGTTCTGAGCTATTTCCTGCGCCAGCAGGTCTTTCCGACGCCCAAGCGCACGCGTCGCAAAGCCGGCGCGCGCCCTGCCATTCCGGCTCCCGCCCCCGCTCCCGCACGAGCCGCGGCGCCGACCGCCGCCTACATGGGCGCGCCCAAGCCTCGCAAACGCCGGAAGGTGTTCCGCTTCGGCGCCCGTTCAAAGGTGGCGCTCGGCCTCTTCGCGGGCGTCGCGATGGTCTACTTCATCCAGGTCTTCATCGCTCGGGCCGAAGGCGGCGGCGGGGTCGAGGCCGCGCTGGGCGACGTCGGCCTGAACTGGGGCGTCAGCTTCAACGGCCACTTCTCGAACCTGTTCTATTCGATACTCGGGTCGGAAGGCACCTACATGGTGTTCGTCTTCGCCTGGTACTGGGTGCAGGGCATCGTCATGTCGAACGAGATTTTCACCGGCTACGACGGGCCGATGTTGATGGGCACCTACGGGCTCGATCTGGTCTCGGCCCTGATGCGCCGCCTGAACGGTGACTTCGTCGCCGACGGCTTCGCCACCCTGCTGCGAATGAACGTCTACGGCTTCGTGCCGTCCGCCTTCGGCTCGCTGTACGTCGACCTGAAGTTCTTCGGCCTGATCCCCTGCGCGATCTGGGGCTACTGCGCGGGTCTGGTGTACCGGAACGTCAAGGCCGGTGTTGATCCCCGCTGGTTGCTTCTGACGCCCTACATCAGCGCGGGCATCGTCATGAGCCTGAACAACACCCCGGTGGGACTGTCCAATGGCCTGATGCTGCACGTCTGGCTGCTGACAGCCTTCTTCCTGTCGAAGCCCCACCGCCTCGGCAGTGGCACGGTCGCCCGCCGACGCCCGCTGTTCGCCCGGTAGGTCTCAGCGCGGCGCAGGCGTCGGTCGCAGAACCGACGACGCAGCAAGCGCCTCGGCCAGCCGGCGGCTGAGCTGAGGCCAGAGGCGGGGCTCGGTATGACCGGAATCGAAGAAGTTCTCGTTCGCATCGAAGTCCCGCAGCGAGACCAGAGCCACCGCCGGGTCGCCATCGTGCGGGGCCAGGATCGACCGGATCGCGGCCAGATAGGAGCCGTCCGTCACCGGCACGCCTGAACGATGCCATTCCGGCAAGGGCAGGTCCGCGATCACCACGGCATCTCCGCGCGCGCGGACGGCCGCGATCAATCCGGCCAGCCGCTCGAAGTCCCTCGACGGCATCACATGATCGCCGCCCATCCCTGCCAGCCGCTGGGCCAGCAGCGCCTGCTGCATTTCGGCAGGGACAGTGACAGTGTCGAGCGATTCCTGATCGGCGATATGGCGGGTCCAGACGGACAGGGGATCGTCGCCCCTGAACCGGTCCACGACTGATTTCACCATCGGCAGATCGGGGTTGGCGAACACCGACCGGACCATGCGGCGCGGCAGGCTGGCGGCCACCGCCTGCGGGCGCAACGCCATCGCCACCCCGTCGGAAACCGGCTCAGGCCAGATCGCCGACAGCTTCCCGCCGTCCTGCTCATAGAGACCGCTGCGCAGGGCCTCGGTCACCAGCGGATTGTGCCCGGCGCCGTAGTTCACCGGCAGGAACTGCAGATAGCTGAGCCCCAGAACGAAGACCGTGCGCCCCGCCTCTGGCGGACGCCGGGCGTAGTACAGATCCACGGCATCGGCGATCTCGCCGATGCCCGCGCCGCTCAGGGAGACATTGGCCACGCGCCAGCCGGGCAGCAGGGGCTCCATCACGTCGGGCCGGAAGGGATCGCGCGCATTGGAGGCGCCCAGCACCACGATGCGGTTCGCCCGCTCGGACAGGACGTTGCGGTTCAGGACGAAATAGCGCGCCTCGCTGTTCCAGCCGGGCTGGGTCGTGGTCACCGCCTGCGTGTCGAAGGTCTCGGCCTTCCACGGCAGCGCCAGCCCCGTCAGGGCGACGATCCCGCCATAGGCCGCCGCCGTGGTCGCGGTCGACAAGGCCAGCCATTTCCAGAACCGGATCACGTCAGAACGCCTGATAAACGAAGTCGGTGGAGGTCTGCAGCAGCGGCACCGCGAAGACCAGAAGCAGCATCAGACCCGCCAGCACCAGCACCCGCACGACGGTCGCGCCGGACGCACGGCTCCAGACGCTCTCGACCGGAGGCCACAGCCGGGTCAGCACGAAAATCGGAACCGCGAAGGCGGCTGACATCAACACCAGCGCCAGTCCGAAGGCGACCACGCCGCCCGCCGCCAGCAGGCCGCCGATCCCGGCGACCGGCATCCAGAACGGCGTCAGGGCCATCGACACCCAGGTCAGGGTCAGCCCGCGCGCGGCCCAGACGTACAGAGGACGCTTCGTCAACGCCTGATACGGCTTCTTGCCCAGTCGTTTGGTCATCTCGACCTGATAGAGCTTGTTCACCGACACCCCGGCGCCGAGCAGCAGGCCGGTCAGCAGATACTCCCACGACGAACCGTGCCAGGCGCCCAGCACCACAAAGGTGACGCACAGGGCGATAACCCCGAGATAGGGCATGGCCGCCGCCGACGGGAACCGTCCCATCAGCACCTTCAGCAGCGGGTTGAAGAAGTAGATCCTGAACCACTCGGACAGGGTCATGTGCCAGCGCCCCCAGAAGTCCTGGAAGTTTCCGGCCATGAAGGGGCGGTTGAAATTCTCGGGCAGCACGATGCCGAACAGCCGGGCCACGGCGATGGCCATGTCGGTGTAGCCGGAGAAGTTGGCGTACAGGAACAGAAGGTACAGGCCTGCGCCAAACGCATAGAAGCCCGCGATCAGTGCGCTCGAGCCGCTCGCCGCCACCGTCGCCTCCAGACGGCCAACGAACAGCTGGTGCCCCATCAGGATCAGCTCTCCGACCACCGCCACCTTGGCGAAGCCGATCAGGAACCGGCGCAGCGTGCGCCAGGCCTCGTCCGTGTCCATGCCGACGGGCTGGTCCAGATCCTTGCCGAACGGCTCGTACCGGTTGATCGGGCCCGAGAGGAAGGCGGGGAAGAAGATCAGATAGGCCAGGTAGCGGGGGAAGGACGGTCGTTTCAGCGCCCCGTCACCGACTTCCAGCACAAGATGCAGCAGGCGGAACAGCAGGTAGGACAGCCCCACCACCGCATAGGGGAAGGGCACGGCCGGGACCGCCGCCACGAAGGGGTAGCGCTTCAACCAGATGAAGACCGCAACCAGCACCGCGATGCTCAGGCCCACCGCGTGCGCGACCTTGCGCCGCTCGACCAGCATCAGCGCGCCGTAGCCGGCGAGGATGAAGGCGGCCAGCGGCACGGCCGCCAACGGCGTCGCGATGAAACTGGCCGCGAAGATCAGGTTCAGGACGATCAGGAAGTTCGTGCGCCACGCGCCCCGCAGCGGCTGGGCCAGCAGCGCGGCGACCAGCACGAAGCCCGCGAAAGCCGTAGAGGTGAACTGCATCCGTCCTCGTCCCCCGACCGCCGGTTACGCCTGCACGGCGGTCGGACGCACGATCGTCATGGGCAGGGTCTTTTCAGCCAGGTCCGCCAGACGCAACCGCCAAACCGTTTCCCCCTCGTCCGTCTCGGCGATCTTCTCGAAGCCCAGCTTCTCGTAGTGCTTCGCCACCATCATGTTTTTCTCGCTCGGGATGAAGCGGCCGATCAGTTCTGAAGCGCCCGCGGCGCGCGCCTCGCGAACCAGCTCGGCCAGCACCGCCTCTTCCACCCGGCGCCCCAGCACCCGGCAGCTCATCAACCAGGTGTCGATCTCCCACTGATCGGGGCCCCGGTCGGCGACGATGACCGAGATCATGCCGTTGTCACCGAACACATCGGCCAACCGCACCTGAAGGGTGAACCGGGTCGGATCCGCTTCCAGCGCCCCGACCTGCGCCTCGGTATAGCGGCGGGTGGTCAGGTTGAACTGGTTGGACTTGTTGATCAGTTGCGAGATGCGCGCCCGGCCCACGGCGTCGAACGGCTGCAGCGTGGCGACCATCTCCAGCGAGGCGTGATAGGCGTCCAGCGACCCCGCGCTGCCCTGCAGTTGTAGCCGTTTGGCGTTTTCCTTGTAGAACCCCGACCGCTTCCGATCGTCGTCCGAGAAGGCGACCGCCTCGAAATAGCCCCCGGCGTTCAGCGCCCGCGCATACAGCGCCGCATCAGCCGGCAGCTCGGGCACGGCGATCTCGGGATGGACGCCCCGCACCTGCATCCGCTCCGCGGGATTGTCGTCAAGGAAGACCAGCGCATCGCGGCCCAGCGTCAGGGCGTCGGCGATGGTCGCCAGATTGGTCGCCTTGTCGATCCAGTTCGCCTGGAAGACCGCGATATGGTCCTCCTTCAGCAGCATGTCGTCGTGCTCCCGGAACGGCAGGCGGGCGGCGGCGTCCTCGTTCTTGGACGAGACGGCCAGCACCACGCCGCGCCCATGCAGGTCCAGCGCCGCGCGCTGCACCGACAGGTGCGCCTCGCCCAGCCCCGACCCCTGACCGATAACGATGCCTTCCAGCCCGTCGTCGCCGATGATCCCGCCCCAGAGGGTGTTGTCGAGATCCAGCACCAGCGTCTTGCGGCTCTTGCCGCGCACCGCCCCGATCACCCGCGCTACATGCTCGGCGTAGACGGGAACGAACTCCTGCGCGAACGGCAGCTTGCCGATATTGCGCATGACCGGGTCATGCCAGGCGTCCAGACCGACGCTCTCGGCCAGCCCGGCCACGTCGACCAGCAGTTCGTCATCCGGCAGGCTGTCCGCCAGACGCCGGTTCAACTGATCCACCAGCCAGCGATGGGTACCGGTCAGGCGAAAATCGAAGCTGCCGAACAGGGTCTCGGGCAAGCGCGGCGCGGTCTGCCAGACCAGGGCCGCCGTCGTATTGGCGCGCAGCCCCTGACGGATCAGGTCGAACTGGGCCAGCACGCCGTCCAGCGTGGCCTCGGCCCGCTCGCTGTCGCCCGGCGTCCCGCTCAGCGGCAGACCGTGCACATCGACGGCGATCAGAATGGCGTCGAGATCGGAGGTGGCGAGCAACGACTGCGGGTCCAGCGCCTCCTGCACGATCTGGCCGAAGGGCGCCTCGACCACCTCCATCGCCAGCCCGTAGCGCAGGGCCGTCGCCTCCAGCGCGGGGGCGATCAGCGAGGTGGTGGAGTTGCTCAGCAGCCCCAGCCGGAACGCGCCCAACGGCTTCAGCGACCGCCCGTCCGCCCGCGCCTTCCGCAGGGCCTTGGCCAAACGGTTCAGACCGTTGATGTCCAGCGCGTGGCCGGCCAGCAGTTTCAGCTCATGCGCCAGCGCGCCGTCGCCCGCCTGCGCGGCCTTCAGCCGGTCGGCGAAGTCAGCCGGCCTTTGAGGAAGCCAGAACAGGTTCCCGCGGTCACTCATCGCTCTGTCTTCCGGGTCCGGCTCAGCCCGCGGCTTGCTTGCTCTGGATCAGGGCCACCAGATCGCCGACCTGCTTCAGGCTGCCGACCTCGACCGTCGAGAACCGCAGGCCGAAGGCCTTCTCGACCGAGAGCATCAGGCGGATGTGGCTCAGGCTGTCCCATTCCTCGACGTCGGCGGCGACCATGGTCGGAACCGGCGTCAGATCGTCGTCGTCGAAGACGTCGCGGAAGATCTCGGTCAGCTGCGCGTAGATTTCGGTTTCGGACATGGTCGAGGCCATCCAGGGAGTTCAGCAAAGTCAGTCAGGATCGAATGCCTCGTTTCGAACGACAGGCCAACCCTGTACGAGGAAAACCCGAAGGTTTCCGAACAGGAGGAGCGGATGACCGTTCTCGTCACCGGCGCGACCGGCTTTCTCGGCCGCGCGGTCGTGGATCGCCTGATCCAGAACGGCCGGAGTGTCCGCGCCGCCGTCCGGCATGATGCGGGACCGGGCGCCGTGGCCGTCGGCGACCTGTCCGCCGACACCGACTGGAGCGCCGCCCTGCAAGGCGTGGACACGGTCGTGCACTGCGCCGCCCGCGCCCATGTGCTCAAGGAAACCACCGACAATCCCCTGCCCCTGTTCCGCGTGGTGAACACCGGGGCGACGACGGCGCTGGCCCGGCAGGCCGCGGCGGCGGGCGTGCGGCGCTTCGTTTTCATCTCCAGCATCGGGGTGAACGGTTCCGAGACCCACGGAACGCCCTTCCGTCACGACGCCCCGCCCGCCCCCCACTCGCCCTACGCGGTATCCAAGCATGAGGCCGAACTGGCCCTGCGCGCCATCGCGGCGCAGACCGGGCTGGAGGTGGTGATCCTTCGTCCGCCCCTGATCACGGGGCCTGAGCCCAAGGGCAATCTGGCGACCCTGAACCGGGTGATCGCCAAGGGCCTGCCCCTGCCCTTCGGTCTGGTGACGAACAACCGGCGTGATCTGGTGTCGCTTGAGACCCTGTGCAGTCTGATCGACGTGGTCATCGACCACCCGGCGGCGGCGGGCCAGACCTTCCTCGTCAGCGACGGCGCGCCGGTCTCAACCCGCGCCCTGCTGGAGCAGATGGCCGCGGCGCAAGGCCGCTCCCTCACCCTCCTGCCGGTTCCGCCGGTCTTTCTGACCCTCCCACTGAAGCTGCTGGGCAAGAGCGCGATGGCCTCCCAATTGTTCGGCGATCTGGAGGTCGACATCGCCCACACCCGCCAAACGCTGAACTGGACGCCCTGAAGCCCGCTTTGTCGAAATCCGCGCTACCTGCGCCGTGCGACCTGAGTTAGACCGGGCCGCTATCCGGGAGGAGCTGTTGAGCGTCTTCATCATCGCCGAAGCCGGCGTGAATCATAACGGCGACGCCGACCGGGCGCTGGCCATGGTCGACGCCGCGAAGGCGGCGGGCGCCGACGCGGTCAAGTTCCAGACCTTCTCGGCCGACAAGCTGGCCGCGCCCGGCGCCGAGAAGGCCGACTATCAGAAACGCGAGACCGGCGAGGGCAACCAGCACGAGATGCTGAAGGCGCTGGAGATGTCGGAAGACCTCCACCACCGCCTGATCGCCCGGTGCGGCGAGGTCGGCATTGAGTTCATGTCCACGCCCTTCGACGAGGAGGCGGCGGACTTCCTCGTCGCCTCGGGCATGGCGCGAATCAAGATCCCGTCTGGCGAGATCGTGAACCATCCCTTCCTGCGCCATCTGGCGGCGAAGGATCGTCCGCTGATCGTCTCGACCGGCATGGCGACGATGGAGGAGATCACCGACGCCGTCGCCGTCATCGCCGAGACCCGTGCGAAGCACGGCCTGACCGCGCCGCTGGATCAGGTGCTGACCATCCTGCACTGCACGTCCAACTATCCGGCCGCGCCGTCCGACGTGAACCTGCGCGCCATGCGCACCATCGGCGAAGTCACGGGCATGCCGGTCGGCTATTCCGACCACACGCTCGGGCTCGCGGTCTCGACCGCCGCCGTGGCGCTGGGCGCGACGGTGATCGAGAAGCATTTCACCCTCGACGTCACCCTGCCCGGGCCGGACCACCGCGCCTCGCTGACCGTCGAACAACTGACCGATCTGGTCCGTCAGATCCGCGATGTCGAACAGGCGCTGGGTTCGTCGGTGAAGGCGCCGACCGCCGCAGAACTGCCGGTGCGCGCGGTGGCCCGCAGGTCCGTCATGGCCCGAACCGCCCTGCCCGCCGGCCACATCCTGACCGAGGCCGACCTGATCCTGCTGCGCCCGGCCTCGGGGATCGCGCCGCGTTTCTTCCACACCCTGCCGGGCCGCGCCCTTCAGGAAGACGTCGCGGCGGGCCAGCCCCTGACCTGGGACCTGCTGTCCGGCGAGGCCATGATCTGATGGGCCGCCGCGTCTGCTACATCAGCGGCACCCGCGCCGACTTCGGCCTGATGCGCTCGACGCTGCAGATCCTGCGCGACCATCTGGAGCTGGACCTGTCGGTGATCGTCACCGGCATGCACCTGTCGCAAGCCTACGGGCACACGGCGGACGAGATCGAGGCCGCCGGCCTGCGCATCGCCGCCCGTGTCCCCGTGCCGCTGGAGCCCGCGACCGGCGCCACCATGGCCCGCAATCTGGGAACCATGGTCACAGCCTTCACCGATGGGCTGGAAAGCGAGCGACCCGACGTGGTCCTGCTGCTGGGCGACCGGGGTGAGATGCTGGCCGGAGCGCTGGCGGCGATCCATCTGAACATCCCCGTGGCGCACATTCACGGCGGCGAGCGATCCGGCACGGTGGACGAGCCTGTCCGTCACGCCATTTCCAAGCTCAGCCACCTGCACTTCACCGCGACGCGGGAAGCCGCCGACCGGCTGGAGCGGATGGGCGAGAACCCCGCCAACATCCACGTCACCGGAGCCCCCGGTCTGGACGGCCTGATCGACGCCGAACTGCCGGACCTGACGGAAGTGACCCGCCTGCACGGGCTGGACCCGGAGCGCCGCTTCGCCCTGATGGTCTATCACCCGGTGCTGCAGGAGGCCCTGACCGCCGCCGACGATGCGCGCCGCATCCTGAAGGCCGTCACCGATGCGGGCCTGCAGGTGTTGGCCCTGATGCCCAACGCCGACGCGGGCAGCGACGGGGTGCGCGCCGTCCTGACCGAGACCAAGGGAACGCCGGACATCACCGTGCGCACCCATCTGGCCCGCCCGGCCTTCATCGCCGCCATGGCCCACGCTGACCTGATGATCGGCAATTCCAGCGCCGGAATCATCGAGGCCGCCAGCTTCGGCACGCCGGTCCTGAACGTCGGTCCGCGCCAGAATCTGCGCGAACGCAACGCCAACGTCCGCGACGTCGACGCCACCGAACAGGCGCTGGCCCACGGGATCGCCGACCTTCTGGCCAAGGGCCGACTTGCGCCGCTCAACGTCTATGGCGACGGTCAGGCGGGACCGCGCATCGCGCGCCTTCTGGCCTCTGTCCCGCTGGACGCGGCCCTGATGATGAAGGTCAACGGGTACTGATATGATCCATCTGATCGGCGCAGGCGGGCATGCGAAGGTGGTGCTGGACGCCTTGCTGGAAGGCGGGACGAACCTGTCTGGCGTCACGGTCCGGGCCGACGCCCCCGCGCCTGACCTGCTTGGCCTGCCGGTCGGGACGCCGTCCGTCGCGCCCGCGCTGACCGGCCTCAGCTTCCACGTCGCCATCGGCGCGGCGGAGGTGCGTCGGCGTCTGTATGTCGAGGCCGAGGCCGCCGGCGGCGCCCCGCTGACCGTCATCCATCCGGCAGCGACCGTGTCCCGCTTCGCCACCGTGGCGGACGGCGCCTTCATCGCAGCCTCCGCCGTGGTCGGGCCCAGGGCCGTCGTCGGGCGCGGCGTCATCGTCAATCACGGCGCCGTCATCGATCATGACTGCGCCGTCGGCGATTTCAGCCACATCGCCCCCAACACCAGCCTCGGCGGCGGGGTCACCGTCGGCGCGCGCTGCCTGATCGGCGCGGGCGCGGTCATCCTGCCCGGCGTCGCCGTCGGCGATGACGTGACCATCGGCGCGGGCGCGGTCGTGACCCGCGACGTCGCCTCGCAACAGACCTGGACCGGCGTGCCCGCCGCCCCGAAAGCTTCCTGAATGACCGACGTCCACGCCTTCAGCGCCCCGCGCACCGCGACCATTCGCGACGCCATGGAGACCATCAACAACTCCGGCATGCAGATGCTGCTGCTGGTCGACGCCGAGGGCCGCTTCCAGCGCACCGTCACGGACGGGGATCTGCGCCGCCTGCTGCTGGCCGGTTCGGAGATGAGTGATACGCTCGAAGACCTGCCGGACCTCGCGTCCGTCACCGCGCCGGAAGAGGTGACGCGCAAGGCCGCGCTGGGCCTGATGGACAAGCACGAGATCAACCACCTGCCCCTGATCGACGGCGACGGCCGCGTCGTGCGGGTGTTGAACCGCCGCGACATCGGCGCGCCCATCCTGCTGTCGACCCCGCATATGGGTGAGGCGGAACTGCACTTCGTGGAAGAGGCCTTCCGCACCAACTGGATCGCCCCGCTGGGTCCGAACGTCGACGCCTTCGAGCGCGAGATCGCCGCGCTGGCGGGGGTGAAGCACGCCGCCGCTTTGTCGTCCGGCACCGCCGCCATCCATCTGGCCGTGCGGATGCTGGGGGTGAAGGCGGGGGACAGGGTCTTCTGCTCGACGCTGACCTTCGCGGCCTCGGCCAATCCCATCGTCTATGAGGGTGGCGAGCCGGTCTTTATCGACAGCGAAGCCGACAGCTGGAACATGTCGCCCGTCGCGCTGGAGCGCGCCTTCGACGCCGCGAAGGCCGAGGGCTGGATGCCCAAGGCTGTGATCGTCGTGAACCTGTACGGCCAGTCGGCCGACATGGACCCGATCCTCGAACTCTGTAACCGTCACGGCGTGCCGATGATCGAGGACGCCGCCGAAAGCCTCGGTGCGACCTACAAGGGCAAGGCGTCCGGCTCGTTCGGCCTGATGGGCGTCTTCTCGTTCAACGGCAACAAGATCATAACCACCTCGGGCGGCGGCATGCTGGTGTCCGATGACGAGGCCCTGATCAGACAGGCCCGCTTCCTCGCGACGCAGGCGCGCGATCCGGCGCCGCACTACCAACACAGCCAGATCGGCTTCAACTATCGCATGTCCAACATTCTGGCCGGGGTCGGGCGCGGCCAGTTGCAGGTGCTGGGCGACCGCGTGGCGTCACGCCGCGCGGTGCACGACGCCTACCGCGAGGGCCTGTCCGACATTCCCGGTCTGGAATGGCAGCCCGAGCCGGAATGGAGCTGGTCCAACCGCTGGCTTTCGGCCCTGACGCTGGATCCGGCGATCACCGGCGTCACCGCTTCCGAAGTCATCCAGCGCCTCGCCGACGAGATGATCGAGGCCCGTCCGGTGTGGAAACCGATGCATCAGCAGCCGGTCTTCGCCCACTGCCGCCACTTCGCCCACGGCAACGAGCCTGTGTCGGACGACATCTTCGAGCGCGGCCTGTGCATGCCCTCCGGCTCGAACATGACCCGCGCGGAGATCGACCGCATTATCGACGCCATGCGCGGCATCCTGAAGGCCCGGTGATCCCGTGAAACGCGCGTTTGATTTCGTGATGGCCGGCGGCGCCCTGCTGGTGTTCTCGCCGCTCATGCTGGCCACGGCCATCGCCGTGAAGGCGACCTCAAAGGGGCCGGCGATCTACTGGTCCGACCGGGTCGGCCGGGACAACAAGCTGTTCCGCATGCCCAAGTTCCGCTCGATGCGGACCGAGACCCCGGCGGTCGCCACCCATTTGCTGACCGACACCACCGCGTGGCTGACGCCCATCGGCGGCTTCCTGCGCAAATCCAGTCTGGATGAGCTGCCCCAGCTGTGGAGCATCTTTGTCGGCGATATGTCGATCGTCGGCCCGCGCCCGGCCCTGTTCAACCAGGACGACCTGATCGCCCTGCGCACCGAAAAGGGCGTCCACACCCTGCGTCCCGGCCTGACCGGTTGGGCGCAGGTCAACGGGCGGGACGAGCTTTCCATTCCGGACAAGGTCGCGCTGGACGTCGAGTACCTGCAACGCCGCTCGTTCGCGATGGATCTTCAGACGATCTGGATGACGGTCGGAAAGGTTCTGCGCGCGCGGAACATCTCGCACTGAACCGTTGATCAGGCCCGCTTGATCGGCACCACGTCGGCGCCGCGCTCGTCGCCGACGGTGCGGACCCGGGCCAGAATTTCGAAGATCAGGGCGCGGGCGGCGGCGTTGTCGCCGGTGCGGGCGGTCTGCTCCAGCTTGTGCACCATCCGCTCGGTCATCCGCGCGCCCTCGATGCGATCGGTCACGCACATCAGGCTCTGACCGCACATCTCGGCGACCTCGCTGGAATCGACCAGCTCCTCGAACAGCTTCTCTCCGGGACGCAGGCCCGTGACCTCGATCTCGATGTCCTTGCCCGGAACCTTGCCGTACAGGCCGATCAGTTGACGGGCCAGGTCGATGATCTTCACCGGCTTGCCCATATCCAGCACGAAGACGCCCATCGGACCATCCGGCTGTCCCGCCGAGTGGGCCGTGGCGTGCAGGACCAGCTGGACCGCCTCCGGTATGGTCATGAAGTAGCGTTCGATGTCCGGGTGCGTCAGCGTCACCGGACCCCCGCGCTCGATCTGGGCGCGGAAGGTCGGCACGACCGAGCCGGCCGAACCCAGCACATTGCCGAAGCGCACGACGCTGAAACGGGTGTTGCCCGCGCTGGTCTGCTGGGCGCGAACCACGGCCTCGGCCAGACGCTTGGTGGCGCCCATGACGTTCGGGGGATCAACGGCCTTGTCGGTCGAGATGAAGACCATGTGCTTCACGTCGGCGGCGTTGGCGGCCTCGGCGACGTTCCAGGTGCCGACGACATTGGTCAGCACGCTCTCACACGGGTGCTTCTCCATCAGCGGCACGTGCTTCAGGGCGGCGGCGTGGAAGACCACATCCGGGCGCTCGCGCGTGAAGACCTCGTTCAGCAGGGCCTTGTTGCGCACGTCGTACAGATATTCGCGGGACGACAGGGTCTGCCAACGCGCGCTGATCTCCTGATCGATCTTGAACAGGCCGAATTCCGAGTTGTCGACGAGCACCAGATGGCCGCAGCCCAGACTGGCGACCTGACGGCAGATCTCCGAGCCGATGGAGCCGCCCGCGCCCGTGACCAGCACCCGCTTGCCGGCGACCAGCGCTCGCAGCGGGCCATCGGCCAGACGCACCGGCGGACGCGCCAGAAGTTCCTCGAGCTCGAATTTGCGCATGACCGGCTCGTCGGCCTTGCCGCCCATCTCGACCAGGCTCGGCACCCGCAGCAGGTGCACGCCGCGCGTCCGAAGCTGGCCCAGACGCTCGACCCCGAAATCCACCGGCGTCAGATGGTCATCGAGGAAGACGATGGCCGCCTCGATGTCGCGGTCGGTCAGGTCTTCCAGAATCTCGAAGGCGGCGCCGGCGCCGGACAGCACCGGCACGCCGCGCAGCTCCCGCGTCACCGCGCCCTTGTTGTCGGTCACGATGCCCGCCGGGCGATAGGCTTCCCCGCTGCGAGCCAGTTCGCGCAGGAAGGTCTCGGCGCGATCCATGGCGCCGACCACGATCAGCGGCTTGCGTTCATCGCGCGAGCCGACGAACGGGGCGATGGCTTTCAGGGCTTCCTTGTCGTGGATGATGCGACGCAGCAGCACCAGCGCCAGCGTCAGGCCGATATCCAGAATGAGGGCGATCAGAAGGGTCGAGCGCGGCAGGGACGCGCCCCGGTCCATGAAGAAACCCAGCGCCAGGAAGATCACTGTCGAGAGCAGCGAGGTCCGGACGATCGGCCCCACGTCGACGATCGACACATAGCGCCACAGGGCGCGATCCGTGCGGAAGAACTGATCCAGCAGGAAACCCAGCGCCGCGAACGCCAGGGCGAACGGCCAGGCCGACTGCGTCGCATCCAGAATGGCGTCTGGCGTCAGGGCGTTGCCGGAGGCGACCAGATAGCCGCCGATCATCGCGACGACGCGCACACTGGCGCGCACCGCAACCTTCAGTCCCCGGATCAACAGTACGTTCGCGTTACCCAAAACAGTCCTGTCCGGCGGGTTTCATCCACAGAGCCACACGCCAAAGTAATAACGTCCGGCCTTCACAGTACGGTGACGAAATCCGCGCCGCCCTCCACTTCGGCCATTAAAAATCCGCGCACGCTCACGGTTTCCCCGCCGAACGCCCGCCCCGACGCGCTGAAAGTCAGCGTGTCCGGGAAAAGTTCCGGGGTTCTAGCGCCTTGTCGGCTCTCTGTCACGCTTGGGCCACACCTCGCCATGACATGGGAGAACGAAAGTATTCCAACCCGGATCATCTGTAGAGAAATCCCGATTTCTTCAAACCGCCAAAGCCGCGCGCCGCTTGATTGACACCGGGCGACACAAACTGTTCCGAGACGGCGCGCCATTCTGTCTCTAGAACCGAGTGGTCGCGACAGACGCGGGGGACCGATGAAAATCTATCCGGTGATCATGTGCGGAGGCGCCGGTTCGCGCCTTTGGCCCGCGTCGCGTCCCGGACGGCCCAAGCAGTTCCTGCCCCTGACCGGCGCCCGGACCCTGTTCCAGGAGACGGTGTTGCGGGTTTCCCCCCTCGCGGGTGAGGGCGACGTGGTCGTGGTCGCGGGTCTGGGCCACGCCGACGCCATCGCCGCCGAACTCAACGCCATCGGTGTCGAGGCCACCATCCTGCTGGAGCCCGAAGCCCGGGATTCAGGACCGGCCATGGCTGCCGCCGCCGCCTTTATCCAGTGCCGCGATCCGAACGGCGTCGCCGCCATCATCGCGTCCGACCACCATATTCCCGACGCCGAGGCCTTCCGCGCCGCCGTCCGCACCGCCGCGGACGAGGCCGCGCGCGGCCGGATCGTCACCCTGGGCGTCACACCGACCTGGCCCTCCCCGGCCTATGGCTACATCAGCCCCGAGGGCGTGGGCCTGTCGCCGGTCAAACGCTTTGTCGAAAAGCCCGACGCCGCGACCGCCGCCCGCTATCTGGCCGACGGCTTCCTGTGGAACAGCGGCAACTTCATCGTCTCCGCCGCCGCGTTGATGGACGAACTCGCCCGGTACGCGCCCGGCATCGGCGACGCCGCCCGCGCGGCCCTGCCCACAGACCTGGCCGGTCCGCTGGTCCGCCTGACCGACGCCTTCCGCACAGCGCCGCGCATTTCCATCGACTATGCGGTGATGGAGAAGAGCGACCGCACCTCCGTCCTGCCCGTGGCCTTCGAATGGTCCGATGTCGGCGCCTGGGACTCCGTTCTCGCCACCGGGGCCGGGCACACCGGCCTGCATATCGGGGTCGACAGCGACAACACCCTTGTCCGCGCCGCCGACGGCATGGTCGTGGCGACGCTGGGCGTATCCAACATCGCGGTCATCGCCGAGAATGACGCCGTTCTGGTCTGCGATCTGTCTCGGTCCCAGGACGTCAAGCTGGTGGTGGATCGGGTCAAGGCCGAGGCCCCGCGCCACGCCGATGTGCCGGAAACCGGCGAGACCGCTCCCTACCGACGCTTCGGCGACTGGATGCGCACCGCCGCCCTGCCGCTGTGGGCGACGCTCGGAACCCACGCCGACGGAGCCTTCGTCGAGACCCTGACGCTGGAGGGCCGCCCGGTCGAAAGCCGCCGCCGCGCCCGTGTGCAGACCCGCCAGATCTACGTCTTCGCCCGCGCCGGCGCCCAAGGCTGGACCGGCCCCTGGCGGGACCGGGTCGAAAGCGGCCTGGCCCGTTTCCTCGACGGCTATCTGCGCCCCGACGGCGCGGTTCGGAACGCCCTGAACGCCGACGGTTTGGTGCTGGACGACGGCGTCGTCCTGTACGAACAGGCCTTCACCCTGCTGGCGCTGTCCGCCGTCCACGCCGCCGGAATCGAGACCAACCGCTGCGAGGCGCAGGCGACGATCCTGCTGGATCGCCTGTTCGCCGAGCGCCTGCCGAACGGCGGCTGGAAGGAAGCGGGGGACCATCCGTACCAGGCCAACGCCAACATGCACCTGTTCGAGGCGGCGCAGGCCTGGGCCGCGCGCGGCGTCGATCCGCGCTGGAACGACATCGCCGACAGCCTGGCTGAACTGGCCCTGACCCGGTTCATTGACGCCGAGGGCGGCTTCCTGCGCGAGTTCTTCAACGCTGACTGGCGCCCCGCGCCGGGCGACGACGGCCGACTGGTCGAGCCGGGTCACCAGTTCGAATGGGCCTGGTTGCTGTCGCGCCATGCCCTGAACCGGGGCGACGCGCGCGCCATGACGGCGGCGAAGCGTCTCTATCTCCACGGCCTGCGCGGCGTTGATCCCCGCCGGGGCGTGGCGGTCGATGAACTGGATGACAGCCTGCAGGTCCGCAGCGCCCGCGCCCGACTGTGGCCCCAGACAGAATGGCTGCGCGCGGCGCTGGCCTTCGCGGAACTGGCCGAGGGGTCGGAGCGCGAACAACGCCTGTCCGAGGCCCGCAAGGCCATGGCCGGGCTGGCCCTCTACCTGCGGCCGAACGGCGCATGGCGCGACAAGCTGGAGCCCGCGGGCGCCTTCACAGACGAACCCGCGCCGGCCAGTTCGCTCTATCACATCGTCGGCGCCTTCGATCAGGTGTGCGTCGCCGCGCAGGCGGGCATTGTCAGTGATGCGCCGACCGGTTTGAACTAAAGATCGCAGTGCAGCGTTAGAGGCCCGACCGCGGGGGCGGTCCTTTCATCCCCTGTTCAGCCGCGAGCGTCCCTTGTCCGGGGACGACACCGCAACGCGAGACCGACGTGATCGACCTCCACTGCCATATCTTGCCCGGGATCGACGACGGCGCGCCCGATCTGGAGACCGCGCTGGCGATGGCCCGCATGGCCGTCGCCGACGGAATCACCGTGACCGCCTGCACCCCGCACATGATGCCGGGCTATTACGAGAACACCTCGGACGGCGTCCGCGCCGCCGTGGTCGCCCTGCAGGCCGAACTGGACAAGGCCGGCATTGCCCTGCGCCTTGTCACCGGGGCCGATGTGCATCTGGTGCCCGGTCTGGCGTCAGGACTGCGCGACGGATCAAAGCTGACGCTCGCCGACACCCGCTACTTCCTGTTCGAGCCGCCCCACAACACCGCCCCGCCGCGCATGGCCGACGCCGTGTTCGACTGTATGGCCGCGGGCTTCCATCCCCTGATCACCCACCCCGAGCGCCTGCGCTGGATCGAGGAACAGTACGACCTGATGGTCCGGATGGCCCAGGCCGGCGCATGGTTGCAGATCACCGCCGGTTCCGTCACCGGTCGCTTCGGCAAACGCACCCGATACTGGGCCGAGCGCATGCTGGACGAGGGGATCGTGCACATTCTGGCGACCGACGCACACAACCTTCGCAGCCGGTCTCCGGTCCTGTCAGAGGCCGTTCAGGCCGTCGCGGACCGGCTCGGCGAACAGGCTGCGAAAGACATGGTGTTGACCCGACCCCTCGCCGTGCTGGAAAACGCTACGCCCGCTTCGGTCCCGTCCGCGGTCGGCGTCTCCCGTCCGACCTCCCGGCCGGGCTTCTTCAAACGGCTGTTCAAGGCCGCCTGAATTTCAAGGTGACTGTCGAATGATGCGCGCCCTCTCGCTGGTCCTGATCGCCACGGCCACCCTGCTCGCCGCCTGCGGCGGGCCTAATATGGACATCAATCAGGTCACGGCGGCCACGCCCGTCGATCTGGAGAACGCCCAAGCCACCAGCGCCCCGCAATCCGAATATCGAATCGGTGTGGGCGACAAGCTGGGCGTTCGGGTCTTCCAGGTGCCGGACCTGACCTTCGACGCCCTGACGGTCGACACCTCGGGCAACATCCAGATGCCGCTGATCGGCGCCGTGCGCGCCGCCGACCGCACCTCGGGCGAATTGTCCGCCGACATCGCCGCCAAGCTCAGCACCCAGTATCTGCGCAACCCGCAGGTGACCGTCACCGTCGCTGAAGCCGCCAGCCAGAAGATCACCATCGACGGCGCCGTGACCAAGCCCGGCGTGTACGAGATGCGCGGCACCACCTCGCTGCTGCAGGCCGTCGCCATGGCCCAGGGGCCCAGCCCGGTCGCCAACCTCACCCAGGTCGCGGTCTTCCGCACCATCGACGGCCAGCGCTCGGTCGCCCTGTTCGACCTTCAGGCCATCCGTCAGGGCCGCGCCAGCGACCCGACCGTACTGGGTGACGACATCATCGTGGTCGACACCTCGCGCCTGAACGCCGCCCTGCGCGAAGCGGTCAGCGCCCTGCCGGCGCTGGCGATCTTCCGTCCGTTCTAAAGCCGTTGCGGCGCCGGACCCGCTTGCTGGCCGCGGCCCTGATCTTCGGATCGGGGCTGGCGGCCTGCGGCCACCCGGCCATGAACTCCGGGGGCGTCCCGGACGCTCCGGAGGCTCGTCTCGAAGCGCTGACCGCCGCTGACGCCCGAGTCGCGGCCGTGGCCTGGAAGCTCGCCCAGGCCAACGCCGACCTTTGCCCGAAGAGTCGTCTCCGCGTGGGCTGGACGCTACACTCGGCGAGCCAGTACGGCGGCGAACTGCGTCCACTGGCAGAAGCCCGTTACGGGCTGGACGGCGACCTCCCGGGCATTCTGGCCGCCCCGCCGGGCAGCCCGGCCGCCGAAGCCGGACTGGCCCCCGGCGACCTGATCCTGTCGGTTGACGGACAAGCCTTGTCACGGGGCGGCGCCTCATCATCCGGCTCATACGCGGGACTTGAAGCCAACATCGCCCATCTGGACGCCCTGGCGGCAAGGAGGCCCATCTGGCTTCAGGTCCGCAGGCACGGCGTGGAGCGACGGGTCGACCTCGCCCCGACCCTCGCCTGCGCCTATCCGACCCAGATCGAGGTGACGGGAACCTTCCGCAGCCACACCGACGGCCGCCACATCTTCATCTCCGACCGCATGGTCGAGGTGGCCGACGATGACGATCAACTGGCCTTCGTGCTGGCGCATGAACTGGCCCACGCCGTGCTGGAGCATCGCAGCCAGCCGGACGTGACCGGCTCGCCCGGTCAGACGAACCAGCGGATCACCCTCAACAGGGGGCTTTCATTGAGGGCTGAACCTGACGCCGATCATCTCGGCCTGTTCCTTCTGGCTCGTGCGGGCTTCGATCCCTATCGGGCGGTCGATTTCCTGACCCGCTACGCCGAGGTCAATCCGGCGGCCCGCTATCCGCAGGCCAATGCGGGCGGGATTTATGAGTCCGCCCCGGCCCGGCGTCGCACGCTGGAGCCGGTGCTGGCCGACATCGCCGCGCGCAAGGCGGCCGGGCAGGCGCTCATCCCGTAAGCCCGAGCCGGCGGCGCAGGGCCAGACCGACCAGCGCGCCCCAGCCCATCGCGAAACCGACCATGTCCGCGACCACGTCCCAGACATCGGCGTCGCGCCCGATCGCGGGCAGCCCCTGAATCAGTTCAATCCCGATGCCGAGCCCCAGCATGACGACGGCGATCCGCGCCACACCGGCCCGGGGCCAGCCGCAGCCGGCCAGAAGCGTCCAGGTCAGAAAGGCGACGGCATGGTTCGCCTTGTCCCAAGGCAAGCCGCTCTCCGCGCCTGTCGCGGGTGTGAAGGCGAACCAGGCCACGGCGACCGCGAAAACGACCGTTCCTGCACGGAACATGTCCCGACGCCGGGTGTTCGAGTGCGGGGACGGGCGCCGCCGCTCTTCGTGATTCGTCGTGGTCATGAGTTCGGGTCGCTCGTCGGGTGGAGAGGGGTTCCATGGCGACACGCATCAGCAATACGCGCGACCATCGTCGGGCCGCGCCGGACGCCGCCCCGACGGCTCCATACGCCGGACGGGGGGCAGGCCTCTACAGCGAAGTCGGCCTGTCGCCGTTTTCATCCCGACATCCGGCCGCCCCGATGAGCCCGATCGAAGCTTCTCCGCGATCTCAAGACAACGCTTGACCGCGAAGGCCTGTCCCCGCGACATGACGGCCGCCGTCGCATGCTCTCGAATTCGTGTGCGCGGTGTAGGGCTTTGCGGTATCAGCCCGATAGGTTCTCGACCGGCGGCCTCGACCGCCACGATCTGACGGATGGCATAATGCTGGGCGACAATCACTTCGCTGACGAGCGCAACCCGCGGCATGGCCGCGCGTCCGGCGAAGCGGTCTTCGATGACAACCAGCCCGGCGTTTGGGTGGACGAGGCCGAGGAGGCTCCGGTCTTCGACCTGGGCGCCTACTGGCGGCTGGCGCTCAAGCACCGCATCCTGATCATCGGCTGCTTCCTGGCGGCCCTGGCCATCGGCGCGGCGATGACCCTGCTGATGACCCCGATCTACAGCGCCAAGGCGACGCTGCAGATCGACCGCGAGGCCGCCCGCGTCTTCACCTCCGCAGAGGATGTCAGCCCGCGCGAAAGCATGGCGCAGGGGGAAGAGTTCTTCCAGACCCAGTACGGCCTGCTGCGCAGCCGCTCGCTGGCCGAACGCGTGGTTGAAAGCCTCGGCCTGGCCAGCTCGGACCGCGCGCTGGAAGAGCTCGGGGTCGAGCCCCCGGCCGGTGGCGGCAGCGCCGCCGCCCAGGCCGAGCGCCGCCGCAACGCCGCCCTCGCCTACGTGCAGGACAATCTGAGCATCACCCCGGTGCGCGGCTCGCGTCTGGTCGCCGTCGGCTTCGACAACCCGAACCCCGTCGTCGCCGCCCGCGTCGCCAACGGTTTCTCCGAGAACTTCATCCAGGCCAATCTCGACCGGAAATTCCAGTCATCGGCCTATGCCCGCGAATTCCTGGAAGAGCGTATCGCCCAGACCAAGGGCCGCCTTGAGGAAGCCGAGCGTCAGCTGGTCGCCTATGCCGCCAACCAGCAGATCATCAACGTCGGCGAACCCAGCGAAGGCGGAACCAACGCCTCGGGCAGCTCGCAGTCGCTGGCCTCGAACAATCTGGTGGCGCTGAACTCCTCGCTGGCCGAAGCCCGCGCCGCCCGCGTCGCCGCCGAGGAGCGCTGGCGCACGGCCCGCACCGCCGAGGTCATGACCCTGCCGGAAGTGCTGCAGAACCCCTCGATCCAGCGTCTGGGCGAGCAACGCGCCCAGCTGGAGGCCGAGTACCAGCAGAAGTCGAGCATCTATCAGGCCGACTATCCCGAGATGGTCCGCCTGCGCGGCCAGATCACCGAGATCGACGGTCAGGTCCGCGCCCTGGCGACCAACATCCGCGCTTCGATCCAGAGCCAGTATGTGGTCGCCGCCAATCAGGAGCGTTCGCTGCAGAACCAGGTCGACAGCCTGAAGGGCGACGTCCTCGACCTGCGCGACCGCTCGATCCAGTACAACATCCTGCAACGCGAGCTGGACACCACCCGCACCCTCTATGAGGGCCTGCTGCAGCGCTACAAGGAAGTCGGCGTCACCGGCAATGTGACCGCCAACAACATCTCGATCGTCGACACCGCCACCCCGCCGGTCTCGCCGTCGAAGCCGAACATGATCATCAATCTGGCCTTGGCCGCGATCTTCGGGCTGGGCATCGGCGTGGTCGCCGCCCTGGTTCTGGAAGCCCTGGACGAAACCCTGGCCACCCCGGACGACGTCGAGAAGAAGCTGGGCGTTCCGGTGCTGGGCGTCGTGCCGCTGCTCGACAAGGGCCAGACGACCGCCGCCGCCCTGGTGGACATCCGGTCCGGCTTCTCCGAGGCCTACTACTCCCTGAGAACGGCGCTTCAGTTCTCTACCCCGAACGGCGCCCCCGCCAGCCTGCTGGTCTCCTCGGCCCGGCCGGCCGAAGGCAAGTCGACCACGGCCTATGCCGTGGCGCTGAACCTTGCTCGCGTGGGCAAGCGGGTGCTGCTGGTCGACGGCGACCTGCGCAATCCTTCAATGCACCGCGTGGTCGGTGTCGAGAACGAACGCGGCATGAGCAACCTGCTCTCAGGCTCGGTCGATCTGGCCTCGGTCACCCAGCGCACGCGTCAGGAGAACCTGTTCTTCATCCCCTGCGGCCCGCTGCCGCCCAACCCCGCTGAACTGTGGGGCGGTGATCGTCTGCGTCAGTTCCTGAACGACGCCGGCGCCAGCTTCGATCACGTCGTGGTCGACGGCCCGCCGGTTCTGGGCTTCGCCGACTCGCCCCTGCTGGCGGCGACCGTCGGCGGCGTTCTGTTCGTGCTGGAATCGCGCGGCACCCGTCGCGGTCAGGCCCGCGGCGCCCTGCGTCGTCTGAAGATGGGCCGCGCCCGCCTGCTCGGCGCGGTGTTGACCAAGTTCAACGCCAAGACCGCCACCTACGGTGGGTACGACTACGCGTATGACTACAACTACGGCGCCCAGGAAGAGACCCCGGCCGCCAAGAAGGGCAAGAAGGGTTGAGGAAAGAGGCGGACCGCGCCGCCGCTCCCGCCCGCAAGCGCTTGCGGGCGACCGAGGTCGTCTCCTGGGGACTGACCGCGCTGGGCGTCGTCCTGGGCTGGCAGGTGTTGATCCAGCCGGTGCTCCAGCGGGGCCCGGCCGAAGTCACTCTCGCGGTCGCCCCGACCTCGCCGCTGGTCCTGCGTCGCGCCGCCGAAAGCGAGTACGCCGCGGGGCGCAAGGACAATAACCCCCAACGCTATCGTCAGGCCGCCGACCTGGCCCGCGAAGCCGTGGCCCGGTCCCCCTTCGATGTCCGCGCCCTGCGGGTCGTGGGCCTGACCGAGGCCGCCGCGGGCCGCGAAACCGCCGCCGACGACATTCTGACCCTCGCGGGCAACTGGAGCCTGCGCGACGACCCGGCCCACGCCTGGCTGGTCGATTATCGGCTCAAACGGGGCGACTATGCCTCGGCCTTCGCCCACGCGGACACCCTGGTGCGCCGTCGCGAGGACGTTCGCCCGCAGGTGTTCCGGCTGTTCACCACCGCCGCCACCCTCGACCAGCAAAGGGCCCTGCCCCAGGTCGCGACCTTGCTCACCGCCAACCCGCCCTGGCGCCAGTCCTATCTGGAAAGCCTGTACGGCGACGTCGCGGGCCTGCAGGTGGCGATCAATCTGGCCGTCCTGCTGCAGAACGGCCGCGCGCCCCTCACCAACACCGAACTGCACCAGCTCTATATCCAGTTGATGGAGAAGGGGCAGATCGAGGCCGTGCGGGTCGTCCGTGCGCGCCTGAACCGTCCGTCGGTCGCCAATCTGGTCACCAACGGCGGATTCGGCGACGCCTCCGCGCCTGAACCCTTCCAGTGGCGTCTGGCCCAGGATGCGGGGGTGGTCGCGGAAATCGTTCCGGATGACGTGCGCCCGGCCGACCCCGCCCTGCGCGTGGACTATGACGGTTATTCCGCCTCGCGAATCGCGGAGCAGCTGATGTTCCTGTCGCCCGGCCGGTATCGCCTGAGCGCCGAATCGCGGACCGAGGCGGGCGAGCCCGCAAAACGTCTGGCCCTGACGGTCACCTGCGCCCCGGGCGACCTGGTGGTCATGTCCGCCCCCGCCGCGGCCCCTGGATCCGAGGTCTGGACCCCGTTCAGCACGACCTTCACCGTGCCGACGGGATGCCGCGCCCAATGGCTGCGACTCGAGACCCGGGCGGGTGATGTCCGCTCCAGAACCGCCGCCTGGCTCGACAAGCTGGCGATCACCCCGATCCCCTGAGACACGAACTCGGTACTGAACGGTGGCCTATTTGCACCAAAGACCGCCGGAATCGTATTGATTTGGAAACCTTCGCCGCCTATACCCATTCTCGATACGTCGCGGGCCAGCCCGTACCAAAGACCTGATTAGAAGGGGATTAGCATGCGTAAGACCATCGCCGCTGTAACGGCAGGCCTGCTGCTCGTGGCTGGCCAAGCCGCCGCCGCCAACAACTCTGCCGTCGTTCGCGTCGGCGACCGCGTGGGCGCTCGCGCCGACGCCTCGTCGGAGTTCCAGGGCATTCCGCTCCCGGTGCTCATCATCGGCACCGCGGTGCTGGTGGGCGTCGTCGTCGTCGCTTCGGACGACGACTCGGAAAGCGACTAAGCAGACCCGGTCCGCGCTGCGCCTGATGCAGTCGTAACGCGTGCCGATTAAAGGTTTGAAGGGCCAGTGGGATGGCGTAGCGATTGCTGCGACCCTTCTGCTGGCCCTTTCGTTTGTCTTCGGCGGCGCCAGCCGCGAGCACGCCCTGCGTCTCGCGCTTGTTGAACTGGCCGCCCTGCCCCTTCTGGTGATGAGCGCGGACCGACTGCTGCGGTCCAGCGAATGGAAGTCGCACAGGTTCGCTCTGGGCCTCCTCGGCGCCTTCATCGCCATCCCCCTGATCCAGCTCATTCCCCTGCCGCCAGCGATCTGGACGTCCCTGCCTGGGCGCAGCGAGATGGTGCTGGCGCTTGAGCTTGCGGGCATCCAGCCCGCCTGGGCGCAGCTGACTGTCACGCCGGACCTCACCTGGCAGTCCGTGCTGGCCATCCTTCCGCCCGCCGCCATGTTCCTGGCTGTGCTCGGCTCCTCGCAGGCCCAGACCGCGCGAATGCTGGCCTTCTATCTGGTCGCGACCGTCGTCTCGGTGCTTCTGGGAGCGGTTCAGCTGGCCAGCGGCGACACCCGCTTCTACCTTTGGGCGACCACCGCGGCGGGCTCGGTCACCGGCTTTTTCGCCAACCGCAACCACCTCGCCACCCTGTTGCTGGCCTGCCTGCCGTTCGCGGCGGTCTTCGGGGCCGCGGTGCTGCGCCGCCGCAGCGAGCAGCGCCTGCCGCTGTGGTTCGGCGCCCTGTTCATGGGGCTGGTGGTAGTCGGTCTGGCCGCCATCCGGTCACGCGCCGGCGTCATCCTGTTCGGCCCGGTCGCCGTCGCCAGCCTGCTGGCCGCCTGGATCGCCGCCGGCCGTGGTCGTCCCGGCCCCGGGCTGATCGCCCTGACCGGCGGCGTCGCGGCCGCCATCGGCGCCGTGGCGATTCTGGCCTTGCCGCCGATCCTCGCCCGCTTCGACGTCCAGTCCGCGCCGGAAGGCCGTTTCGAGGGCTGGCCCATCGTCGCGTCCGCCGCCGACAGCTGGCTTCCCGTCGGCTCCGGCATCGGCAGCTTCGACGCAGTCTATCGTTCGGTCGAGCCGCTGGATCAGCTGGACCCCACCTTCTTCAATCACGCCCACAACGAGTATCTGGAAACCTGGCTGGAAGCGGGCTGGTTCGGCGCCGCGCTGATCATCGCCTTCCTGATCTGGTACGGACGCCGCCTCTGGGCCGCCTGGCGAGCCGGCCCCTCCCGGGAACGGGATCTCCAGCGCGCCGCCAGCATCGCCCTTCTGGCCATGCTCGTGCACTCCGGCGTCGACTACCCCCTGCGCACCGCCGCCCTGGCCGTCCTGTTCGCCCTGTGCGCCGCCATCCTCGAAAAGGCCGGCCAGCCCACCGAACGCGAACGGGCCTGATCCAGAGACCGTTGGCCTGAGGCAGCAGGCAGTAGGCAGTAGGCAGTAGGGTCGCTGGCCTCCCCTGCCCACGCAAAGGCAATGCCCCACCTCCGGCATGCCAAAGCCGCATCCGGGACGGAAAGTCCCGCCCGACCTGCTGCCTACTGCCTGCTCCCCTCCACCAACGAAAAGGCCGCCGGAGTTTCCCCCGGCGGCCCTGCCTTTCAGCGATGGGAGCAGGCGGTCAGTGACCGCCCGTCGCCACCGGCGTCTCCACATTGCGGACCCTCGCCCGGGCCGCGGCGACCGCGAAGATCGTCAGGATGACGTAGCCGACCAGCGGGATCACGAAGGCCAGGTTCAGCCCCGCCGAGTCCGCCATCCAGCCGCCCAGCAGAGGCAGGACCGCGCCGCCGATGATGGCCATGCACAGCAGGCCCGAGGTAGCCGACGCGGGTGCGGATGAGCGCTCCAGCGTCAGGGTGAAGATGGCCGGGAACATCACCGAGTTGAACAGACCGATCAGCAGGGCGGCGAACGAGGCGTTCACGCCGCCAGTCTGGGTCACCACGGCGCACAGGATGGCGGCGGCGGCGGTGCAGACCGCCAGCAGCCAACCGGCCGGAATGCGCGTCAGCAGGGCGCTGCCCGCGAACCGGCCCATCAGGGCGCCGGCCCAATACAGGGCGACCAGACGGCCCGCATCGTGGATCGGCAGGCCGAGGGCGCCGTCCGAGTGCAGGAAGTTGGTCATCAGGCTGCCGATGGTCACCTCCGAACCGACATAGATGAAGATGGCCAGCGCGCCGAAAATCGCCCAGCCGGAACCCAGGGCCTTGAGCGGCGAACCGGGCGTCTCGGCCGAGGCCGTGGCGCTGGCGGCGGTCAGACGCTTGCGGACGCTCCAGATGAAGGCGCCGAGCAGGGCGAAGAAGATCGCCAGCCCGATGAAGACCGTGTCGATGTTGCGAAGGGTCGCGGCGCGGGCGGCCGGATCGACCACCGCGGCGGCGGCATCAGCCGGAACCGTTTCCGGACCGACAGCCGAGGCGTAGGCCCCCATGCCGCCGATGTAGTTATGCAGGAAGACGACCCAGCCGATCACCAGACCGACGGCCGCGCCGACAGCGATCCAGCCCTTGATGTCGCGACGCAGGGCGCCGACCAGAACACCGGCCACCAGCCCCAGGCCGACCCCCAGAAGGATCAGCAGGAGGGCCGCCGGCGAGGCCAGGGCGCTGACACCGCCGACCGCGAAGATGCCGCCCGAAAGCATGACGGTGGCGCCCAGCAGCGGACCGACGACCGTACCCAGCGAGTTGAACGCCTGAGACAGGACCAGACGGAAGTGCGAGCCCTTCGGCGTGCCGAGCGAGGCTGCCAGCGGGTTGGCCGCGACCTGGAGCAGGGTCACGCCGGCGGCGATGACGAACAGGGCCACCAGCACGCCGGGATAGAAGTCGAAGATGGTCGACAGCGGCACGATCAGGGCGCCCAGCACCATGACCGCCAGCGCGCCGACGATCGACTTCGCATAGCCCAGCTTGGCCAGCACGGCGGCGGCGGGCAGGGAGACGATGCCGTAGGCGGTGAACCAGGCGAACTGCGTCAGCAGCGCCTCGGTGAAGTTCAGCTCGAACACCCCCTTCACCGCCGCGATCAGCGGGTCGATCAGCGAGGTGGCGAAGCCCCACGCGAAGAACAGGGTGGTCACATAGGCGAAGGCTGTACCGAGCCCTTTCGCCGAGGTTTGCGGTTGATCAGTCATCTCACTCCCCGTGGTCGGCGTCCCTTGCTGCGCGACCTTCAGCGTCTTGGTTTCATTCGCAAACGTCCGCGTCCAGCGATTTGACGAGATCCGTAACCAAAAGTGGGCCGGTTTCCGCTCTTGCGGACACGCTCAAGGCGGCGATGATGCGGTCTCTCCGGTTGATCCGGCTGCTGATCGAGGCCCCTGCGTGACCGACCGGACATCCTCCGCCGCCGAGCCGATGCCTCGCGGCGCCGTCATCTATCAGGTCTATCCCCGCAGCTACGCCGACACGAACGGCGACGGCGTCGGCGACTTGCCCGGGATCACCGCCCGGCTGGACCACATCGCCTCTCTCGGCGTCGATGCGGTCTGGCTCAGCCCCTTCTATCGCTCGCCGATGAAGGACTTCGGCTACGACGTCTCGGACTACTGCGACGTCGATCCGATCTTCGGGACACTGGCCGATTTGGACGCCCTGACCGCTCGCGCCCATGCGCTGGGGCTCCGGGTCATCACCGATCTGGTCTTCGCCCACACCTCGGACCAGCACCTCTGGTTCACTGAAAGCCGCCAGAGCCGCGAAAATCACAAGGCCGACTGGTTCGTCTGGGCCGACGCGAAACCGGACGGGACGCCGCCGTCGAACTGGCAATCGGTCTTCGGCGGTCCCGCCTGGACGTGGGACGCCCGGCGCGGCCAGTACTACATGCACAACTTCCTGACCGGGCAACCGCAGTTGAACCTGCACAGTCCGGCGGTGCAGGAGGCCCTGCTGGAGGTCGTGCGGTTCTGGCTGGATCGCGGGGTGGACGGCTTCAGGCTCGACGCCATCAATTTCGCCATGCACGACCCGGCGCTGACGGATAATCCGCCCCTGCCGCCGGGCGGGCCGCGCACCCGGCCCTTCGACTTCCAGGACAAGATCCACAACCAGTCCTGGCCGGGGATCGTGGATTTCCTCAAGCGCCTGCGCGCCCTGACCGACAGCTACGGCGGCCGCTTCACCGTGGCCGAGGTGCCGGGCGACCGCGCCGATCAGGAAATGCAGGCCTATACCGAAGGCGACGACACGCTGAACAGCGCCTACGGCTTCACCTATCTCTACGCCCCCGCCCTGACGCCCGATCTGGTCAGGGCGACCGCCACGGTCTGGGATGGGCGTCCGGGACAGGGCTGGCCGTCATGGCCCTTCTCGAACCACGACGCGCCTCGCGCGATCTCCCGCTGGGCCGAGGGCCGGGACCTTTCGGCCATGGCCCGCCTGACCACCCTGCTGCTGATGTGTCTGCGCGGCGACGTCTTCCTTTATCAGGGCGAGGAGCTGGGCCTGCCGCAGGGCGAGGTGCCGTTCGACCGGCTGGTCGATCCGGAGGCCATCGCCAACTGGCCGAAGACACTGGGCCGCGACGGCGCCCGCACCCCGATGCCATGGACGGCTGATGCGCCTCATGCGGGCTTCTCGACCATCGAGCCGTGGCTGCCCATCGACCCCCGCCATCTGCCGCTCGCGGTGGACAGGCAGGCGGCCGACCCCGCCTCCCAACTCGCCCTGACCCGCCGCCTGATCGCCCTGCGCAAGGCCCATCCGGCTCTCCAGTGCGGCGCCCTGACGATGCTGGATGCGCCCGAGCATTTGCTGCTGTTCGAACGGCGTCAGGACGATGAACGCCTGCTCTGCGTCTTCAACCTGGGCCACCACACCCTCGACTGGTCCCCGCCCGAAGGCTGGCAAGTCATTGAGGCGGTCAACGGCGACGAAGGACCGCTCGCCCCTCTCTCCGGCCGGGTGCTCTCGCCTGTCTCTGGCGCGTTCGCCTGACCCGGAGTAACGCAGAAGCCATGACTCTCGGCCCTGTTCTCGTCACCGGCTCCGCCGGCTTCATCGGCTTCCACACGGCGCAGCGCCTTCTGGCGCGTGGCGAGACCGTGATCGGGGTCGACAACCTGAACAGCTACTACGACCCCGCCCTCAAACAGGCGCGGCTGGAGCGGCTGCAGGCCAACCCCAACTACAACCACAACACCCTCGACCTCGCCGACCGCGAGGGGATGGCCGCCCTGTTCGCGACCCATGCGCCGCGCCGGATCGTCCACCTCGGGGCGCAGGCGGGCGTCCGTTACAGCCTCGAACAGCCCGAGAGCTATATCGACTCCAACGTGGTCGGCTTCCTGACCATCCTCGAGGGCGCGCGGGCGGTGAAGGCCGAAAACCTCGTCTTCGCTTCAACCAGCTCGGCCTTCGGCGCCAACGGCGCCCTGCCCTTCTCGGTCAAGCAGGGCGTCGCCCATCCGCTGACCGTCTATGCAGCCACCAAGATCGCCAATGAGGCGATGGCGCACTCCTACTCCCACCTGTTCGGCTTCCCCTCGACGGGACTGCGCTTCTTCACCGTCTACGGACCGTGGGGCCGCCCGGACATGGCGCTGTTCAAATTCACCAACGCCATCCTCGAGGGCCGCCCGATCGACGTCTATGGCCACGGCAAGATGGAGCGGGACTTCACCTATGTGGACGACATCGTCACCGGGGTGGTCGCCGCGCTCGACAATCCGGCGACCGTCGATCCCGACTGGAATCCGCAGGCGCCGAACCCCTCGACATCGGGCGTCGCCCCCTGGCGCATCCTGAACCTCGGCGCAGGCCGTCGCGAACAGCTGATGCGCTACATCGAGGTGCTGGAGGAGGCGCTGGGTCGCAAGGCCGAGCTGAACATGATGCCGGTGCAGGACGGCGACGTCGCCCGCACCGAGGCCGACATCACCGAGACCGAAGCCGCCCTCGGCTATCGTCAGTCCACCCCCATCGATGTCGGCGTCCGCCGCTTCGTCGACTGGTATCGCGCTTTCTATCAGGCCTGAGCGATCACCCTCTTGCGCAACAGCGAAGCTGATCCCAATATCGGCAACACCGTTAGTTACCAATAACCCTGAAAGCCCCTCTCTCCATGGCGTCGCCCCGCTTCCTCACCAACAACACCCCGCTGGCGCTGGCCGCCCTGCGGATCATGTCCGGCCTGCTGTTCCTGGCCCACGGCACCCAGAAATTCCTCTCCTTCCCGCTGGGCGAGCGCGCCGGGTCGGGCCTCGCGCTCGACAACCCCGGCGCCTTCGCGGGCATCATCGAGCTGGTCACCGGCGTGCTGATCGCCCTGGGCCTGTTCACCCGCCCGGCCGCCTTCCTCGCCTCGGGGACCATGGCCGTCGCCTACTTCATGGCCCACGCCCCGCAGAACCCGTTCCCGGTCAACAACGGCGGTGATGCGGCCATCCTCTACTGCTTCATCTTCCTGTTCCTCGTCTTCTCGGGCCCGGGCGCCTTCAGCGCCGAGAAGCTGATCGGCAAGAAGCGCGGCTGATCTGTCCGATAGTCCGGCCAGGAAAAAAGGCGGGGCCCTCGCGGGTCCCGCCTTCTTCATGTGTGCCTGTCAGACAGCTTACGGAACGGGATTGCCGTTCACATCGACCACCTGAACATCGCCGAAGCCCAGGGCCCGGATCTTCGGTTCGATCTGGGCGCGGTCACCGACGACAACCCAGGTCGTGGGACCCGAGCCGACCATCGACCGGGCGGCCGCCGCGGCGGCGTCCGGCGTCGTCGCCGTCACACCGGCGGCGTAGCTGTCGTAGAAGTTTTCCGGCAGGCCGTAGGTGACCATCCGGGCCATGTCGTTGACGATGGCGGCGTTGGTTTCCCACTCACCGGCCATGCCTTGCACCAGATTGGCGCGGGCGGCGGCCAGTTCACCTTCGGTCAGCGGACGCGATCCGACCACCTCGGTCAGTTCGCGGCGCAGCTCAACCAGGCTCTCGGCCGTCTTGTCGGACTGGACCCCGGCGCTGACCACATAGGCCCGGTCGCCGCGCGCGGTGCGAACCCCGCCCGAAGCGCCGTAGGACCAGTGCTTGTCCTCACGCAGGTTCATATTGATCCGGCTGGTGAAGGCGCCGCCGAGAGCCGTATTCATGGTCTCGATGGCGGCCTGGGTCTGCGCGTCGAAGGCCGGGGCGATGCGACCGCCCATGATCATCGACTGCGGCCCGGCGCGATCCACGATCAGGATGCGCGGCGTCGCCGGGGTCGCCGGCAGGGCCGGGGCCTGCGGACGGGCCGGCATCGCCGTCGCGGGCGCGCGCCAGCCCGCGAAGGCCCGCTCCAGCTGCGGCTGCAGCTCGGCCAGGGTCGTGTCGCCGACGACCACCAGGGTGGCGTTGTCCGGGCGGAACCAGGCGTCGTGATAGGCGTGCAGCGCCTCGGGCGTCAGGGCGCCGACGGTGGCTTCCGTGCCCATGGTCGGGCGACCGTTCGGGTTCTCGGCGCCGTACAGCTCGGCCGACAGCACCCGGTTGGCGATGGCGCCCGGATTGCGGTTCGACTGCTGGATGCCCGAGATCTGCTGGGCGCGCCCCCGCTGGAAGTCCTCGGCGCGGAAGGCCGGGTTCTGGATCACGTCGGCGTACAGGGCCAGCGACGGCTCCAGACGCGACTCGATGGCGGTCATGCTGACCGTGGTCGAGTTGACGCCCGAGCCGGCGCCCAGGGTCGCGCCCAGGATTTGCAGGCGGTCGCTGATCTCCAGCGCGTCCAGACGCTCCGTGCCGTTGGTCAGCACGGTCGAGGTCAGCACGGCGGCGCCCTGTTGACCGGCCGGATCAACCGCCGAACCGGCGTCGAAGATCAGGTTCATGCTGACGGTCGGCACCGCGGTGCGCGGCACGAACATCACCTTCAGCCCGTTCGACAGGGTGGCGTGCTGGATTTCCGGGAAGTCGGCCAGCGGCGCGGCGGCCGGGGCCGGCATGCTGCTGCGATCCACCCCCGTGCCCGAGGCGGCGTAGTCGGGGAAGGGCTGAACTTCCAGCGTATAGCTGCCGTCCTGCAGCCAGCCGCGACCGGCGGCCGTCAGATTGGCCGGGCTCGCCGACAGGATGCGCTGATAGCTGACGCGCCAGGCGCCCGGATCGCCATGGAAGACCTGGCTCTCGGCCAGACGGTCGGACTTGCCGCCGAAGCCGCCGATCCGCTCCAGACCCCGCACATAGCCGGCGCCGTTCGAGGTGCGCGCGCGCTCCATCTCTTCGGCGGTCGGGCCGTCACGCAGCAGGCGGGCCATCTCCTCGTCGACGATGGCCTCGATGCGGGCCAGATCCTGGCCCGGCTTGGCGGTCACGGTGACCAGGAACTGGCTGCCGATCTCACCTTCAGAGACGCCCGCCGACACGCCGGTGGCGACCTGATCATCGAACACCAGACGCTTGTAGAGGCGCGAGTTGCGGCCCGACGACAGGATGTCGCCCAGCAGGCCCAGATAGTCGGTGTCGGCTTCACCTGCGGGCGGCACGTTCCACACCTTGTACAGGCGCGGCTGGCCGACGCGGTCCTGCATCACCTCGCGCGAGGCGCCGGTCATGCGGGCGATCATCTGCTGCGGATGGGTGACGGGCGGTCCGGGCGGGATATCGCCGAAGTATTGCTCGACCTTGGCGCGCGCCTCTTCCGGGGTGATGTCGCCAGCCAGAACGATGGTGGCGTTGGCCGGGCCGTACCAGGTGCGGAACCAGGTCTGCACGTCCTCAAGGCTGGCGGCGTCCAGGTCTTCCATCGAGCCGATCACGGTGTGGCCGTAGGGGTGGTCGGACGGATAGGTGGCGTTGGTGATCGCATCCCAGACGCGGCCATAGGGCTGGTTCTCGCCCTGACGCTTCTCGTTCTGCACCACGCCGCGCTGCTCATCGAGGCGCGCCTGATCGATGGCGCCCAGCAGGTGGCCCATCCGGTCGCTCTCCAGCCACAGGATGCTGTCCAGCGCCGAGGTCGGCACATTCTGGAAATAGTTGGTGCGGTCCTGGCTGGTGGTGCCGTTCTGGTCGGTCGCGCCCAGACGCTCGGTGCCCTTGAAGAAGTCGTCGTTGAAGTTCTCCGACCCGTTGAACATCAGGTGTTCAAACAGGTGGGCGAAGCCCGAACGGCCCACCGGCTCGTTCTTGGAGCCGACGTGGTACCAGATGTTCACCGCCACGATCGGGGCCTTGTGGTCCTCGTGGACGATCACGGTCAGGCCGTTGCTCAGGACGAAGCGGGTGTAGGGAATGTCCACGTCCGGCAGGGGAGCCAGACGCTCCTGCGTGGCGGGCGAGGCCGCCATGGCGACGGGGACCTGGGCCTGAACGGCTCCGGCGGCCAGAAGGACGGCCGCTGCGGCGCCTCCCAGCAGGATGGGACGGATCGAACGCATGCGGTTGCACCCCTGAAAGTGAGACAGCCCGCGCGGTCACGCCGGATCGGGCGCGACAGTGGTAGTCGTCCGCAACCGGCTCGCAAGCGATTTGAAATTGCCTTTTTGTAATCTTCAGAGGGCCGTTTCGCAGATGCGAGCCCGATCGGCAGGAGCTTGCACATTCCGCCGCTCCGGCCCGCCGCCGCGCAGGACCGCACGAACTATTGCACCGCACACGAAATGAATTGCCTGCTGCGCCGCAATAGGCTCCTATCCCTATCCGCGGCGTCGAACGCGGGTTCGAGCCGGAATTTCTGACATCCCAGCTCCCCGGACGCCGCGCCCATGATCCGTAAATCGCTTGCCCTCGCCGCCCTCTGTTGTCTGGGTGCAGGCCCCGCGCTCGCCGCGCCCGCCGCCCCGCTGCTGGCCCACCAGACGACGCTGGTGCTCAATGAGGCGTCCTCGTCGTGGATTCTGGCGTCGACGGCGCTGGTTCTGCTGATGACCCTGCCGGGTCTGGCCCTGTTCTACGGCGGCATGGTTCGCCGCAAGAACGTCATCGCCACCATCGCCCATTCGACCGCCGCATTGGCCATCGTCACCGTGCTCTGGTTCATCGTCGGCTACAGCCTGTCGTTCGGCGTCTCGGGCGAAGCGACCAACCCCTTCATCGGTGGGCTGCAGGCGGTGTTCCTGAACGGCGTCACCCCGACGACGGCCTTCGCCGCGGCGCCGGGCCTGCCCGAGTTCCTGTGGATCGCCTACCAGCTGACCTTCGCCATCATCACCCCGGCCCTGATCGCCGGGGCCTTCGCCGAACGGATCAAATTCTCGGCCTCGATCCTCTTCTTCTTCCTGTGGCACCTGATCGTCTATGCGCCGATCTGCCATCAGGTCTGGGGCGGCGGCTGGCTCGGCAGCTGGGGCGTGCTAGACTTCGCCGGCGGCGCCGTGGTGCACGTCAACTCCGGCGTCGCCGGTCTGGTGGCCGCCATCGTTCTGGGCAAGCGGCACGGCTTCGGTCGCGACAACATGGCCCCGCACAACCTGGCTTTCACCGCCATCGGCACCGGCCTGCTGTTCGTCGGCTGGCTCGGCTTCAACGCCGGTTCGGCCTGGGCCGCTGACGCCATCGCCGGCGTCGCCGCCCTGAACACCATCCTCGCCGCCGCCGCCGCCGCCATCGGCTGGACCGCGGTCGAGTGGTTCCACCACAAGCGCCCGACCCTGCTGGGCCTGCTGTCCGGCATCGTCGCCGGTCTGGTCGGCATCACCCCGGCCGCGGGCTTCGTCGACCCCAAGGGCGCCTTCTTCATCGGCATCCTGTCGGGCCCGGCCTGCTACGCGGGCGCGGTCTGGCTCAAGAAGCTGCTCAAGTACGACGACAGCCTGGACGCCTTCGGCATCCACGGCATCGGGGGCATGGTCGGCGCCGTCCTGACCGGCGTCTTCGCCTCGGCGGCCATCAACCCGGTCGGCGAAGGCGCCGATGTGGTCAAGCAGATCCTCGGCCTGCTGGCCGTCGTCGCCTGGTCGGGTATCGGCACCTGGGTGATCCTGATGATCTGCAAGTTCACGACGGGCCTGCGCGTCACCAGGGAAGATGAGATCGAGGGCCTCGACTACACCCAGCATGGCGAGACCATTCACCAGTAACCCCTCCACCATGCGTCGCCCGATGGGCTTCGCATGGTCCCCCTCCCCGGCTTCGCTGGAGAGGTGAGAGATCGCGTTCACATCTCCACGTCGTGGGAAGGTGGCTCGGCGGCGATCAGCCGACGGGACGGAGGGGTCGGGTCAGCGCCCGTGAGTTGAAGAAGGCCGCATCGACAAGGCCCTCCCCCTCCCCATCCTTCCCCGCTACAACCTCGGCCATGACTTCCGCCCCGCTTCCTGACGCCGGTTCCAACTGGGTTGATCGCCATGCGCCCGACGGGTTGAAGCCGTGGCTGAAGCTGGGCCGGTTCGACCGCCCCATCGGCATCTGGCTGCTGCTCCTGCCCGGCTGGCAGGGGATCGCGCTGGTGGTGGCGAGCGAGCGCCGGGCATGGACCCTGTATGACCTCTGGCTGATCGTCGGCTTCGCCATCGGGGCCTGCCTGATGCGCGCCGCCGGTTGCGCTTTCAACGACATCGTCGACCGGGACATCGACGCGAAAGTCGCCAGAACCGCCGCCCGCCCGGTGGCTTCCGGCCGGATCAGCGTGAAGAAGGCGCTGGCCTTCACCGTCGGCTGTTCACTGATCAGCCTGCTGATCCTGTTGACGCTGAATGTCTTCGCCGTACTGCTGGGCGTCGCCTCCCTCGCCCTCGTCGCCGCCTACCCCTTCATGAAGCGGATCACCTGGTGGCCGCAGGCCTGGCTCGGCCTGACCTTCAACTGGGGCGCCCTGATGGGGTTCGCCGCGGCCATGGCCATCGTCAGCGCCAGTCTCTCCTACGACCCGTATGTGACCCTGTACCTGAAGCCGTTCGTTGTGGACCCTTGGCCTCTTTCATGGTCTGGCGCACCACCACTGGACATGGTGCTGACGCACCAGATCCTCGACGCCATGCCGGTGATCGCCCTCTATGCGGGCGGCGTCTTCTGGACCCTCGGCTACGACACCCTCTACGCCCTGCAGGATATCGAGGATGACGCCATGGTCGGGGTGAAATCCTCGGCCCGCCGCCTCGGCTCCAGCGTCCGGCTGGGCGTCAGCGTCTTCTACCTGCTGGCCGTGGCCTTCGCGGCGCTGGCGGGCCTGCTGGCAGGGCTGGGGCCGCTGTTCTACCTTGGCCTGACCGCCTACGCCGTCCACCTGCTGTTGCAGACCCGGTCGATCCAGCCGGAAAACGGTCCGCTGGCCCTGTCCCTGTTCAAGTCCAACCGCGAGGCGGGCTTCACCCTTCTTCTCGCCATCATCCTCGGTTCGGTTCAGCTTCCGCTTTGAAGGAGACCCGCATGTCCTCCCCCCGCATGCTCCTGATCACCGCCCTTCTCGCCACGACCGCGCTGGCGGCCTGCAATCGCGACAAGGAGACCAAGGCCGACGCCCCCGCGGCCGCCGCCACCGAAACCGGCGCGCTCGTCACGCCCGCCGACGCCGCCGCGCCGATGACCTACCAGACGCGCACCGCCTATTCGAACGTCAGCCTGAAACTGCCGGACGTGATCAAGCCGCAGACCGACCTGCACGCCCGCCTGTATTCCGAAGAGGTGCGCAAGCTGCAGCAGTTCGCGGAGGGCGCCGCCAGCGAACGCCTCGACAGCGCCGAGGACGGCCCGCCCAACTGGACCTACGAAAAGCAGATCAACATCACCGGCGCGCTTGAGACCGGGAAGCTTCTCAGCCTGAAGCGCTCAGACTTCGACTTTTCGGGCGGCGCCCATCCCAACACCCTGACAACCGGAATCCTGTGGGACAAGGCGCTCAAGCGACGTATCGGCTTCAATGACCTGTTCCGGCGGGGCGTCGACCTGAGCTCGCTTGATCAGGCCCTGTGCTCGGCCATCAACGTCGCCAAGCGGGCCCGCGTGCCGGACAGCAAATCCCTTACACTGGGCGACGGCGGTGACTGGAACTGCCCGCGCGCCTCGGCGACCGAGTTCGTGCTGACGCCGGGTAGTGAGCCGGGCAAGGCGGCGGGCCTGACCTTCCTGATCGGCCCCTACACCGTCGGCCCCTATGCGGAAGGCGCCTATGAGATCGCGCTGCCCGCTTCCTCCTTCCGGTCCCTGCTGGCTGTCGCCTATGCCGAAGAGTTCGGCGGGCAACTGACCCGGTCGGGGGACGTCACGCCGAAGAACTGAAGCGAACACGGCGGGGCGGCTCGCGAGGCCGCGCCGACCGAAGCACGTCTCCAACAAGGTGATCCGGTCATGTCGCGAAACCCGTCGTTTGCTCTCGTACTCCTGCTGACCGTTGCGACGCCGGTCGCGGCTCAGGACGCGGCGGTTTCAACCGGCAGCGGCGAGATCCGCGACGTCTCCGCCTTCGGTCGGGACGCCGTGACCCCGACCCGCATCGCCTCCTCCCGTATCGAGATGAATCGCGGTCGAAACGCTCCCGCCGGACCATCCCTCTCGACCGCTGATGTTCGGCATCAGGCGCAAAGCGCCCTCTCCCGCGTCGGCGCGGTCTGTTCGATCCGGGAGGTCGTCCCTGTCGGCCGGACCCGCTCCGGCCGCCCGCTGATCGAGGTAGACTGCGCCGAAGGCGGCGGAATGATCGTGGCCGATGACGACACCGCCACCGCCGTCGACTGCCTCGACCTCGCTCCGGATGCCGGCCGGAGCGACCGCCGCCGGCGGGTGGTCTCGCAATGCGTCCTGCCCGCCAACGTGGCCGCCGTCGCGGCCGAGTCTCACTCCCCGCCCGGCGCCGCCAGGAACTGATCCATCAGCTCAGCGAACTTCGCCGGCTGGTCGCTCATGATGAAGTGACGGCTGTCGTCCACCCGGATCAGGCGCACACCCGGCAGGGTCGCGTACTCCCGCCCCCAGACCGTGTCCGCCACCGCCGCAGGGGCGCCGCCGTCCGCATCCGAGGCGTAGGGGGCCCAAACCGGAACCGTCATCGTCGCCAGACCGGGACGCAGGTCGGTGGTCATCACCTCACGAATGGCGGCGGCCATGGCGCGGCGGTCTCCCGCCAGCGTCCACTCGACCATCTTCACCCGCGTTTCCGGATCGCGGGCCAACCCCGCCGCCGCGGCGTTCTGACCGGTGCGGAAGGCTTCATCCGGCGTGTTCAGAATCCCCGCCGCCGCCTGTTCGGCGAAGGGACGCGCGGTTTCCACGGTCGCCTGTGGGCCGTACAGGGCGCTGAAGAAGGGCAGGCTGTCGACGGTCATCGCCTTGCCGACCAGCGACGGCTGCTGCTGAGCCAGCATCAGGGCGCTGAGCCCGCCCATCGAGTGACCGACCACCGCCGGGCGCGCCAGACCCTGGGTCCGGATGTAGCGGGCCAATTCATCAATCACCGGCTGGATGAAGGGACCGTCACCGTGCGCCCAGGGCTCCCCGGCGAAGCCCGCCAGCTGGACAAGATGCACGCGGTGCGTGGCCTTCAGCCGCTCGGCCTCGGCGCGCCAGACGTCCCGCGAGCAACCGAAGCCGGGGATCAGGATCACGTCCGGCCCCTGCCCGACCACCTCGACCGACAGCCGGTCCGAGACGAAGGGCGCGGGGGCGACGACCGGCGCGGGCGCAGCCAGAACTTCGTTGGCGAAGAGGACGCCTCCGCCCACGGCCAGACCGGCGGCGGAGGCGAGGAACAGGGCGCGCAGGGTCGAGCGCCCGGCGAAGTGACGGAGATGCAGCATGACGATGTCCTTGGGATCAGGGCCTGACTGGGTCAGGCGTGAGGGTTTTCAAAGATGTTCTCGACCGGCTGCTCGAACAGCACCGCGATGCGGTAGGCCAGATCGAGCGAGGGGTCGTGTTTCTCGGTCTCGAGCGCGTTGACGGCCTGCCGGGACACGCCCAGCGCCTGGCCGAGCTGCTCCTGGGTCCATCCGCGCTCGACGCGCAGCAGCTTGAGACGGTTCTTCATCAGTTCGAGGTCCGGATGAACGGCGAGACGCAGCCGTACAGCGCCCAGAAGGTCGGGTAGATCAGCCATGCCGGAATGTGCGGCGCGGCGGCGAAGGTCTCGGCGAAGCCCCAGAAGGTCGCCAGCGCCATGGCCAGCCCCGCCGCGACGATGAACTGTTTGGCCGCGACGGCGCGGACGAACTCGTCGCTCTCGCGCATCAAAGCCAGGGTCGCCCATATCTGGCCGATCACCGGCGCCGAGATCGCGGCGGCCAACACCCAGCTGGCGGGCTTGCCGATGATGTCATCGAACGCATCCGTCACCATCATCGAGACGCAGATCGCGACATAGGGAGCCATGAAGGCCCAGGTGCGGATCACATACCGACGCCCCGCCGGCGTTCCTTGTTTCCATGCCGATAGCATGTCAGCTCCTCCTGACTGAATGTAATGAGAACCTGACACCGCCAACATGTAATGTCAACCTGACAATAAGTCAGGAGCGCGTGACTTTTCGCGTTTTCTTTTCGAACCCCCGCCATCCGCGTATCCTGAGGCCATGCCCACCGCGCCTCGCATCAAACCAGGTGACCTGTTCACGCCACGGGAGTGGGCGCCTTTCCAGTCGCGGCGCGGCTGGATCGGGCCTCTGCTGGTGGCGCACTGCTGGTCGGTGATCGGGCTGGCCGTCTTCGCGGGATCGCTCTGGCCCGTCCTGATCCCGGTGTGCGTGATGATCATCGGCACGCGCCAGCTGGGCCTCGCCATTCTGATGCACGAGGCGGCGCACGGCGGGCTTTCGACCAATACGAAACTCAATGATTTCCTTGGGCACTGGCTGTGCGCCGTGCCCGTGGGCGCCTCGCTCGCCGCCTATCGGCCCTACCACCTGTCGCACCACCGCTTCGCCCAGCAGCCCGAGGATCCGGACCTCGCCCTCTCCGCTCCCTTCCCGGTCTCGCCCGCCTCGCTCCGCCGCAAGATCATTCGCGACCTGACGGGACAGACCTTCTTCAAGCAGCGGGTCCTGCTCCCGCTGGCGGCGATGCGTGGCGCGAAGGCGACGAGGGCGACAGACGATCACGAGTACGAAGCCATCGTCACCGGCCGCTCGGTCGCGCCCTTCCTGCTGTTAAATCTCGGTCTGCTGGCGGCGATGACGCTGGCCGGAGTCTGGTGGGCCTACTTCGCCATTTGGCTGCTGCCGATGGCGACATGGTTCCCGATGGTCACCCGCCTGCGCAACATCGCCGAGCACGCCTGCGTGGAGGGCTCGGCGACTGACCCTTTCCGCGCCGCCCGCACCACCCGCGCCCGCTGGTGGGAGCGCGCCTTCATCGCCCCCTACTGGGTCAATTTCCACGCTGAGCACCACCTGTTCATGCACGTCCCCTGCTGGAAGCTGCCCGCCCTCCACCGCGCGGTGCACGGCAAGCCGCAGGGAGAGCGAATGGAGGTGGCGGGGGGCTATGCCGAAGTGTTGCGGACCGCCACGCGCGACTAACGTCTTGCCAAACGGACAATGGGTGGCGATGGTCAAGCTTCAATCGAGAGTCGCAGAATGTCGGGAACTCGCCTTGGAAATCGTTTAAAGGCCAAGGTTTTGGACCTGCTGGACGCACCCTCACCAGATTCCGCGCCGATACCGCAGGTCTACGACGTCCCGGATGATCCTCCAACGCCTGAGACGTCAGACATGTCCTGCGTCCCGGGCGGGCTGCCAATCACCGAAGTCCTGGCGGTGGGCGCGGACCTTGAATGGCTCGGTCAGGCTATCGAAGTCCGCATGACGGACTATATCCAGCCCGGAACGAACATCGCTCCGCCTCCTGCTCCGCCCCTGCCTTCCGGGCCGGACGCCTGGGCCGATCTGGTTCGTGACATCGCGGACGAAGATCGCCTGATTCTGGCGCTCACCATCGCGCCCTATCTGGCGCCCGAAAAGCTGGACGTCTTCCTCACGAAGCACGCAGTGTTTGACCGACGCTTCACCGAATTCGGCGGCGTGATCGGTCGCGCCCACGGAGGCCTGCTGCCGACGGCCGAGACCGCGCGGTTTCTGCTGGCGGGCGGCCACATCGGGAAAAGGGTCGCCTTCCAGCAGAGGCTTTCCCCCTCCGGCGCCCTGCTCCGGCGCGGTCTGATCCGGCTTGACCATCAGTCGCCGGACGAACCCCCTCTCAGCGCCCGACTGGTCGCCACCGAAACGACGCTGAACGCCGCACTGAGCCTGCCGCCGACGACCTGATCCTCTTCGCAAAAACATGCCCGGAGCGACTGTCGCGCGGCTCCACGCCCAGCCTCGTGCTAGAGGGCGTCGATGCTGATCACCGACCCGACCGCCTTCATCCTCGAGAACACGCGATTGCAGCCCGTGCCTCATGCGCCGGAGATTTCGCTATGGCTGGCCGATGAGATCACTCCAATCTGGCGGCTGACCGAGGAGGAATTGGGCGAAATGGGGCTGCCGCCTCCCTTCTGGGCCTTCGCCTGGGCCGGAGGACAGGCCGTGGCGCGCTGGCTGCTCGACAATCCCGCGGAGGTGGCGGGCAAGACCGTGCTGGACTTCGCGACGGGCTCGGGCCTCGTCGGCATCGCCGCCATGAAGGCCGGCGCCGCGTCCGTTCTGGGGACTGACATCGATCCCTTCTGTGGTGCGGCTGTCGCCCTGAACGCAGAAGCCAACAGCGTCGTGCTGCGTTTCACCGACCGCGACCTTCTGGACGCTCCACCACCCCCGGTGGACGTGATCTGTGCGGGTGACGTCTGTTACGAGAAGCCGATGAGCGAACGGGTCCTGAACTGGCTGGCGCAGGCGCGCGCCAACGGAACCCGCGTCCTGATCGGCGATCCGGGCCGCACCTATTTCCCCAAGTCCGGCCTCGACTTCCTGGCCGAGTACCGGGTGCCGACCACCCGCGAGCTGGAGGATCAGGAGATCAAGCGCTCGGCGGTGTGGGCGTTGGCCTGATCCACTGGGGCGTCAGGCAGAAATGGATTATGCTGATCGAGCGCCGGAAAGAGCCGCTTCCGGTTCCGGTCACGCTTGGTGACAGCCCCCTTCGGGACCATCTTCCGTCCATGACCCGCGCCCTGATCCTCGCCGCCTTCGTCACGCCGCTGCTGCTGTCCGCACCGGCCCACGCCCAGATCGCGCCTGCTCGCCTGCCGACCGCGCCCTCGACCTGGGACCAGCACCGCCATCAGGCCGATCAGCATCGCTATGAAATGGATCGCCTGCGTCAGCAGAACGAGCAGCGTCAGGCCACCGCTCGCCAACTCGAGCTGCAGACCCGCCAGAACCAGCTCGATCTCCAGAACCGGCGCACCGTCGACCCCTACGTCCCCTCCGCCCCGCCCGCCCTGCGCTCGCCGGAGGAGGAACGCGCCGCCCGTCAGGCCGCCGGCGAGCGCCGCGAGACCACCTCGCAGCGCGTAGGCGAGATCGACGCCTGGCTGGACCGCCGACCGAATTAATCGGCCCGCCCTCGCGGCATCCCTTGCATCGCAACCGCGTTACGGCTTCGCTCGGGTTTGAGGCGAGGGAGGATTGATCATGCGTTGGGAAGGCGGCCGCCGCGGCGGCAATATCGAGGACCGGCGCGGCATGGGCCCGGTCGGCATGGCCGGCGGCGGCATCGGCGCGCTCGTTCTGGCCGCCATCGGCTATTTCGTCTTCGGCATCCCGCCCGAAACCACCCAGCAGATCACCAGCCAGCTCGGCACGGGCATCGGTCAGCAGGAAGGCAAGGCTGGCACGCCAGCGGATCAGGCCGGCCTCTTCGTCGATGTCATCGGCGCCAATATCGACGACGTCTGGCGCTCGAAGCTGCAGGGCTACCAGCCGCCCACCGTCGTCCTCTACGAACAGGGCACCCGGACCGGCTGCGGCATGGGCCAATCCGCCATGGGACCCTTCTACTGCCCCGCTGACCGCAAGGTGTATCTGGACCTGTCCTTCTGGCAGGAGATGGAGACCCAGCTTGGGGCCTCCGGCGCCGACTTCGCCCGCGCCTATGTCATCGCCCACGAGTACGGCCACCACATCCAGACCCTGACCGGAACCTCCGATCAGGTACGGCAGGCCCAGCAGCGCGCGCGCAGCGAGGCCGAGGGCAACCGGTACTCCGTCGCGCTGGAGCTTCAGGCCGACTGTTACGCCGGCGTCTGGGCCGCCAACGCCTCCGCCGCTTCCGGCGGACAGGTCACGCTCAGCGCGGGCGATCTGGAAGAGGGGCTCAAGACCGCCTCGGCCATCGGTGACGACACCCTGCAACGCCGCTCGGGCCGTCAGGTGTCGCCGGACAGCTTCACCCACGGCTCCTCCGCCGAACGCATGACCTGGCTGCGCCGGGGTTATGAGACCGGCGATCCGAACGCCTGCGATACGTTCCAGAACCTTTAGGCGGGGCCGGAATCTCTAACCGGGTTGTTGCGGCGCACCCGGCGCGGCAAGGTCTCGCCGTGACCTCCTCCGCCGCCTCCGCCCTCGCCGCCTCCCGCCGCCTTGTCCTCAAGGTCGGCTCCGCCCTGCTCATCGACGGCGGGCGACCGAACGGCCCACGGCTGGCCGCGCTGGGGCAGGAGATCGCCGACCTTCGCGCGCGCGGCGTCGAGGTGATCGTCGTCTCCTCCGGGGCCGTGGCGCTGGGCCGGGGCCGTCTGGGCATTTCGAAGTCCGCCCGGCTGGATGAGAAACAGGCCGCCGCCGCCGCCGGTCAGTCCCTGCTCATGCAGGCGTGGGAGGCCGCCCTGTCGCCCCACGGCCTGACGCCCGCACAGGTTCTGCTGACCCGCGATGACACCGAGCGCCGCCGTCGCTGGCTGAACGCCCGCTCGACGCTGGACGCCCTGCTGCGCCTCAAGGCCGTTCCCGTGGTCAATGAGAACGACACCGTCGCCACCGAGGAAATCCGCTATGGCGACAACGACCGTCTCGCGGCGCGCACGGCGCAGCTGGCGCGCGCCGACCTGCTGGTCCTGCTCAGCGACATCGACGGCCTCTATGACGCCGATCCGCGAAGCCACCCTGACGCCGCCCACCTGCCGCTGGTCGAGGCCCTGACCCCCGAGGTCATGGCCATGGCGGGCGAGGCCAACGCCTCCGCCTCGGTCGGCACGGGCGGCATGCGGACCAAGCTGGAGGCCGCCCGTATCGCTCGCTCGGCGGGTTGCGCCACCGTCATCGCTTCCGGTCTCACCGATCGCCCGCTGGCCGCCGTTCTGGACGGTGCGAAGGCCACCCTGATTCCGGCCCCGGACGGCCCCATGGCGGCGTGGAAATCGTGGATCGCGGGCAGCGTCGATCCGGCGGGTCGGCTGGTCGTCGACGCCGGCGCCGTCGCCGCCCTGCGCGCCGGCAAGAGCCTGCTCCCCTCGGGCGTCCAGCGGATCGAGGGTCGGTTTGACCGGGGCGACAGCGTGCTGGTCGTGACCCCCGACGGCGCCCGCGCCGCCGTGGGTCTCGCCGCCTTCTCAGCCGAGGAAATGGCCCTGATCCGGGGCCGCCAGACCGGCGAGATCGAGGGACTGGTGGGCTACAAGGGTCCACAAGTCGCCATCCACCGCGACGATCTGGTTCTGGAGGGCGCGGCATGACCCTCGCCGAAGACATGCTCCAGCGTGGCCGCCGCGCCCGCGCCGCCGCCGACCTGATCCGTCTCGCCACGCCGGAGACCCGCACCCGCGCGCTTCAGGCCGCCGCCGTCGCTCTGCGCGCCCACGGCGAACGCATTCTCGCCGCCAACGCGGAGGACATCGCCCGCGCCCGCGAGACCGGCCTGTCAGAGGCCCTCATCGACCGGCTGGCGCTCACCCCCGCCCGTCTGGACGCCATCGCCCGTGCCGTGGACGAGGTCGCCGCCCTGCCCGATCCGCTGGGGCGCGAGACCGCTCGCTGGTCTCGCCCCAACGGTCTGGACATCGCCCGCGTTTCCACTCCCATCGGCGTACTGGCCATCATCTATGAGAGCCGCCCCAATGTGACGGCGGATGCCGCCGCCCTGTGCCTGCGCTCGGGCAACGTCGCCCTGCTGCGCTGCGGATCGGACTGCCTGTCGTCCTCGCTGGCGATCCACGCCGCCATGGTCGAGGGGCTGGAGGCGGCAGGCCTGCCCGCCGACGCGATCCAGCTGATCGACACCCCGGACCGCGCCGCCGTCGGCGCCCTGCTGACGGGGCTGGAGGGCGCCATCGACCTGTTGATCCCCCGCGGTGGCAAGAGCCTGGTCGCCCGCGTGCAGGCCGAGGCCCGGGTGCCCGTGCTCGGCCACCTCGAGGGCGTGAACCACACCTATGTCCACGCCGCCGCCGACCCGGCCATGGCCGAGGCCGTGCTGGTGAATGCGAAAATGCGCCGCGTCTCCGTCTGCGGCGCCACCGAGACCCTGCTGATCGACCGGACCTGCGCGCCCGCCTTGTTGCCCCGCCTCGCCGCCGCCCTGGAAGCCGCCGGGTGCAGCCTGCGCGGGGATGAGGAAAGCCGCGCGCTGGCCCCCTCCATCACCGAGGCGTCCGAGGCCGACTGGACCACCGAATACTTGGCGCCGATCCTGGCTGTGCGCGTGGTCGAGGACCTGCCTCACGCGGTGGATCACATCCGCCGCCACGGCTCGGGCCACACCGAGGCGATCATCACGGAAGATCCGGAGGCCGCCGCCGCCTTCCTCAACGCCGTCGACAGCGCCATCGTCATGTGGAACGCCTCGACCCAGTTCGCCGACGGGGGCGAGTTCGGTTTCGGCGGCGAGATCGGCATCGCCACCTCCCGCCTGCACGCGCGCGGCCCGGTCGGGGCCGAGCAGTTGACCAGCTACAAATATGTGGTGCGCGGGACGGGGCAGATCAGGGCGTAGGAGGTGGGGTGTGGGGTGTGGTCTGTGGAAGCCAGCGCCCCCGGGCCTCTTGTCTCGTACCCCATCCCCTACACCCGACACCCCACGCCCTACATCCCGATGGTCAGGTCCAGCGGGCGCTCGATGTGCAGCGTACCCTTGCCGAGGTCCAGCGCCGCCCGGCGGTCCCGGAACGCCTCCATCCCGACCAGTCCGCCGGGGAAGTTCGGCAGGGGCGGCTGATCGAACACGCCGACGTCCACCCGCTCATAGAGATGGTCGGCGAAGGTCACCGTCCGCGCCTCGACGATCGTTGATTGCATCGAGCCGCCCAGCACCAGACTGACGCCGGACCGCTCGGGACGACCGTCCAGCAGTCCTGCCGTCGTCGCGGCGTCCCGGCTCAGCCCCAGCAGGGATGAAGCGCCCGTGTCGATGATGGCGCGCACCGTCGCGCCTTCCACCGTCAGATCGGCGGCCAGCGCCGTGCCCTGCCGGTGCACGGCCGCCTCGATCAGGTCCGGCGGTCGCACGAAGGCGTCACGTCTCACCAGCCGCGCGTATCGCCGCGCGGGGTCCAGCGCCAGCACGGCCTCGCCCAGCACATCCTGCCCGATGATCAGAGGCGTCCGCAGCCCGGTCTCGGCGGCCAGCGGCCCGAGATCCAGGATCGCCGCCCGTAGCTTGCGGATCGACAGCCCCGGCAACTCCAGATCCACCGATGCGCCCCGCCCCACCTGCGTGCCGCCGCCCACGCCGTAAGCCAGCAGCGGCATGTCGAACGATCGCCGCCCCTCGTTCGGCAGTCCGGCGAAGAACGCCCTGTCGATGACCGAATACTGGGCGCCGCTGTCGATCAGGGCCAGCACCTCGCGCCCCTCGATCTTCACCGCGACGGTAGGCGTCGGGGCCGGTCGGCCATAGGGCATCCAGATCGTGGCCCCGTCGGCCTCGAACACCAGCTCCGGCTTTGGCCACAACAGATGATCCTTCGCCCACCACGCGCCGCCCGCGACGGCGAGCAGCCCGGCGGCGCGGATCAGAAGGCTACGACGGTTCATCGCCGCCAAGATGGCGTGTGTGGCCACAGGACGCCAGCGGCGAGACGTCGCGTATGACAGAAGTGTCGGTGATCCTGAGGACGACGAACCGGTCAGCGCCCCCCGACGCTGACCGGCCCGCCCGCGAGGCCGGTATCCCCGAACCCCCGCCAACCCCGGATCCGGGACCACAGGGTTACCAGACTGTAAATGCCCACCCGGCCGGGCGCTGTCCACTGCCTTCGCGGGGTTGGCGAAGAAAATGTGTCCTAACGGTGTCCGAACGGCACCACCTTGTTCGCGCCGTCATGCCCGATGTCGGCGCTGCCGAGGTAAGCAATTCCCGACCGCTGGCACCAGTAGCGGGTGATTTCCTCGGCGGTCAGGCCGAAATCGGGGTCGTTCTGCACGATCTCCGACACCCGCCCCAGCCGGATGCCCGCCACCTTGCGGATCGAAGGCTGGCTGGTCAGGTGGAACATCATGCGGTCGATCCGGTACAGCGGCTCGGACACGTCCTCCAGCATCAGCACATGACCGGTCAGGTCCGGCTCCAGATAGGTGCCGACCAAGGCGTCGAGAATGCTCAGGTTGAACGCCACAGCCGGACGCGGATCTTCGTGCAGCGACGGCTCCCACGATGACGACGCTCCCGTCTTAAGCCAGTTCAACGCTCGCCAGGCGGTCTCATCATGGCGCACCGAGTCCGACGCCATCGGCCCGTGCGCCACATGCGGGAAGCCCGCCTTGTAGAGCCCCGCCAGCAAACTGCCCGCGTCGGAGTAACCCAGATACCGCTTGCCCCGAGACACATCGGTCAGGCGCGGCAGCACCGCCTCCGCGATCCGGCACGAACCATAGCCGCCGCGCGCGAACCACACCGCATCCAGCCTCGGATCATTGGCGAACTCGACAAAGGCGTTGGCGCGCGTGGCGTCATCCCCGCCGAAATGACCGTGCTTCTGAAACACCGCCGGGTGGAAGACGATCTTGATCGACCCGTCCGGCACATTCGCGGCGAACCAGGCCTCGATGGCCTCGCCCCGCTCCTTCGAGAAGCGCGAACTGGCGTTGACGATGCCGATCTTCACAGTGGCGAACCTTCCTTGAAGCCCTGTCTTTGCACGACGCCCGCCCCGGCAAAAGCCCTCTCCTGAGCACGAAAGGCTCCCAAGCCTCTCGCGCCAACCCGGTCTCGATAGCGGCCCTACCCCATCCCCAACCCCTTCCCCCTCGAGGGGAAGGGGCTTAGTCACGTCGTATGACTCAGGACGACTATTTCTTCTGCGGCGTGGGCGGCTCCGGGATGCTGCCGCTGGCGATGATTGTGCAGGCGCGCGGCCATCGCATCGAGGGCTCCGACCGGTCCCGCGATCAGGGCCGCACGCCCGAGAAATTCGCCTGGCTCGAAGCCCATGGCGTCGCCCTGCATCCGCAGGACGGCTCCGGCGTCACCCGCGCGGACCAGATCGTCGTCGCCACCGGCGCGGTCGAGGACACCGTCCCTGACATCGGTGCCGCCAAGGCTGTCGGGGCGACTATCAAGACCCGTCCCCAGCTGCTCAGCGAACTGTTCAACGCCGCTCCCGCCTCCATCGGCGTGGCGGGCACCTCGGGCAAGTCGACCATCACGGGCATGATCGCCTGGATTTTGCATCAGGCCGGGCGCGAGCCGACCGTCATGAACGGCGCCGTGATGAAGAATTTCGCCGACGCGGATCACCCTTTCGCCAGCGCCCTGATCGGCGGTCCGGACCTGTTCGTGTCCGAGGTCGATGAAAGCGACGGCTCCATCGCCCGCTATGATCCGACCGTCGCCGTCGTCTCCAACATCTCGCTCGACCACAAGTCGATGGAGGAGTTGCGCGAGCTGTTCGGCGGCTTCACCGACCGCGCCGACATCGCCGTGCTGAACCTCGACAATCCGGAGACCGCGGCTCTCGCCCAGGCCCTTCCGCTTGAGAAGGTCTGGACCTTCTCCCTCAGCGACGCCACCGCCGATCTGCACGCCTCCAGCCTGACGCCGCAACCGACCGGCATGAGTTTCGACCTGGCGGAGCGGGGCGTCGCGATGCAGCGCGCCATTCTCAACGTCCCCGGCGCCCACAATGTCGCCAACGCTCTGGCCGCCCTCGCCGCCGTGCGCGCGCTCGGCGTGCCTCTCGCCGAGGCCGTCACCGCGTTGGAGACCTTCTCCGGCATCCGCCGCCGGATGGAGGTGGTCGGGATCGCGAACGACGTCACCGTCATCGACGACTTCGCCCATAACCCGGACAAGATCGCCGCCACCCTGAAGACGCTTCACGCTTTCGACGGCCGACTGCTGATCCTGTTCCAGCCGCACGGTTTTGGTCCCCTGAAGCTGATGCAGTCCGAATTCATCGAAACCTTCGTCGGCCTGATGCGCCCCGACGACGTGCTGCTGATGCCCGAGCCCGTCTATTACGGCGGCACCACCGACAAGTCCGTCGGGTCGGAGGACATCGCGTCGGGCATCCGCGCCGCCGGTCGAAACGCCGAGGCCCTCTCCACCCGCGACGCCTGCGGCGACCGTATCGTCGAGCTGGCCCGTCCCGGCGACCGGGTCATCGTCATGGGCGCCCGCGACGACACCCTCTCGACCTTCGCTGCGAACCTGCTCCAGAGACTTTAGGTCCGCTTACGGACTGATATTCAAGAGAATATCTCGAAACATTCACGCACGGCAAAGCTGGTATTAAGTGGATGCCCCTATCCCGGCCTCCGTTCAGGAGTGCGCGTGAATGGCCAGAATCGGAGACTTCGTCAGCGAGGCCGAGCCCATAGGGCCGGACACCCCGGGCGCGCACGTCTTCGAACGGTTCGAGCGCGAGCCCGACACCCTCGCCATCGCGGTCATCGACGCCGAGCGCCGTCCTGTCGGACTGGTCGAGCGCAACGCCTTCACCCTGCGCATGGCCGCCGAGTTCGGCCGCGCCCTCTATGCCCGCCGCCCGGCCTCCAGCTTCATGGACCCGTCGCCCCGGGTGCTCGACGCCGACGCGGACGCCGAAACCCTGTTCGAGACGCTCGACGCCGGCAACCTTGGCGCCCTGCTCAACGGCTTCGTCGTGGTGTCAAAGGACCGCTATGTCGGTGTCGGCGCGGGCGTTCACCTGCTGCAGGCCGGCAGCGCCATCCACCGCAATCGCGCCCAGGCCATGAGCGTGCTGGCCCGCGATCTCGCCCGCGCCGAGCAGGAGGCCCGCACCTCCAGCCGCGCCAAGTCCGAGTTCCTCGCGGTCATGAGCCACGAGATCCGCACGCCGCTGAACGGGGTGCTGGGCGTCGCCGCCCTGATGGAGCGCGAACTGACGCAGGACGCCATGCGCCCCTACGTCCGCACCATTCTGGACTCAGGCCAGAGCCTGCTGCGCCTGCTGACCGACGCACTGGATATGTCCCGCGCCGAGGCCGGGTTGATGACCTTCGAAACCGGGGTCGTCTCGCTGGACGCCGTCGCCCGCGACCTGAAGGCCCTGTGGGAGCCCCGCGCGGCGGAGAAGACCCTGACCCTCACGATCGCCTGTGATCTGGCCGACGCCCCTTGCGTCGATGCCGACGAGGTCCGGCTGAAGCAGTTGCTCAACAACCTCATCGGCAACGCGATCAAGTTCACGCCCGCGGGCGAGGTCGCCGTTCACATAACCGCACGCGCCGAGGGCGCCGACGCACACCTGTCCGTCACCGTGGACGACAGCGGCCCCGGCATCGCCGAGGACACCGCGGCCACCATCTTCGATCCGTTCAACACCGGCCGCGCCGGTCGCGAGGGCGCGGGCGCCGGCTTGGGCCTCGCCATCTGCCGCCAGATCGTCGAGCGGATGAACGGCCACATCGGCGTCCAGCGCTCGCCTCGCGGCGGCGCCCGCTTCGCCTTCGACCTGCGCCTGCCGCTGGCCACGGCGGAGATGGCCGCCGACAGCACGCCCGCCGAGCCCACCCCGCACGAGACCCTGCATGTGCTGGTCGTGGACGACAACGCCACCAACCGCTTCGTCGCGGGCAAGGTGCTGGAGCTTTTCGGCTGCACCCACGAGACCGCCGAGAACGGTCAGGAAGCCGTCGACCGTGTCCAGCAGGGCCGGTTCGATCTGATCCTGATGGATGTAAAGATGCCGGTGATGGACGGGGTTCAGGCCACGCGCCTGATCCGGGCCCTGCCCGGCCCGGTCTCCGCCCTGCCCATTCTCGCCCTGACCGCCAACGCCGATCCGCGCGACGAGGCCGACTATCTCGCCGCCGGAATGGACGGCGTGGCCCAGAAGCCGATCCAGCCCGACGTTCTGCTCGACGCCATTCGCCGCGTCCTGTCGGCCACACCGGAGGGTCAAGCGGCGCGGGCCGCATAACAGGACGCAACCCCACGCGGATCGAGGTATTGTCCCGCTTGATGTTGCAAGTGCCCCCGCCTCCCCCGACCGACCTGCCCGAAATCGTCGTCACCGGTGCGCGCCTGCCCCCGGCGGCGGGCGAGGCGGCCTTCGCCGTCATCAGGCTCGATGAACGCGACCTGCGCGTCGAGCAGCGGCTGGACGAGGCGCTGTCCTCCGTCCCCGCCGTCTCCCTGTTCCGTCGCACCTCCAGCCTCGCGGCCAATCCGACGACACAGGGGATCAGCCTGCGGGCCATCGCCCCCTCGGGCGCGGGCCGGACGCTGGTGACGCTGGACGGCGTGCCGGTGAACGATCCTTTCGGCGGATGGGTGATCTGGTCCCAGCTCCCGACGGAAAGCCTGTCCGCCCTCGACATCGTGCGCGGCGCCGGCGCCGGTCCTTACGGCGCGGGCGCCCTGACAGGCGTGATCCAGCTGCGTGAGCGGGACACGGGCTGGACCGTCGACGCCTCAATCGCCGAACGCGGCGGCGCCCGCCTGTCGGCCTCCGGCGCAACCGATCTCGGCCCGGCGCGCGTCGTCGCCTCGGGTCTGTACGAGACCAGCGACGGCTATGTCCCTGTACGGGGCGCGGCCGCCGGCGCCGCCGACACCCCGCTCGATCTGGAGGTTCAGGCCGCTTCCGTCCGCGCCGACCTGCCCGTCGGTCCCGCCACGGTGTCACTGCGCGCCTCCGCCTTCGAGGAGGATCGCGGCTCGGGTCTCGCGGGGGCGCGTTCGACCGCCTCGGGCAACGCCCTGTCGGCCACCGCCGCCGTCCAGCCCGACGCCGACCGACCCGGCTGGCGGCTACAGGTCTGGCGGCGCGAAAGCGATCTGGCCAACACCTCCGTCGCCGTCGCCGCCGACCGCGCCACGACAACACCGGCCAACAACCAGTTCGGGACGCCCGCCGTCGGCTGGGGCGTCAACGCCGCCCTGCGCCGGGTTCTCGTCAGCGGCATCGGTCGCGTCGAATGGGAACTGGGCGCCGACGCCCGTTTCGCCGACGGCGAGACCCGCGAGATGTTCCGCTACATGGGCGGCCAGTTCACCCGCGACCGCATCGCGGGCGGTGAAACCTCCGTCGTCGGCGCCTATGCCGAGGGCTCGTGGACGACCGGCCCCTGGCTGTTCGCGGGCGGCCTGCGCGCCGATCGCTGGGAGAACACCGACGGCCATCGCTTCGAGCGCGACCGCCAGACCCTCGCCGTCACGCTGGATGAGACCGATCCCGACCGATCCGGCGAAGTCGTCAGCGCCCGCCTCGGCGTCCGCCGCGACATTGGCAACGGACAGGCACTTCGCCTCGCCGCCTACACCGGCTTCCGCCCCGCTACCCTGAATGAGCTCCACCGCCCGTTCCGCGTCGGCAACGACCTGACCGAAGCCAACGCCGCGCTCGAACCCGAGACCGTCACCGGCGCCGAAGCGGGCTGGAGCTGGACCGGCGGTCGCGCGTCCCTGACCGCCACCGCCTTCTGGACCCGGCTGGACGACGCCATAGTCAACGTCACCATCGGCGCTGGCCCGGCCACCTTCCCCCGCGCAGGCTTCGTCCCGGCGGGCGGCGTCCTGCGCCAGCGCCAGAATGCCGGAACCATCGAGGCCGTCGGCATCGAACTGGACGGCCGGTTCGAACTGACGGACGCCCTCACCCTGCGCGCCGCCCTGTCGCTGACCGACGCCGAAGTGGACGGCGGAACCGCCGCGCCCCAACTGACCGGCCTGCGTCCCGCGCAGGCCCCGCGCTTCAGCGCCGTCACGGGTCTAGACTGGCGGGCCACCGACCGCCTCACCCTCGCCGCCGACGCCCGCTGGGAGAGCGACCGTTTCGAGGACGACCTGAACAGCCGCGTGCTGGAGGCGGGCGGAACCCTCGATCTGCGCGCCGACTGGAGCCTGAACGACACGACCACCCTCTGGGTCAGCGCCGCCAACCTGTTCGATGCGGAAGTCGAGGTGTCCGAAACCGGAACCGGCGTCGCCGGCTACGCCCCGCCCCGGACCCTGGGCGTGGGCGTCAGACTGTCGCGCTGAACGGCCTCGCGGGACGACTTGCAAACGGTTCTCAATTTCGGCATGAACCGCTCGTGACCGAAGCCGCCGCGACAGCTCCCAAGCCCAGGAAAGCCCTGAACGCCACCCGGTCGTTCTGGCTCAAGCAATTGCACCAGTGGCACTGGATTTCGGCGGCCGTCAGCCTGATCGGCCTGATGCTGTTCGCCGTCACCGGCATCACCCTGAACCACGCCGCCTCGATCCCGGCCGAGCCGGTCACCGCGACCGCCACCGCCACCTTGCCCTCGCCCCTGCTGGAGCGCCTGTCCGCCTTTCCGGAAGAGACCACCGATCCGGTCCCCGACGCCGTCGCTCGCTGGGCGCGGGACGCCTTCAAGGTGAAGATCGACGGCCGCCCGACCGAGACCACGGTCGATGAAATCTACGTCGCCCTGGCCGAGCCCGGCGGCGACGGCTGGCTGACGATCGACCGCGCCACCGGCGAAGCCTCGCGCGAGCGCACCACCCGCGGCTGGATCGCCTATCTCAATGACCTCCACAAAGGCCGGAACGCGGGCAAGGTCTGGTTCTGGTTCATCGATATCTTCGCCGCCGCCTGCATCATCTTCGCCGTCACCGGCTTCGCCCTGACCTGGATGCACGCGAAGCAGCGCCCCTCGACCTGGCCTCTGCTGGGTCTCGGCCTGCTGATCCCCGTCATCATCGCCCTTCTGTTCATTCACTGACGCCCTCCCCCGGACCTCATCATGCGTAAGTTGCCTATCGCCCTGACCGCCGCCGCAGCCGCCGCCGTCGCGACCCCGGCCCTTGCCGCCGATCTGAACGTCACCGTCCAGATTCCGACTCTCAGCGTCGCCGCCTATCACCGTCCCTATGTCGCGGTTTGGATCGAGCGCCCGGACAACACCGCCGTCCGCACCCTCGCCGTCTGGTATGAGGTCTCCAACGTCCGCGAGGGCAAGGACTGGCTGAAGGACATGCGCACCTGGTGGCGTCGGGGCGGCCAATCGCTGAACCTGCCCGCCGATGGCGTCTCCAGCGCCACCAAGGCGCCCGGCACGCACACTGTCCGCATCCCCGCCGCCCGACTGCGCGACCTGCCGGCCGGCGACTATGTGATCGTTGTCGAGGCCGCCCGCGAGCTCGGCGGGCGTGAAGCTGTCCGCGTCCCCTTCCGCTGGGGCGCTCCCAACACCGGCCGCGCGGCCGGGACCCGTGAACTCGGCGCCGTCACCGTCGCCGTCACCCGCTAAAGGAAGCCTGCCATGAAGAAGTCCCTCGCTCTCATCGCGGCGCTCGCCGCCCTCGCCCTGCCGCTCTCGGCCCAGGCTCACCGCGCCTGGCTGGCCCCGACCTCGACCTCGCTCTCGGGCGCCGAGGCCTGGGTCGGCTTCGACGCCGGCATGTCCAACGGCGTCTTCATTCCCGATCACGCCGCGATGAACCTGTCCGGCCTGACCATCACCGCCCCGGACGGCTCAACCGTTCAGGCCGAAAACATGGGCCGCGCCCGCTACCGTTCGACCTTCGACCTGCACCTGACCCAGCAGGGCACCTATCGTGTCGCCAACGTCATGGGCGGCGTGATCGTCAGCTACAAACAGGGCGGTGAGCAGAAGCGCTGGCGCGGGACCGAGGCTGAAATGGCCGCCAACATTCCGGCGGACGCCACCGACGTCGTCGCCACCCGCAACAACAGCCGCATCGAGACCTTCGTCACCCTCGGCGCCACCTCGACCGGCGCGCTGGCTCCGACCAACGAAGGCATTGAGCTGATCCCGGTGACCCACCCGAACGCCCTCGCCGCCGGTGAGGCCGCCACCTTCAAATTCATCCGTGACGGCCAGCCCGTCGCCAATCAGGAAGTCACCATCGCGCGCGGCGGCACCCGCTACCGCGACAACCCCGAAGAGATGACCGTCACCACCGGCGCCGACGGCTCCTTCACCGTCACCTGGCCCGCGGCCGGCATGTACTGGATCAACACCTCGGTCCGCACCGCGGCCCAGGGCGGGCAGATGGCCGCCAACGCCCAGTACAACGGCGCCCTGGAAGTCCTGCCCTGACCCGTCCGGGAGGCCCCCTCTCCCGCCACAGCGCGCCGCCCACGATCATCGTGGGCGGCGATGCTGTTCCGCGCCCTGCGAACAGGGTGCTGATCCCGACCCACGGTCGCGCCCCGGCCCGTCCGCCGTCGGCCCTGATCTGGGATTTCGCGGGCCAGACCATGGGCACCGACTGGTCCGTCCGTCTGGTCCCGCCGCAGGGCGCCGAGCGCGCCGCCTTCCAGTCCGCCATCGACAGGGAACTGGCGCGCCTTATCGCCCTGTTCAGCCATTGGGACAGTCGCTCCGAACTGGCGCGCTTCAACGCCGCGCCTGAAGGTTTCTGGGCGGTGTCCGAACCCTTCTGGCAGGTGCTGACCCGCTCGCTCGATCTGGCGGACGACACCGACGGCGCGGTCGACCCGACCCTCGGCGCCCTGGTCGATGTCTGGGGCTTCGGCCCGCCCGGTCGGCGTCCCGCCGACGCCGCCCCTCTGCCTTCCGACGACGAGATCGCCGCCGCCGCCGCCGTCTCCGGCTGGAACCGCCTGCGCCTCAATCGCGACCGTCGCGCGGTCCAGCAGATCGGCGGGCTGAAGCTCGACCTGTCCGGCATCGCCAAGGGCCACGCCGTCGACCGCCTGTCCGAGGTGCTCTCCGATATGGGCGCCGGGCATCATCTGGTCGAGATCGGCGGCGAACTGCGCGGTCGCGGGGTGAAGCCGGACGGCCACCCCTGGTGGGTCGAGCTGCAACAGCCGCCGGGAGCCTCCGCGCCCCGCACCGTCGTCGCCCTGTTCGACCTCGCCGTCGCCACCTCCGGCGACTGGGTCCGCAGCTACGCCGTCGAAGGCCGCCGCTACAGCCACACGCTCAACGGCCGCACCGGTCGCCCGATCGAAAACGGCGTCGCGGGGGTCACCGTACTGACCGACACCGCGATGTATGCGGACGCCATGGCCACGGCCCTGACCGTCATGGGCCCGACAGAAGGCCCGGCCTTCGCCACCGACATGAAGATCGCCGCCGCCTTCGTCGTGCGCGGCGCCGACGGCGCGCTCACTGAAACCGTCACTCCGGCCTTCCGGGCCATGTTGGAAGAGGGCGCGTGACCACCGATCCCGTGCGTCTGATGTGGGCCGCCGTCGCGGTCGGCCTGTGGCTGCTCAGCATCTTCGCGGTGATCGTCACCCGCGCGCTGGCCAGACGCGCCGCCGCGCGCAAGGCCGCGGCCCTGTCCGGCCCGGACGGCGCCGACACCGTTCTGGTGGCCTTCGCCAGCCAGACCGGTCTGGCCGAGGAACTGGCGTGGATGACGGCCAAAAGCCTGTCCGACGCCGGAACGCCCGCACGCGTGGTCCTGTTGGGCGATCTCGAACCCGCCGAGCTGAAGGCCGCCGGACGCCTGCTGGTCATCGCCTCCACCACCGGCGAGGGCGATCCCCCCGACAGCATGTCGTGGTTCGTCCGCACCGTGATGAAGGCCCCCGCCGATCTGTCGGGCCTGTCCTATGGCCTGCTGGCGCTCGGCGACAGCACCTACGCCGAATACTGCGGTTTCGGCCGCGCGCTGGACAGCTGGCTGAAGCGCTCGGGCGCCGAACCCCTGTTCGATCACGTCGAGGTCGATAACGGCGACACCGGCGCCGTCCGCCACTGGCAGCATCAGCTGGGCCTGATCACCGGCTCGACGGTTCAGGCCGACTGGACGCCGCCCGCCTATGACCGCTGGCGGCTGGTCGAGCGCCGCCTGCTCAACCCCGGCAGCCCCGGCGGCGAGGTCCATCTGCTGGCCTTTGAACCCATCGATCACACGCCCCACTGGGTCGCGGGCGACATCGCCGAGATCGGCCTGCCCGACCCCACTCAGGGCAGCCGCGAGTATTCCGTCGCTTCCCTGCCCTCCGCCGGCCGGGCCGAGTTCATCATCCGCCGCATGACCCGTCCGGACGGCACGCCCGGCCTGGCCTCCGGTTGGCTGACGGGCGACCTCCAGCCCGGCGCCGAGGTCGGCATGCGCATCCGTGTCAACCGCAGCTTCCACGGACCCGACGCCGCCACGCCCCTGATCCTGATCGGCAACGGCACGGGTCTGGCCGGTCTGCGCGCCCACCTCAAGGCCCGCGAGGGTCAGGCCCACGGCGGCGCCTGGCTGATGTTCGGCGAGCGCACCCGCGCCCACGACGCCCTGCTGGACGATGAACTGGAAGCGATGCTGTCCTCCGGCCTGCTCACCCGCCTTGATCGCGTCTTCTCGCGCGACGCAGGGGACGGCCGCTATGTCCAGACGTTGATCACCGAACAGGCTGGCGCGCTCAAGGACTGGCTGTCACGCGGAGCCGTGATCATGGTCTGCGGCAGCCTTGAAGGGATGTCCAAAGGCGTCCACGAGGCGCTAGAAACCGTCATCGGCGCCGAGGGCCTGCTGGGTCTGACCGAAGCGGGCAGGTATCGGCGGGATGTCTACTGACGCCCTGACCGGGCTCGGACGGCGGGCAGTGAGCCCGGAAAGTGACTAGTGGTTAGTGATTAGTGGGTGGCTGGGCCTGCAGCCGGTTCCAGGACGACAACAGCCCGTGACGCCGCGAACCACTAATCACCAACCACTAATCACTTGCCCGCACGGCGCCTGCCGTCCACGCACCACCGCCCGAGCCAGCCGCCCCCTCAGACCTCCGCCCAGCGGCGCATCAGGTTGTGATAGACCGCCGTCAGCTCCAGCACGGCCTGATCCTTCGGCCCCTTGTCCAGACTGACGCGCTGGATCGCGACGTCCAGTCGGAACAGGGTCTCGCGGTCGGCGTCATCCCGGATCAGGCTCTGCAGCCAGAAGAAGCTCGACACCCGCTGCCCGCGCGTCACCGGCGTCACCCGGTGCAGGCTCTTGGACGGATACAGCACCAGATCGCCGGCGGGCAGCTTCACCGACTGCGGCCCGTACATCTCCTCGATGATCAGCTCGCCGCCGTCATAGTCCTCGGGCTCGGACAGGAAGAGTGTGCAGGACAGGTCGCTGCGGATGCGAGTGTTCCCGCGTTGGCGGATTGCATTGTCGACATGCACCCCGAAATGCTCCCCGCCCTGATAGCGGTTGAACAGGGGCGGAAAGACCGTGTGCGGCAGGGCCGCCGACACGAACATCGGATTGGCGTTCAGCGCCTGCTGGATCAGCCCGCCGACCTCGCGCGCCTCCGCCGAATCTTCCGGCAGTTGCTGGTTCACCTTGGCCGTCGCCGACTGGTGCCCAGAGGTGACGTTGCCGTCCGCCCAGGGGCCCTCATCCAGCGTCGCGCGCAACGCCGCGACCTCGGCCTTGGTGAACACTTCGGGAATGTGCAGCAGCATCGCCGCCTCCTCATTGCGCCTGTCTCCGGACGCGGAAAAACCCGGGGGGTCAGGTCATCAGGGAAGACACCTGAACCCCCGGGTTCTACGCCAGAAGACCGTTAGGCCTAGTAGCGCAGATTCAGCGTCAGCAGCGCCTGACGAGCCGGGGCCACATCGGCGTGGTGCACGCCGTTGGTCCGGATGATGTACTCCTCATCGCCCGCATTCTGGATGTTCAGCTGCAGGGAGGCCGTGTCGCTGATGTCGTAGGAGGCGAACAGGTCCACGCGGGTGTATTCCGGCGCATAGATCCGGTTCGTGCCGCCGCCGGCGCCGCCCTGGTTCCCGCCGAAGCTGTCGGAGACGTAGTACAGCCCACCGCCGAGGCTCAGCTTCGGCATCACGCGATAGGTGGTGAACAGGCTGAACGAGTGCTCCGGCGTATTGGCCAGACGCTGACCGTTCAGCGGGTTCGGCAGACCGCCCGTGGTCAGGGCGCCCTTGATCAGCTCCGAATCCATCCAGGTGTAGCCGCCGAACACCTGCCATTCCGGCGTGATGTTGCCCGACACGCCCAGCTCCAGACCCTGTACCCGCACCTCACCGTCCTGAACCACGACCGGCGTGGTCTGGGTCACGGCGTTCTCACGGTCCAGACGGAAGATCGCGGCGCTCAGTTGCAGCTGGTCATGGAACAGGCTGGCCTTGGCGCCGATCTCGTAGCTGGTGGTTTCTTCCGGATCGAGCACGGCCTGCGCCGCGGTCGGGGCTGAGTTCTGGTCGCCGGCGGCGATGGTCGGCGGCGTCGAGGAGGTTGAATACGACGCATAGACGCTGGTGTTGCTGGTCGGCTTGTAAACCAGACCGATCTGGTAGTTGACGAAGTCCCAGTCCGCCGAGGGCGTCTGTGTCTCGGTGACAGCGCCATAGACGCCGGCGGTCGCGGTGGCCGAGCGGTTCACGCCCTCGACCGAATAGCTGTCCCAGCGCAGGCCCAGGTTCAGGATCAGGCGATCCGTCAGATTGATGCTGTCGAAGGCGTAGACGCCGACCGTCTCGGTCGTGCTCTGGCTGGTCGGGCCGCGGTTGATGACGCCCGTCCATGAGTCGCCGGTGTTCGGCGCATAGACGCGGGTGCAGTCGCCGGCGCCGAGGCTGTTCAGGGTCGCGGTCGTCAGCACGAAGCCCGCCGGGCAGGCCGAACCGGCCGTGGTGTAGGTCGAATAGGCCGCGTTGCGGTTCTTCTCGCGGGCCAGCTCCAGACCCACATTGAAGTTGTGGCGGATCGAGCCCGTTGAGAAGGCGCCGGTCAGGTCCGTGACATTGGCCAGGGTGTCGACCGGGTTCCAGCGCGTCTTGGTCCCACGCTTCATCCACCATTCGCCCGCCACGAACTGGGCCGCGCCGCCGTCGCCGGGGTTCGTGACGATGTAGTCGTTCAGCGTCTCGGAGTAGCGCGTCACGTTGCGGATGCGCAGGGTCTCGCTGAACCGGTGCTCGACCGCGACGGTGAAGCTGTCGACCGCATTGTTCAGATAATCGCGGTCTGACAGGCCGTAGAAGCTGCTGTACGGCACATCCAGAATGCCGCTGTCGGTCGTGCGCGTGCCGATCTTGGTGAACAGCGGGATGCCGTAGTCAGGCATCTGGTTTGAATCCAGATGATAGTAGCTGGCGGTCAGGGTCGTCGCCTGCCCCAGACCGATCGCATAGGACAGGCCCAGGCCCCACTTGTCGTAATCGACCGAGTCACGGCCCGGGACATCGCCCTCGGCGGCCATCAGGTTCAGGCGCAGGGCCGAGTTATCGGTCAGCGCCCAGTTCTGGTCGACCGTGCCGCGCAGATAGCTGTCGGTGCCCAGACCGACGCTGTAGCGGCTGAAATTCTGCAGGCGCGGCGCCTTGGAGCCCAGGTTGATCGACCCGCCGCCCGAGCCGCGGCCCGAATAGACCGAGTCCGCCCCCTTGATGACCTCGACCTGCTCCAGATTGAAGACTTCGCGTTGCTGGCCGCCGGTGTCGCGGATGCCGTCCACGAAGATATTGTTGCCCGACGACTGGCCGCGGATGAACGGACGATCCGACAGCGGCTGACCGCCTTCGCCGGCGCCGAAGGTGATGCCCGGCGACGTGCGCAGAATGTCCTGCAACGACGTCGCGGCGGTCTGCTCGATGATCTGGTGCGGAATGATCGTGACCGAACGCGGCGTATCGACCAGCGGCGCGACGAACTCGGGCGATTGCGGCTCGCGGCGGGCGCGCTCGCCCGTCACCGTCACAGTGCCCAGGGTCGTCGCTTCGCGATCCTGCTGGGGGCCGGCCGTCTCGACCACCGGATCACCGGCGAGGGCCGGAGCGGCGGCCAGCAGCATGCCGGCGGCGCTGGAAGCGAAAAGAAGCGAACGAAGCGCATCGGCGCGGTTGGTCATGGGAGCGGTTCCGGGGAGGGGAATGATCTCTGCGAGCGGGTCGCAATATCATCTTCCCTCCTCATCGCAACCATTTTTGAGACGCATTCTCAAAATTCGTCGAGTGTCCCGAGGGCGCGTCAAGGTGACGGAATGTCCCCCGACAATCGCCGCGCCGTCGCTCGCGATTGCGTCTGCCTCGCATTCCGCTTGCGGAACAGCGCTTTACGGAGGATTCACCTGTATCGAGCAGATTGGGCGCGTGAAATCGCGGTCCGTCTGCCAGTACTGGTCGACCCGGATCGGGCGTGGCCCCGCCGACCGCCCGCGCATCCCCACATCCCGCCTCCAGCAACGACCGGAGACGCGCTGATGCCGCCCCCGGCCCTGCCACGCCTGCCGCGCTTCGGTCGGGTCCGGACACGGCTGGCGATCCTGTGCGCCGGCCTGTTCGGGGCGGCCCTGCTGATCTCGGCCCTGCTCCTGCCCCTGCTGCATCCGATCACCGACGCGATGAAGCCGCATGAGGCGGCGGTGTTTGGCGGCCTGTCCTTCGCCGTGGTCGCCCTCATCGTCCTGCTGATCGGGTTCAGGACCATGATACGCGACGTGCGCGACCGCGAGGAGCGACTGACCCACATCGCCCTGCATGATCAGGAGACGGGCGTGCCCAACCGGCTGGCGCTGGAGCGTCTGGCCGCCTCGCAGGACGGCCTGTGGGTCATCCTTGTCGGCATCGACCGCTTCGAGGTGGTCCGGGACGCGATCGGCTACGACGCCACGGCCCGTCTGGTGAATGCTGTCGGGCGCCGTCTGGCCGCCCTGTCCGGCGCCTCCATATCCCGCGTCAGCGCCGCCGTGCTGGGCCTCGTCGTCGTCGCGAAGGATGAGGACGAAGCTCTTTCCATCGCCACCACTCTGTCCGACGCCGCCCGCGCCCCGTTCGATGTCTCCGGCGCGCCCGTCGACATCGCCCTGACCGCCGGGGTCGCCCGCAGGGGCGAGACCGGCGCCCATCTGACATCCCCTGTCGACCGGGCCGCCATCGCCGTCGAGCGCGCCCGCCGTCTGCGCCGTTCCGCCGCCGGTTTCGACGCCGCCGCCTACGGTGATCCGGCCGGCAACCTGTCCCTGATCTCCGAACTGATGGCCGCGCTCGACAACGGCGAGTTCTCTCTGGCCTATCAGCCCAAATACGACTTCCGCGCCGAGCGTATTACCGGGGTGGAGGCCCTCGCCCGCTGGACCCACCCGCGTCGGGGTGAGGTTCCGCCGGACCTGTTCGTCAGCATGGCCGAGGAAACCGGCCACATCCGCCCTTTGACCGAATGGGTGGTGCGTCAGGCCATTCTTGATCAGGCCGTCATGGCCGCCGCCGGGCATGAGGTCATCGTCTCGATCAACATCTCGGGCCGCTTGCTGTCCGACGACAGCTTCGCCGACTTCGCGCTGGAGCAGATCAGCGCCTCCGGCGCCCGCCTGTGTTTCGAGATCACCGAGACGGCGGTCATGCACGACCCCGAACGCGCCCTGGCCGTCATCGACCGCCTGTCCGCCGCCGGGGTGCTGATCTCGCTGGACGACTACGGTTCGGGCCTGTCGTCCCTGACCTATCTGAAGCGCATCCAGGCCGATGAACTGAAGATCGACAAGAGCTTCGTGCTCGACATGGACCAGTCCGGCCGCGACGCCCTGCTCGTCAAGTCGACCATCGATCTGGCCCACGGTCTGGGCCTGAAGATCACCGCCGAAGGCGTCGAAACGCCGACCGCCCTGTCCCTGCTGCGCGGCATGGGCTGTGACATGGCGCAGGGCTATCTGATCGGCCGCCCCAGGCCGCTGGACCTGCTGATCGAGCGCCTGAACGGACCATCGGCCGAGACCGACGCCATCGCCGCGCGGAACTGACGCTCAGCCTGCCGCCACCGCCTTCATCGTCACGGAGGGATCGGCCAGCCGGTCCGCATCCACCGGCGTCTGCTTGCCGATCATCAGACGCCCGGCCATGAACTCGGCGGGCGCATTGACCGCTTCGACGCTCACGATCCGGTCTCCCGCCAGATGAAAGACCGCGAAGCCGCCGGTCGCCGCATCGCCGCGCACCACCTGACGATCCGCCTCGTTCGGCAGTCCGGCGATCTGCAGCTTCAGATCATACTGGTCCGACCAGAACCACGGGACTTCAGGAGCCGGAGCCGCGCGCCCGACGATGGCCGAGGCCGCCTGCTTGGCCTGCTCCAGCGCATTGGGCACGCTTTCCAGACGATGCATGGCGCCGCCGTGGACCGGCACGGGCCGGTAGGTCATGTCACCGATGGCGAAGATCGACGGGTCCGACGTCCGGGCCTCCGCATCCACCACCACCCCGTTCAGGCAGTCCAGTCCGGCCGCCCGCGCCAACCCTTCATTGGCCAGCGCGCCGACGCCCACCAGCACGACATCGGCCTCGATCAACCGCCCGTCCGCCAGCCGCACGCCGGCATCCTCGAACCCGGTCACCTCCGCCGAGGTCAGGATCTCCACCCCGTGGCTGCGATGATAGCCGGTGAAGAAGGCTGACAGGGTTTCCGAGGCGACCCGCGCCAGCACCCGGTCCATCCGCTCGATGACCACCGCCTCGGCGCCCAGAGCGCGGGCCGAGGCCGCCGCCTCCAGCCCCACATAGCCGCCGCCGACCACCGCCAGACGCTTGCCCGGCCCCAGCGCCGCCTTCAGCTTCTCCGCATCCACGAGCGTGCGCAGCTCCAGCAGGTCCGGACGATCCGCCCCCGGAATGGCCAGCCGACGCGCCGTCGATCCCGTCGCCAGGATCAGCACGTCATAGGGTTCGACCGTCCCGTCTCTGAACGTCGCCGTCTTCGCCGTCCGGTCGATGGCCGTCGCGGTCACCCCGGTTCTCAGGGTGATGTTCTGTTCGACATAGAAGCTCTCGGGCCGCAGCAGCAGCGCCTCCAGATCGGCCTCGCCCTTCAGCCAGGCCTTCGACAGCGGTGGCCTCTGATAGGGGGGCGCGGCCTCGTCACCGGCCAGAACGATCGCGCCCTCATGCCCATACTGGCGCAGCAGCGCCGCCGCCGTACCGCCCGCGTGTCCCGCGCCGATGATCAGAACCTTTGTCATGTTTCGCAAGTAGTGCGATCCACCGGGAAACGCCAAGAGTCTCCTGCACGCCCGCTTCGGCTTGTCGGATTAACGGCGTCATGCAAACGTTGTTCTGCCAATTTTTTCACCGGGGAGTGAAATATGCTGTTCAGGTCTGTCATCGCCGCGACGGCCGCGGTTCTTCTGGTGGCTCCGGCCGCCCATGCGCAGGACACCTCCGCCCGCGCCACCTACGGCTCAGTGCGACTCAGCTCCGGCTTCACCCCCGATCCGCATACGGTCAGCCTGACCGCCGGCGGCTCCATCGACGCCTCGAACCTCGGCTCGCCCTGCACCGGCTCCATCGCCCGCGCGCCGGATTACGAGCTGACCTACGACGCCGGCTCGCTGCCGCTCTACATCGTCGCCAGCGCCTCCTCGGACACCACCCTGGTCGTCAACGGTCCGGACGGCCTCTGGTACTGCGACGACGACTCCAACGGCGGAACCAACCCGCAGGTCACCTTCAACACGCCCCGTTCCGGAACCTATGACATCTGGGTCGGCACCTTCGGCGGCGGCACGGCTTCGGCGACCCTGACCATCACCGAACTGACGGGCGACGGTGGCGGCGGTGACGGCGGCTATCCGGACACCAGCGCCCGGGCGACCTATGGCGAAACCTACCTCAGCTCGGGCTTCACCCCCGACCCCCACCGGGTCAGCCTGACCGCGGGCGGCAGCATCCAGGCCTCCGTCGTCTCGTCCTCGTGCCGCGGCATCATCGCCGTCGCGCCGGACTACCAGATCACCTACACCGCCGGCTCCCTGCCGCTCGCCATCCAGACGCAGTCAGGCTCGGACACGACGCTGGTGGTCAACGCTCCCGACGGTCAGTGGTACTGCGACGACGACTCGGGCGGCGGCACCAACGCCCAAGTCTACTTCTCCAAGCCGTCGTCGGGCGTCTATGACATCTGGGTCGGCGTCTACAGCGGCAGCAACAACCCGGCGACCCTGCTGGTCACCGAGGTGCCTTAGGCCAGCACGTCCCGCTTTCGGAACCGCTGACGGGCGTCGGGGATTGACCCTGACGCCCGTTTCGCTTTCTCACCTTGACCGTCACATGGTGTTTCAGCGCGCGCCCGGCGGTTGGCTCCGCGCGCGGAAGCGGCCAAAGACCCTTCATCCTGAAGGGTTCAAATAAGTGAAGGAGCACGAATGGCGGCCCTGGTCCTGTTCGGCGGCGGCGGCGACCTCGCCATGCGGATGCTGTTGCCTTCGCTCTATTTCCTCGACCACGAGGGCCTGCTGGCCGACGATCTGAAGATCATCGGCGCCGCCCGCTCCGACGAAAGCCGCGACGAGTACGTCGCCAAGGTCCGCGCCACGGTCGAGAGCAAGGCCCGCGCCGACAACGCCTGGACCGACGCCGCGTGGGCCCGCATGGAGGCCCGCCTCGAATACCTGCCCGTCGACGCCACCAGCGCCGACAGTCTGAAGCCGCTCAAGGCCATGTGCGGCGACGGCGAGATCACCTCCTTCCTGGCGGTCTCCCCCTCCCTGTACGCCCGCATCGTCACCGCGATGAAGGACGCCGGTCTGGCCGACCGGAACTGCCGCGTGGTGCTGGAGAAGCCGGTCGGCCGCGACCTCGCCAGCTTCCGCGAGATCGACGACGCCGTGGGCCAGGCCTTCCGAGAGGATCAGGTCTTCCGCATCGACCACTACCTCGGCAAGGAGACGGTCCAGAACCTGATCGCCCTGCGCTTCGGCAACACCGTGTTCGAGCCGTTGTGGAACAACCTGTCCATCGACCACGTCCAGATCACCATCGGCGAGACGGTCGGCGTCGGTGATCGCTGGCCCTACTACGATGAGTACGGCGCCCTGCGGGACATGCTGCAGAACCACATGCTCCAGCTGCTGTGTCTGGTCGCCATGGAGCCGCCGTCCGACCTCGACCCGGACTCGGTTCGCAACGAGAAGGTCAAGGTCCTGCGCTCCCTGCGCCCCATCACCCACGAGGAAGCCGAACGCGTCACCGTGCGCGGCCAGTACGTGGCCGGGACCGTCGAGGGCAAACCGGTCAAGGGCTATGACGAGGAACGCGGTCAGGATTCGGACACCGAAACCTTCGTCGCCATCCGCGCCGATATCGACAACTGGCGCTGGGCGGGCGTGCCCTTCTTCATGCGCACCGGCAAGCGCCTGCCCGAGAAGCGCACCGAGATCGTCATCCAGTTCAAGCCGCTGCCGCACTCCATCTTCGACCGCGACGACCGCGGCGACGTGCAGGCCAACCGCATGATCATCGAGCTCCAGCCCGAGGAAGACATCTCCCTGACGGTGATGAACAAGCGTCCCGGCCTGGACCAGCGCATGCAGCTTCAACCGATCAAGATGAGCCTGTCGTGGGGCGTCGGCGGAAAGGGGGACGCCGCGCCGCGCCGCCGCATCGCCTACGAGCGCCTGTTGCTCGACGCCCTGCACGGCGACAGCACCCTCTTCGTCCGTCGCGACGAGGCCGAGGCCGCGTGGAAATGGGTCGACGAGGTCTCCGAGGCCTGGGCCGACGGCGATGTGAAGCCGCAGGTATACGTCGCCGGAACCTGGGGCCCCGACTCTTCCGACATGCTGATGGCGCGCACGGGGCGGGAGTGGAATGTCAGCGATGCCTGAGATCGAAGTCTTTGCTGATGGAGCGAGTTGGGCCGACGCCGGCGCCGCCCGCCTGACTGACACCCTGTCCGCCGCCATCGCCGAAACCGGCAAGGGCGTGTTCGCGGGCGCGGGCGGTTCGACCCCCTCGCCCATCTACCGCCTGATGGCCGCCGCCTCGCTCGACTGGTCGAAGGTCGCGGTGACCTTGGTGGACGAGCGCTACGTTCCGGAGACCTCGCCGGAGTCCAACGCCGCACTGATGAAGCAGACCCTGCTGACCGGCTCAGCCGCAGCCGCCCGCTTCGTGCCCCTGTACACCCCGGAGGTCACCGTCGACCGCGCCGCCATCGTCGCCGCCCACGCTCTGGCCGCCGAGACCGACCGTCTCGACGCCGTTCTTCTCGGCATGGGGGAGGATGGCCATATCTGCTCTATGTTCCCCGAAAGCCCGACGCTGAAGACCCTGCTCACCCCCACGCTCAAGCCGACCGTGCTTGGCGTTCCCCGAGGCCGCGACGGTCTGGCCCCCAGCCTTGAGCGCCTGTCGATCAACCTGCCGTACCTGATGCAGGCCCGCCGGGTGGTTCTGGCCCTGACCGGCAAACAGAAGCGCGCCGTGTTCGAGCGCGAGGCCGCGGGCGATCCCGCGACCCAGCCCATCGCCGCCCTGATCGCCGCGAGCGTTCCGCTCGAAGTCCTCTGGACGGAGGCCGCCGCCTGATGCCCAAGCTCCATCCCGTCGTGGCCGAGGTCACCGCCCGCATCGTCGAGCGTTCCCGGACCACCCGCACGGACTACCTGCGCCGCATGGACGCCGCCCGCGACAGCGGCTCGGGTCGCGCCAAGCTGTCCTGCGCCAACTGGGCCCACGCCTTCGCGGGCCAGACCCTCGCCGACAAGCTCACCGCCATGGGCGGCAAGCAGCCGAACGTCGGCATCGTCACCGCCTTCAACGACATGCTCTCGGCCCACCAGCCATTCGAGCGCTTCCCCGAGATCATCCGCGCCGCCACGCGCGAGGTCGGCGCGACGGCCCAGGTCGCCGGCGGCACGCCCGCCATGTGTGACGGCGTCACCCAAGGTCGCCCGGGCATGGAGCTGTCGCTGTTCAGCCGCGACGTCATCGCCATGTCCACCGGCGTCGCCCTGACCCATGACGCCTTCGACGCCGCCATGATGCTTGGGGTCTGCGACAAGATCGTCCCGGGGCTGTTCATCGGCGCCCTGGCCTTCGGCCACCTGCCGGTGATCTTCGCCCCGGCCGGTCCGATGCCGTCGGGCATCCCCAATGCCGAGAAGGCCCGCGTCCGCGCCCTCTACGCGCAAAATCAGGTGGATCGTCAGACCCTGCTGGAAAGCGAGATCGGCTCCTACCACTCGCCCGGCACCTGCACCTTCTACGGCACCGCCAACTCCAACCAGATGATGATGGAGATGGCCGGTCTGCATCTGCCCTCGACCGCCTTCGTGCACCCGGAGACCGGCCTGCGCGACGCCCTGACCGCCGCCGCCGCCAGGCGCTCGGTCGAGCTGGCTCGCACCGACTCAGGCCGTATGGCCGACGTCATTTCCGAGAAGTCGATCGTCAACATGATCGTGGCCCTGCTGGCCACCGGCGGCTCGACCAACCACGCCATCCATCTGGTCGCCATGGCGCGCGCCGCAGGCGTGATCATCGACTGGACCGACATGGACCAGTTGTCCTCGGCGACCCCGCTTCTGGCCCGCGTCTATCCGAACGGCTCGGCGGACGTGAACGCCTTCCAGGCCGCCGGCGGCGTCGCCTTCGTCACCCGCGAACTGGCCGAGCACGGCAACATCCACGCCGACGTCGAAACCGTCATGGGCAAGGGTCTGGACGCCTATTTCCAGGAACCGTCCATGGTCGACGGCGAACTGATGTGGCGCGACGGCGTGGCGCAAAGCCTGGACACCGACATCCTGCGTCCCGCCTCCGATCCGTTCCAGAAGGACGGCGGCCTGCGTCTGGTGAAAGGCGACCTCGGCCGCGCCGTCATCAAGGTCTCGGCGGTCAAGCCGGAGAACCGCATCGTCGAGGCCCCCGCCGCCGTCTTCGAATCGCAGGAAGAGGCCCTTCAGGCCTTCAAGGACGGCAAGCTGAACCGCGACGTCGTCGTGGTCCTGCGCTTCCAGGGCCCGCGCGCCAACGGGATGCCGGAACTGCACAGCCTGTCACCCGCCCTGTCCGTGCTTCAGGACAAGGGCTTCAGGGTCGCCTTCGTCACCGACGGCCGCATGTCCGGCGCCTCGGGCAAGACGCCCGCCGCCATCCACGTATCGCCTGAAGCCCTCGCGGGCGGCCCTCTGGCGCATGTGCGGGACGGCGACATCATCCGTCTGGACGCCGAGGCCGGGGTGCTGAGCACCGTGGGCGTCGCTGATCTGACCGCCCGCCCGGCCGCCCACCGCACCGAGGCCCACGCCACCGGTTCCGCATGGGGATACGGCCGCGAGCTGTTCGGGGCCTTCCGCCATGTCGTCTCGACCGCCGAAGAAGGCGCCTCCGTCTGCTTCGCCGTGCCGCACGGCGCGCCGGTCAACGAAGACACCCCGCCCGATCCGAACATCGTCGACCGGGCTGTCGACGCGTGACGCATATTGTTTATTCCGCTCATCCCCGCGCAGACGGGGACAAGCGGGCAGGAGGAACAAGGCCATGACCATCAACTGGGACCGCACCCTGCTCGTCGGCGACGTCGGCGGCACCAACGCCCGCTTCGCCATCGCCCACATGGTCAACGGCAAGCCGGTGCTCGAGCACCATGAAAGCTTCCCGGCGGAGACCTATCCGACCTTCCTCGAAGGCGTGAAGGCCTTCATCGACGGCTGCGAGGTCAAGCCGACCGGCGGCGTCATCGCCGTGGCCGGTCCGGTCACCGACGGCGAGATCGACCTGACCAACTCGCCCTGGCGGGTGTCGGAAACCGAGCTGGGCACGCTCGGCCTCAAGCCCGTCCGCCTGATCAACGATTTCGAGGCTCTGGCCTGGGGCGCTCCCGTTGTCCCGCAGGCCGAGCTGGCGTCGCTGGGCGGGCCGGAAGAGGGCGACCCGCACGCGGCCATCGCCGTGCTCGGGCCGGGCACCGGCTTCGGCGTCTCGGCTCTGGTGCGCGATGCCCGCGGCAATGAACTGGCCATGCCGTCCGAGGGCGGCCACGCCTGCTTCGCCCCGGGCGACCCGATCGAGGACGAAATCCTGCGCATCCTGCGCCGCCGCTATGACCGCGTCTCGATCGAGCGCCTGATCTGCGGCCCCGGCCTGCTGAACATGCACCGCGCCCTGGCCGAGATCGACGGCCGCGAGACCCATATAGACGATCCGGCCCAGATCACCGCCGAGGCGCTGGAAAACCCGAACAGCCACTGCGGCGCCACCTTGGCCCGCTTCTGCGCCCTGCTGGGCGCCGTGGCCGGCGACATCGCCCTGACCACCGGCGCGCGCGGCGGCGTCTATATCGCCGGCGGGATCGCTCCGCGCATCCTGCCCTTCCTCAAGGCCAGCCCCTTCCGCGAGCGGTTCGAGCGCAAGGGCCGGTTCAAGGACTACATGGCCGCCATCCCGACCCATGTGATCCTGCACAAGCACGCCGCCCTTCTGGGCGCCGCCCGCGTGGCCTTCGCCGCGTCGGAATAATCAACGATGAGGTTCACGTCGCCCTCACGGCGGCGTGAACCTTTTTGACTCCCGCAGGTTGGTCCGGTCCCAGGAAGAGAAAAAGGGACTGTTCCTATGCGTAAGATGATCATCGCCGCTACCGCCGCCTTCGCCTTCGCCGGCCTTGCCGCCTGTGGCGAAAGCGCCGCCGACAAGCAGGCTGAAGCCACCGCCGACCAACTGGAAGCGCAGGCCGCCGCCACGCCGAACGAGGCCGAGGAAAAGGCCCTCAACACCGAGGCTGACCGTATCGAGCAACAGGGTGGCAACGCCGATGGCGGCATGACCACCTCCAACACCCCCAGCACCACGCCGTCGGGTGAAATGACCACGCCGCCGGCCCCGGCGCAGTAAGCTCGTTCCGTCCACGGACGAACGACGAAGGCCCCGCCGCTCTCGCGACGGGGCCTTTTGCTTGGGCCAGACCGGGAGGTGATTGGTGACTGGTGATTGGTGAAGGTGGGCCGACCGACGGCTCGATTGGCTGCCCTTCACTTCAGGCAATCACCAATCACCCAATCACCAATCACCTACGCCCTCAGTCGACGCAGATCGTCGCCTCGGCCTTGCCGTTCTCGACCGTGGTGTAGCAGCCGAAGCGGCTGCTGGTGCGCTGGCAGGTTCCTACAGCAGCGGCCCCCGCTTGCGGCGTGCCCGAGGCGGCTTCCTCGATGCGGCAGTCGCCCTGACAGTCCGAGCCCTTCGTGCAGCGTCGGCCCGCGTCAGCATAGGTGATGACGCAGCGCACCGACTGCATCCGGCCCTGCGGCAGCATCTTGCCGCCCGCGCGATCACACAGGGCCGCGTCGGTCGTCCCGGCGGCGCTGACCTGCGTCGGCTGCGGCGCGGGCGAGGCCGAGGCGTTGTCCGTCGCCGGCATCGGCTGGCAGGCGACGGCGAACAGGGCCGCAACCGCGATGATCACGCGCTTCATGGGTTCACTTGTCCTTTTTCAAAGCCGGTCCAGACGTCGTCGTAGTCCAGCTGCATCGTCGGCGAGGTTTGCGCCCATTCCGTGGTGCGGATCGGCATTCGGGTCTCGAACATGAAGGCCAGGGTGTTCTCGATCTTCACCGGCTTCAGCTCGGCGGCGACCGCCTTGTCATAGGACGCCTGATCCGGCCCGTGCCCGCTCATGCAATTGTGCAGGCTGGCGCCGCCGGGGGCGAAGCCGCCCTCCTTGGCGTCGTATTCGCCCGTCACCAGTCCCATGAACTCACTCATGACGTTCCGGTGGAACCACGGCGGGCGGAAGGTGTCCTCGGCCACCATCCAGCGCGGAGGGAAGATGACAAAGTCGCAGTTGGCCGTCCCCGGCGTATCCGACGGGCTGGTCAGCACCGTGAAGATCGAGGGGTCCGGGTGGTCGAAACTGACCGTCCCGATCGTGTTGAACTTCGCCGTGTCGTATTTGCAGGGCGCGTAGTTGCCGTGCCAGCCGACCACGTCCAGCGGGCTGTGATCGAAGGTGGTGACGTACAGACGTCCGCCGAATTTCTGGATGCACTCGGTCGGGCGGTCCACGTCCTCGAACCAGGCTACCGGGGTCTGGAAGTCGCGCGGATTGGCCAGACCGTTCGAGCCGATCGGTCCCAGATCCGGCAGACGGAAGGCCGCGCCGTAGTTCTCGCACACATAGCCGCGCACCGGCCCGGAGACCTCGACCCGGAAGCGCACGCCGCGCGGGATGACCACGATCTCGCCCGGCCGGGCGTCGATGCGGCCCATCTCGGTGACGAAGGCCTGCTCGCCCTGCTGCGGCACGATCAGCAGCTCGCCATCGGCGCAATAGAAGACCCGGTCGGTCATGGAGCGATTGGCGGCGTACAGGTGGATGCCTACGCCGGTGAGCGCCTCCGCATCCCCGGTCCCGCCATAGGTCACCAGCCCCTCGACCCAGTCGGTCGGCTCGGTTGGGATCGGCAGCGGGTCCCAGCGCATCCGGTTCGGGCTCGGCGGCGCCTCATGGAAGGGGCCGGAGCGCACCAGCTTCTGCGGGAAGGGCCTGTAGGCCGGATGCTGCGCCGACGGACGCAGGCGATACAGCCAGCTGCGGCGGTTCTCGGTGCGCGGCGCGGTGAACGCCGTCCCCGACAGCTGCTCCGCATACAGCCCCATCGGCGCCCGCTGCGGCGAATTTCGCCCCTCGGGCAGCGCGCACGGCACGGCCTCGGTCGCGAAATGATTCCCGAAGCCGCTGAGATACTGAGGCGCGTTGGCTCGCGTCGTCATGTGATGCTCTCCCTTGCGGGAGGTTTAGCAGGCGCGCCCGGTGGCGGGCCACCCCCGCACAGGCCGCTAAGGAGTTTGCGGAGAATGGCGCGGCAGCGTCGATCAGGAGACGGCGGCTTCGTCGAGGCCGGAGACGCCTCGAACACCGGCGCCGACAGCCCTCAGCTCTCCCACCGCAGCGGCAACCGCACCTTCAGCCCCCTGACCGACCGGCCATTCGCAAGCCTTGGGTGAAGGCGGAAGAACTGGCTTAGATGCAGGGCGTGGCGCGTCACCCGCTCATCTCCCGGCGGACTGGACCGCTCCACGACACAGTCGTGCAGGGCGCCGTCGGCCAGAACCGAACACAGCAGTTCCGCATCCGCCTGCGCGGGCCACTCGGTGACCATTGGGATCAGGGCCTCGGACGGAGGCGTCGCCGCCCATCGCGGGCTGACGATCACCCCGTCCACCACTTGGGGACTTTGAAGGGCGAGAACAGCGAGGGCAGCGAGCAGCATGGGCGTTCCCTACTCCATCTCCAGCCGGAAGTCCCCGTCCCGCTCCCCGGCCGTCAGCAGCCACCCGTCGTTCAACCTCAGCGTCCAGCCCGGCCCCTCGACCGCACCCGCCGAAACTGGCGCCGCCACCGTGACACCGCTCCAATTGTCGTCGATCAGGGCGCCGTCGCTCACTTCCAGCACACCCCAGGCATCCACCACCCGCAGCGTCGGATAAACGGATCCATGCGGCGGCAAGGCAGTGATCTTGCCGGGATCAAACGCGATCCGCATGGACCGGAACGGTAAATGCAGCCGGGGTCCGTCCACCAGCTTCGCCGTCCAGTCGGCCGCGATCGCCCGCGCCTGCTCCGCCCGAAGGGCTTCCTCCGCACGGATCGCCGCGCCGCCGTATCGCGCCTCGGCGGCGCCCGCGTCCCCAACCCGCAGGTCCAGCCGCGCAGCCAACAGATCGCCCAGATCATCACCCCCCTTCAACGACCGTCGCCAGTCCGCATCCGCTCCGTCCAGCAGCAGGCCGTAGGCGGGTCCGGATGCGTAGGCGAAGCTGCGTACGAACGAAGCACCGCCCTCGGCGGCGCCGAGGGCGGCGACAGCCAGCGCCCGCGCATCCCCGCCGGACAGCCTCAGCCCGGTGTATTCGGCCAGCCCCTCATTCATCTCCAGCGCCCGCTCGTCCTCGGCGCTCCCCAACGCCCGCCGGGCGGCCCGGAAGGCCAGTGCATCGGACACCGCCTGCCGCCGTGCGGCGTCACTGTCCGCGTTCAGCGCCGCCGCCAGCGCGCGCCACTCCAGCCGCATCAGGGCGCGACCGTCCTCGCTGTCCAGATGCGCCGGGGTCGGAGACCGGGCGGGAAGGCCGAGCGCCTCCTGCACCCCGTGCCAACGCTCATGCGCCATCAGCGCCCGCCGTCGCACGGGATCCTGCGGAAGGGGCTGCATCAGCATCGCCCAGCGCACCCCGTCCCAGTCCAGCGACGTATTGGCGATGTTGACCGTTCCCGGCAGCGTTGCTGTGAACAGGTCGCCGTCGGGCTGCAGGGCGTCGCTCGTCCCCCTGTGGTCCGTATGGATCGTCCGGGTCGCCGGATCGACCAGCAGCACGGGCGTGCACAGCTCGACGCCCCAAAGGTCCCCGCCGTCCGCCGCGCAAGCCGCCCGCGCCTCGGCGAACACCTCCGCCGGCGTCAGAGCCGGTGTCGGGGTCTGGGCCAGAACCGGAGCGGCGATAAAGGCCGCAAGCCCGGCCAGTGCGAGTACGCGCATGAGCAAACTCCTCCTGCGCGCATTTCCCTTGCTTATTGTGACGCTTCTACGGCTGCATCTGGTCGAAAAAGTCCTAGAACCCTTGGCTCTGCGCCATCCGTTCCTGATGGAACCCGGCGTCGCCCAGCAGTTCGTTCAGCACCCGGACCCGTTTCATGAACAGGCCGACGTCGAACTCGTCGGTCATGCCGACGCCGCCGTGCATCTGCACCGCCTCCTGCACCGCCAGTTCGGCGACGCGCCCGGCCTTGGCCTTGGCGACAGACACCGCCAGCGGCGCCTTCTCCTTGCCGGCGTCGAGCGCTTGCAGCGCGCCGATCACCGCCGCGCGGGCGATCTCGATCTCGCTGTACAGGTGCGCCGCCCGGTGTTGCAGCGCCTGGAACTCGCCGATCAGCTTGCCGAACTGTTTGCGGGTCCGCAGGTATTCCATGGTCGTCTGGAAGGCCTGATCGCCCGCGCCGTTCAGCGACGCCGCCGCGCAGGCCCGGCCAAGATTCAGCGCGCCTTCCAGCAGGGCTTCGCCTTCATCCACCGACCCGATCACGGCGTCCGCATCGACCTCGACGTCCGTCAGGGTCACCCGCGCCGCATTGTGCGCGTCGACCATCACCGTGCGCTCGATCTCCACGCCCTTCGTCTTCGGATCGACGAGGAACAGGGTCAGGCCGTTCTCGGTCAGGGCCGCGACGATCAGGGCGTCGGCGACGTGGCCGTCCAGCACGAAGCCCTTGGCGCCGTTCAGTTTGAACCCGTTGCCCGCGCGCTCGGCGACGGTGGCGATCTTCGACGGCGCATGCTTGGCGCCCTCATCGACGGCCAGCGACAGGATCGCCTCGCCCGCCGCGATCTTCGGCAACCATTCGGCCTGCTGTTCCGCCGAGCCGCCGTCCACCAGCACCTTGGCCGACAGCACGCCCGAGCCCATGAAGGGCGACGGCGTCAGGGTCCGCCCCAGCGCCTCGGCCACGACACCAGCTTCCACGGCGCCCAGCGCCGATCCGCCATGTTCCTCGGGGATGATGACCCCGGCGAAACCCATCTCGCCGAACGCCTTCCACAGCTCGCGCGACACCCCGTCGGCGTCGCGGCTGTCGCGCAGCTTGCGCAGGTGGGTGATGGGCGCGTGCTCGCTCAGGAAGCCGTCGGCGGCCTCCTTCAGCATGGTCTGCTCTTCGGTCAGGATCAGGGGCATATCAACTCACCAGCATGGGGGTGAAAAGGGCGACCAACTGGATCACAAGCGTCGTCGTGATCGCGGTCAGGGCGTGTTTCTTCAGGGTCTTCGACAGGATCACAGCCAAGGCGATGCCGAGGATCGGCGCCAGCACGACCGTCCAGGCCAGCACCTGGATCGTCGGGGCCGTCTCCACGAAGTTCGGCCAGGCCCAGGCCAGCATCCCGATGTAGCTCAGCGACACGAACATCGCGCCGATCAGCCACAGCACGACGCCGACAAGAGCGATGGCGCGCCACCACGGCATGTCCTGCGCCACGTCAGGCTCCCGGCAGCTGCAGCAGGTGTTTGGCGATGATGTTCAGCTGCACCTCGCTGGTGCCGCCTTCGATGGAGTTGGCCTTGGTGCGCAGCCAGTCGCGGGCGACCGTGCCCTCGCGTGACCGCTCGCCTTCCCACTCCAGCGCGTCCGCGCCGCCGGCCGCCATCAGCAGTTCATGGCGGCGCTTGTTCAGCTCCGAGCCGTAGTATTTCAGCATCGAGGCGATGGCCGGATGGGCCTGACGGGCCTTCATCTGATCGCCCGCCCGCTCCATCGCCAGCCGGAAGGCGGCCGCGTCGATCTCCAGCTCGGCCACCCTGGCGCGCAGCATCAGGTCGTCCAGACGACCTTCCTCATCGCTGCCGATCGAGTCCGTCGCCACCTGGCCCAGCGGCCGTCCGCCGCCCGCGTCGCCGATGGCGCCGATCATCGTCCGCTCATGGGCCAGCAGCGCCTTGGCCACGTCCCAGCCCCGGTTCAGCGTCCCGACCAGGTTCTCCTTCTCGACGCGCACGTCATCGAAGAAGGTCTCGCAGAACGGGCTCTTGCCGCTGATCAGGGTGATCGGCTTGGTCGTGACGCCGGGCGTCGCCATGTCGAACAGCACGAACGAGATGCCCAGATGTTTGGGCGCCTCCGGGTCCGTCCGCACCAGACAGAAGATCCAGTCGGCCTTGTCCGCATACGACGTCCAGATCTTCTGACCGTTGACGATCCAGTGGTCGCCCTTGTCCTCGGCCTTCGTCTGGACGTTCGCCAGATCGGACCCCGCGCCCGGCTCCGAATAGCCCTGGCACCATCGGATTTCGCCGCGCACGATCTCGGGCAGGAAGCGCTTCTTCTGTTCCTCGGTGCCGAACTGCAGCAGCGCCGGTCCCAGCATCCAGATGCCGAAGCTCGACAGCGCCATCTGGGCGTCGATGCGGCGCAGTTCGGACGCCAGCACCTTGGCCTCCTCGCGGCTCAGTCCGCCGCCGCCGTATTCCTTGGGCCACTCCGGCGCGGTCCAGCCGCGCGCGCCCATCCGCTCCATCCAGAGCTTGTGCGCCGGGGTCTTGAACTCGGCGTTGCGCCCGCCCCAGACCCGGTCTTCCTCATTGTCCAGCGGCCCGCGCACCTCCGGCGGACAGTTCTCCTGCAACCACGCGCGCACCTCGGCGCGGAATGCGTCCAGATCAGCCATTTTCCAACCCTTGATGTCCGTTTGCCGGAGCTCTTGGACGAAGGTTAGCAGCGATAAGTCTCGTTTGACTACGGTGTTTTCCTCCCTCTCGCAGACGGGGAGGCCGCGGCCACGGCAACGCTCGCCCCGGTGACCGCGTTAGGCGCCCATGAGCCTGATCACCCGCGCCGTCTTCGCCGCCGCCAGCCTGCTCCTGCTGCTGCTCGCCCTCGCCCTGGTGGGGGTCGGCCTGCGCGAGGCGGTGGGCGCCTTCACCAGCGACACCGACAGCGTCGCCGACGCCGTGCTCGACACCCTCGGCTATGTCATCGTCGCCATCGCCGTCTTCGACGTGGCCAAATACCTGTTCGAGGACGAGGTGCGACGCGGCTCCGAACGGCGCAGCGCGTCGGAAGCCCGGCGCAGCCTGACCAAATTCCTCTCCACCATCATCATCGCCCTGTTCCTCGAAGGGCTGGTTCTGGTGTTCAAGACGGCCCGCGAGGACGTCGCCCTGATGGGCTATCCCGCCGCCATGATCGCCGTCTCGGTGCTGGTGCTGGTTGGCCTGGGCGTCTTCCAGCGCCTGTCCGCCACGGTCGAGGAAAAGGTCGGCGATGACGACGAGGCCGAAGAGGCGGCGGAAGAGGGCAGGCCCAAACGCAAGCGCTGAGACCTTGCGCCTACCGCTGGATCAGTCAGCGGCGCCGGAACGCCGTCCCCCGCCCCTCGGCGCGAATGTCGCGGAGGCTATGGCCGAGAGCAGCAAGAACATCGCCGGCGTCGTGAACAGCGACGGGGTGAACCCGTACTGTCTGTCCGACCCCTGAAGCACCAGCACGCCGGTCACCAGAACCGCCCAGACCCCCGACGCGCACGCGCAGGCGATGAACACATCGCGCCAGCGCCTCACCTTCACGCCGATCACCAGACCCACGGCGAACAAGACGATCAGAAGAACTCTTCCCTGCATGTTCACTCCCCCCGAACATTTCCAAAGCATCACCCCACGGGCGTCAGAAGCGGTTCGCCCGTCAGCCCCGACGCCGCCAGCGCCTGCCTCATCAGCGCGGGCAGTCCCGGCATCGCCAGAACGGCGTCTCCGCTCATCGAGCGGTCGGCAGGAAGGGCGAGAAGGTGATGACGGTGAAGCTGTCGCGGATGTTCGGGCGGGTTTGCACCGACTTGGTCACGAAGGTCCCGATGTCGAGATCCTTCGGCAGCGAGAATTTGGCCAGCAGGTCGTACTGGCCCGAGGTCGAATAGACCTCCGAGACGTACTCGACATTGTCCACGATGTCGGCCGCCACGTCATTGGCGTGGCCCAGCTCGCATTTGATGAAGACGAAGATGGCGGTCATCATGGCGGCGGCTCCGAGGGATTGGGGAATAGGGATTAGGGATTAGGTCGTTGTTCGTCCAGACTGGCCGCGTGCCCTAATCCTTAATCCCTAATCCCTGGTCCCTCCCATGGATCTCGAAGCCGAATACAACAACCGCGCCCGCGTGCCCGACCACATGCAGGCCATGGGTCAGTGGAAGGCCGCCGCCGAAGCCGCCCGCGCCGCCCATCCGCCCGAGGTCATCGCCTACGGCCCCGGACCGCGTGAGGTGATGGACCTGTTCTCCGCCGGACCGGAAGCCCCGATCGTCGTCTTCCTGCACGGCGGCTACTGGCAGGCGCTGGACAAGGACTGGTTCAGCGGTCTCGCCCCCGCCCTGCTCCACCACGGCGTCAGTCTGGCCGTCCCCTCCTATGATCTGGCGCCGACCGGGCGGCTCGGGACCATCCTCAAGCAGGTGCGTGAGGCGGTGGACCTGATCCGCGCCCGCAACGGCGGCAAGCGCCCGGTGGTCTTCGGCCATTCGGCGGGCGGCCATATGTCGGCCTGCATGCTCTCGGAGGCCCGCGCCTCCGCCGCCGTGGCCATCAGCGGCGTCTTCGACCTGCGCCCCCTCATCGGCACCTCGATCAACACGGCGTTGGACCTGGACCCCAACGAGGCCGCCGCCCTGTCCCCCATCTTCTGGCCAATCCCCAACGGCTCGACGCCCGGCGGGACCATCCTCGACTGCCTCGTCGGCGGCGAGGAGAGCCCGGAGTTCCTGCGCCAGTCGAAGATGATGGCCGACCACTGGGCCAACAACGGCGTCGAAACCCGCTACGAGGCGCTGGAAGGCCTCAACCACTTCACCGTTCTGGGCCCGCTGCTGGACCCCGACAGCGCCATGGTGAAGCGGGTGATGGAACTGGCGAAACAATAAGTTCCGCGCCCCGGTCCTTTCGCTTCCCGCATCCAGCGGGATACACAGAACCCCGACACCGGTGACAGCCGGAGCGGAGATTGAAATGCGCCACGACCGCCTGACCGTTCTCAACGCCCTCGAGGCGCAGGGCGTCGCCCCCGTCTTCTATCATGCGGACCCGGAGGTCTGCCTGAACGTGATCCGCGCCTGTGCGCGCGGCGGGGCCAGGGCCATCGAGTTCACCAACCGGGGCGACTTCGCCGTCGACCTGTTCGGCGAACTGGCGCGCGAGCTGCAGAAGACCGATCCGGACATCATCCTGGGCATCGGCTCGGTCATCGACGCCCCGACCGCCGCGATGTTCCTGAACCGCGGCGCCCGCTTCATCGTCAGCCCCTGTCTGGTGGAAGACGTGGCCAAGGTCTGCAACCGCCGCATGACCGCCTACTTCCCCGGCTGCGGCTCGGTCACCGAGATCGGTCAGGCGCACGAGCTGGGCTGCGAGATCGTCAAGCTGTTCCCGGGCGCCAGCGTCGGCGGCCCGGACTTCGTCAAGGCGGTGCTCGGCCCCATGCCCTGGACCAAGATCATGCCGACCGGCGGCGTCGATCCGGATGACGCCAGCATCGCCAAATGGTTCGGCTCGGGCATCGTCGCCGCCGGCATGGGCTCCAAACTCATCACCGACGCCGCCGTGAAAGCCGGCGACTGGGCGAGCATCGAGGCCCAGGTCCGCAAGACCGTCGACGCCATCGCGGCCTTCCGGGCGTCGAAGTAGCCGCAACCCCTCCACCATGCTTCGCCTACGGCTCGCACGGTCCCCCTCCCCACCTTCGGTGGAGAGGTGAGAGTTCGCGTTCACCTCTCCACGCAGTGGGGAGGTGGCTCGACGGCGAAGCCGGAGAGACGGAGGGGTCGCCCCCCTTCAGCGCAGCGTCGCGCTGTCCAGATTCAGCTCCGCCGCCGGAATCACCACCAGATCGGGGTGCGCCGCGCGCAGGGCGTCGATGAACATCGCGGCCTGACCGACCACGACCACATAGGCCTGTTCCGAGCTGACGGCCTGCGCCGTCGCCCGCACGGTTTCGGGCGTGTTGGCGTTGATGCGGCCCGCATAGGTCTGCACCTCGCTCAGCGGCAGACCATAGGTGACGGCGTCCGCCAGCACCCCGCCCAGCCCGCCCGTCGTCTCCACGCTGCGCGAGAAGTTCCCGGTCACGAAGGCTTCGCGGTCAGTCACCGCCTGCGCCGTCACCGGCTCCGTGCGCAGCCGATCGAACTCGGCCAGCACCAGACCCACCACCTCGGCGGCGCTCTCGTTCTTGGTCTGGGTCGTTGCGGTCAGCAGGCCGTCGTCCACCCGCGCCTGTAGCGAGGAGTTGGCGCCGTAGCTCAGGCCGCGCTTGGCCCGCACCTCCTGGAACAGGTGGCCGTTCTGACCGCCGCCGATGATGCTGTTGACCACCGCCAGCGGATAGTAGGCCTCGTCCGAACGACCCGGCGCGCGCACCGCCGCCGCCACCGCGGCCTGACCGGCGCCCGGCAGGTCCACCACCACCACGCGCGGCGGCAGGACCGCGCCCGACCGGTTCGTCACCGTCGGCGCGGCGCCCGCGGGCCGTTCCCATCCGCCCAGCGTCCGCTCGGCGAAGGCGAAGGCCTCCTCCGGCTCCATGCCTCCGGTGATGATCAGGGCGGCGTTGTCCGGTCGCCACCAGCGGTCATGGAAGGCCACCAGATCATCGCGCGTGATGGCGCCGATGCTGGTCGGCGTGCCCGAGTTCGGCGCGCCATAGGGGGCGTCGCCGAAGGCCAGACGGTTCAGCACCAGACCGGCCAGCGGCCCCGGCTGGCGCAGATTGACCCGCAGGCCGTTCACCGCCCGCGTCCGGTTGCGCGCCACCTCGGCCTCGGCGAAGTCGGGGCGCTGGACCACGTCGGCCAGCACCGCCCCCACCTGATCGGCCGAGGCCACAGGCGACGACATGAAGACCGTGGTCGCGTCCGCGCTCGCTCCGCCGCCGATATTGGCGCCCAGCGCCTCCAGCGTGCGGGCGATCTCAGGGGCCGAGCGGCCGCCGGCCCCGTCGCTCGCCAGCCCCGCCGTCATCGAGGCCAGACCGGCGCGATCCGCCGGGTCCGCCGCAGCCCCGCCCGCGATGACCAGCTGGGCGTTGATGATCGGCAGATCGGTCGATTTGGCCGCGATCACCCGCAGGCCGTTCGACAGGGTGCGCTCGGCGATCACCGGGGCCGCCATCGCCCGGGGCGCGCCCGGCTCCGGCGGCGCCATCCGCTGGCCTTCCGGCAGCAGTTCGTTGGGCGGCAGGATCGCGGGCGGCACGCTGACGAAGGTCGGCATCGGCGCCGGGTTCTTCCAGCTGTCCTCGCTGACGCCCGCCGGACGCTGGCTCTCGTCCTGATAGCGGACCGAGACCCGCGCCCGTTCGTTCAGATAGGTCCGCGCCACGCGCTGCACGTCCGCCGCCGTCACCGCCTGGATCGCCGCCAGCCGGGTGTCCGGCGCGCGCGGATCATTCTCCGCCACCAGGGCCCGGCCCAGGATAAAGGCCCGGCCCGACGCGGTCTCGCGCTGACGCAGTTCCGACGCCACGATCTCCATCTTGGCCTCGGCCAGTTCGGCGGCGGTCACCGGCTCATCGCGGATGCGGTCCAGCTCGACGTCCAGCGCCGCCTCGACGTCAGCGATAGACTTGCCCTGAGCCACCGTCGCATTGACGGTAATTGTCCCGGCCTCCTCCATCGACCCCGAGCTCAGCCCTGCGCCCGTGACCAGCTGGCTGCCGTACACCAGCGACTGATAGAGGCGTGAGCTCTCGCCCCGCGACATGATCCCGGCCAGCACGTCCAGCGCCGCCGCATCCGGATGGCTCGCCGCCACGCCCGGATAGATGGCCGCGATGGCCGGCAGCGGCACGTTCGGCGCATAGGCCTCGACCAGACGCGGCTCGGTGCGCGGCGCCGAGACCGGACGTTCGAACACCGGCACCGGACGATCCGGATTCCGGATGCCCGCGAAATACTGGTCGACCCAGGCGTCCAGCTGCGCCTGATCGAAATTGCCCGACACGATCAGGGTCGCGGTCGACGGGCGGTAATAGGCCTCGTGGAAGGCGCGGGCGTCCTCGATGGTCGCCGAATTCAGCTGCTCGATCGAGCCGATCACGCTGCGGCGATAGATCGACTGGTCGAACTCATTGTCCCCGATCACGAAGGTGCCCAGACGACCGTAAGGCGGCGCATAGACCCGCTGGCGCAGCTCTTCCTTCACGATGTCGCGCTCGGCGTTGAACACCGCCTCGTCCACCACCGGCCGGGCCATCCGCTCGGCGTGGGTCCACAGCATCGTCTCCAGATACTGGGGCGGCACCGTCTCGTAGTAGTTGGTCATGTCCTGACCGGTGGAGGCGTTGCGCGTCCCGCCCGCGTTCTCGACGATGGTCGAGATCTGGCCGTAGGGAAGGTTCACCGTCTTGCGGCTCAGGATGTGTTCAAACAGGTGGGCGAAGCCGCTGCGGCCCTCCGGATCGTCCTTGCCGCCCACGTCGTACCAGACCTGCACCGTCACCGTGCCGGCGCTCGCGTCGGGCATGGAATAGACGTTCAGTCCGTTGGCCAGCGTCCGGTGCGTGTACTGCAAAGGCGGCACGCTGATGGTCGCGGCCTCCTGCGCCAGAACCGGGAAGGCCGGCGCGGTCAGCGCCAGCAGCGAGGCGCCCAGCAGGGCGGCGGTGCGGATCATCATGAGGTCCCCCAAGGACTGAACGGAACAGATCGGTCGCGACCCTAACAGCGGCCCGGCGATCATCGGATTGCAACTTCGTAATGAAAGTCGGCTGCCGGGCAGACCCCTCCCCCCGCAAAGCCCTAAGGCAGGGGAATGGCGCTGTACCGACTGCTCTTCCACGCCGACAGGGGCTCCGATCCGTCGGTCCGCGAGGTCGAATCCGCCGACGACGGCGCCGCGGTTCAGACCGCCCTCTCCGTCCTGCGTGACACGCCCGCCGTGACCGCCGTCGAAGTCTTCGCCGACACCCGGCTGATCACGCGCATGGAACGCCCTGACGAGGCTTTCCTGAACGCCCGTTCCGGCCTTCACGGACTGCGCTGAGCCCTTGTCCACGCGCGCTTGCCTCCAAAGTCACGCTTAAGTCGACTTCCGACAGACGCAGGGCGTCGGATCATCCTATCCGCCGGACATGAACGGGATTCAGGCGGGCAACCGACTCATCGCAGCGCTCGGACCGGCGGACCGCGCGGCGCTGCTCGCGCACACTGTTCCGGTCGAGTTTCCGCCCGGCCAGATTTTCCACGAGCCGGGCGACCCGATCGACCACGTCTATTTCATCGATCAGGGGATCGTCTCCGCCGTGGCGGTTCTGCACGACGGTCGAACGGTCGAAACCGTCATGGTCGGTTTCGAGGGCGTGGCGGGCGGTCTGGCCGCCGCCGTTCCACAGCCGGCCTTCACCCGCAATGTCGCCCAGATGGCCGGCGCCGCCCGTCGCATTGACGCCGCCCGCCTGCGCGCCCTGGTCGCGGAACGTCCGGCCATTCGCGAAGTCCTGTCGGTCTATCTGGCCGCGCTTCAGGCCGAGCTGGAACAATCCGCCGCCTGCAACGCCCTGCACCGGGCCGAGCAGCGGCTGGCCAAATGGCTGCTGCGTTGCCACGACCGTGTCGACGGCGCCGCCTTCAACCTGACGCAGGAGTATATGGCTTCCATGCTCGGCTCCCAGCGCACCACGATGAACGAGGCCGCCCAGAACCTGCTGAAGCTCGGCGCCATCACCTATTCGCGCGGCCGCATCACCGTGACGGATCGGGCCGCGCTCGAACGGGCGGCCTGTGAGTGCTACCGCGCCGCCGACGTCTTCCACCTGACGCTCTGACCGTCGGAACCGGCGCCCCCTCTGGCGGTTATGTCGGGTTCAGCCGCCGCCTTCTTTCCTGACGAAAGGACGCTCCTGTGACCGAACCCGCCAATCTCCTGCTGGACAGTCTCCCGCCGCCGGACCGGGCGGCCCTGCTGACCTCCGCCACCCGCATCCGCTTCCAGCTCGGCGAGGATCTGATCACGCCGGGCCAGATGATCGAGGCCGTCCACTTCCCCCTGTCCGGCATCATCTCGACGGTGAACGAGATGGCCGACGGTCGCTCGGTCGAGGCCTTCATGGTCGGGCGTGAGGGCGTCGCCGGAATCGAAGCCACCACCATCCCCATGCGCTCCGGCTCGCGTCAGACCATCCAGTTGACGGGCGAGGCCATGCGCATCGACGCGGGCCGCGTTCGCGCCCTGGCCAACGAGCGCCCGGCCATCCGCCGGATGCTGGCCCTCTATCACGCCGGCATCCAGCGCGAGCTGGAACAGACCGCCGCCTGCCACGCCCTGCATCAGGCCGAGCGCCGTCTGGCGAAATGGCTGCTCCGCTGCCACGACCGCGCAGACAGCGACACCATCCAGCTGACGCAGGAGTACATGGCCGCCATGCTGGGCTCCCAGCGGACCACGGTGAACGAGGCCGCCCAGACCCTCCAGGCCAACGGCGCCGTCCGCTATGCGCGCGGCAAAATCCAGGTCCTCAGCCGCTCGGCGCTCGAGGCCTCCGCCTGCGAATGCTACCGCAAGATCACCGTCCACCACGCCGAAACGGGCGAAGCGGCCTAGCCTTCAAGGATCGCCTCGACCTCCTCGCGGGTCGGCATGGACGGCTGGGCGCCCGGGCGGGTCGCCGCGATGGCCCCCGCCGCGCAGGCGAAGCTCAGCGCCGCCTCCGGCTCCAGGCCTTCCAGCAGCGCCACGCAGATCGCCCCGACGAAACAATCGCCCGCCCCCGTCGCATCCACCGCCCGCACCTTGGGCGGCGTGGCGCGGGCCAGTTCGACTCCGCGCTGGAACAGGGTCGCCCCCGCCGCGCCCTGCGTCACCACCACCCGTCCGCCGCCGTGATGCAGCAGATCACCATAGAAGGCCGCCTCGGTCTCATTGACCACGATCAGATCGGCCCGTCGCAGCAGCTGGTCCGACACCGGCTGCGCCGGCGCCAGGTTCACGCAAACGAAGTCCGTCGCCCGGCCGACCGCCGCCTCGACCGTCTCGATCGGCAGCTCCAGTTGCAGGATCAGCGGCCCCTCGATCCGGGCAGGAAGCTGCTCGGGGAAGGCGCTGTGGTTGGCCCCCGCCGCGACCACGATCTGGTTCTCGCCGTCCGGGTCCACCGCGATCAGGGCCACGCCGGTCGGCTGCTCCGCATCCGCCAGCACCCCGCCGATGTCCACGTCGTCCGCCAGCAACAGGGCCAGCGCCTCCTCGGCCATGGAGTCCCGCCCGACGCGCCCGATCAGGCAGACGTCCGCCCCCAGCCGCTGCGCCGCCAGCGCCTGATTGGCGCCCTTGCCGCCCGGATGCCGGGCCAGCACGCCCCCCGTCACCGTCTCGCCCGCGCGCGGCAGCTTCGGCGCCGTCGCCACGAAATCCAGATTGATCGACCCGACGACCGTGATCCTCATGCGACCTTCTCCCCGATCAGCGCGAACACCCCGTCCGCGTCGGCCCGCACCGCCCAGCGATGCTTCAGCGGCTCGCCCGCCACCGCTTCGCGGAACTCCACCGCCGTATGGCCGCGCGTCAGATCGCTCTGCGTCTCCACCCGCACCAGACAGTCCTTCAGCTCAAACAGCTCCGGCTTCAGCAGCCAGGCCACCGGACACGGGTCATGCAGGGGCGAGGCGTCCCAGCCGACGATCGTCCGCTCCACCCGCTGCGAGAAGCGCAGCATGCTCGCCGCCGTCTCCGCCATCGGAGTACCAATGGCCTCCACCGCCGCGATCCGCGCCTCGGTCGCCCGCACCTGATGGGTCGCGTCCAGCCCGAACAGCACCACCTCCGCCCCGGTCGCCAGCACCTCCGCCGCCGCCTCGGGGTCAGCCCAGATGTTGAACTCGGCCGAGGCGGTGATGTTGCCGCCCTCGCTGCGCGCGCCGCCCATGACCGCCACCGGCCCCAGCCGTTCGGCCAGCGTCGGCTCCTTGCGGATCGCCAGCGCCAGATTGGTCATCGGCCCCAGCACGGCCATCGCCACCGACTTCGCCGGGCGGCTCATCACCAGTTCGACGATGGCGTCCGCCGCATGACCGTCCGCGCACGGAAGATCGGGCTCAAACGGCGCCAGATCACCCGTCCCTTCCGGCCCGTGAAAGTCGGTCGCCGTGCCCAGGGTCCGCGCCAGCGGCTGCTCCGCGCCCATGAACACCGGCACGTCCGGACGGCCCGCGATCTGCCTCAGCATCCGCGCATTCCGCGCGGTCTTCACCACCGGCACATTGCCGCCCACCGTGGTCACGGCCAGCAGCTCGAACGCATCAGCCCCGAAGGCCAGCATCAGCGCCACGGCGTCATCCACGCCGGGGTCGCAGTCGATAATCAGCGAAAGTTTGGTCACCGCACGGATGTGCAGCGGGTCGCGTGCGGGGGCAAGCCCTTCAGCCGCACGCCTCCACACAGGCCGCCGCCAGCACCTCCGCCGAGTCCACCAGCGGCGCGCTCACCCCTCCCGCCCGCAGCAGCAGCGGCACCTCCGTACAGCCCGCGATCACCGCCCCGGCCCCCGCGCTGACCAGCGCCGCCGCCAACCGCCGCATCTCGCCGCGCGGCCCCTCGCCGTCGTCGCCCGCCTTCACCGCGAACACCGCCGTCATGAAGGCTTCCCGGTCCGCGCCCTCCAGCCGCACGATCTGAAGCCCCGCTTTCGCCAGCGCACCGGCGTACAGCGCCTCCCCGCCCGGCGTGGCCAGCACCCCGATCCGCGTCGCGCCGGTCGCCGCCGCGGCCTCCACCGTCGCGCCGATCATGTCGATGAACGGAAGCCCCGCCGCCCGGATCGCGTCGGCATGGGCGTGGGCCGTATTGCACGGCATGGCCAGCACCTGCGCCCCCGCCTCGCGCAGCCTCACCGCCATCTCGCCCAGCGTCACCCCTGCCGCCTCCGGCTGCGTATGCCGGTTCGGCACATGCGGATTCAGGTCCACCAGCATGCGGATGTGATCCTCATCCCGCGTCGCCGGCGTCAGCGCCTGCACCCGCGCCATGAAGGCCGTCGTCGCGACAGGGCCCATGCCGCCGAGAATGCCGAGGGTTCGGGTCACCCCACGCCCCTCAATCGTCCAGCCGGAAGCGCGTGGTCCAGCGGACCCGGGCCCCGATCCCGGCTCTGCGAGCCTGCTCTTCGGACAGCCGGGTCTGAGCCGCCACCCGCAGCGCCGCGGGTCCGAACCCTTGCCCCGCCGGCTCCTCCGACTCGACCCGGCAGTCCGTGACGCTGCCGTCCTGCTGCACCCCGCAGTTCAGCACCACCCGCCCCTCGCCCGGCTCGAGGGCGGACGACAACGAGGGCGGCTGGCTGGGCGGCGCAGGCGTTTGGATCGGGTGCGGCGGAGAGGCCGTTTCCTGCCCGAGGACCATCGCCGGCGTCGCCAGAACCAGCGCCAGCCCGATCATCCCGCCCAGCGCACGCTTCACAGCGATCCCCCGATCTCACTCTCATACCCGAACAGCCCCTGCGCCCCGCCGGTGTGCAGGAAGACCACCGTCTCCCCCTCTAACCGGCCCGCCTTCGCCAGGGCGATCAGCCCCTTCATCGCCTTGCCCGTATAGACCGGGTCCAGCACGATCCCGTCCGTCCGCGCCGCCAGCGTCAGGGCCTCGATCACCGCGCTATCGACGATGCCATAACCGCCCCCGACATGGTCGCAGTCGGCCACGACCATCTCCGGCGTCACCGCATCGGGCCGTCCCAGCAAGGCCGCCGTCTCGCGGGCCAGCTTCAGGACGTTCTCCTCCTGCTTCGGCTTCGGCGCCCGCACCCCGATGCCCAGCACCGGAATGTCCGCCCCCATCACCGCCAGCCCGGCCACCAGACCCGCGTGGGTCCCCGCGCTGCCCGTGGCCGTCACGATCCGGTCGATCCGCATGTCCAGCTCATCGGCCCCGACCACGATCTCGCGCGCGCAGTCGACATAGCCCAGCGCGCCCACGGCGTTCGAGCCGCCGCCCGGGATCACATAGGGCTTGCCGCCCCGCGCCCGTACATCCGCCGCCGTCTTCTCAAGCTCGGCGACCATGTCCGTCCCGCCCGGCACGCGCCGGATGCCCGCCCCGAACAGCCGGTCCAGCAGCACATTGCCGTTCTCGACATAGTCGGTCGCGGTCGAGCCGGTGCGCTCCTCCAGAATGATCTCGCACTTCAGCCCGTGCGCGGCGGCGGCCGCCGCCGTCTGGCGCACATGGTTCGACTGCACCGCCCCCTGCGTCACCAGCGTATCGGCATCCTGCTCGAACGCCTCGCCCAGCAGGAACTCAAGCTTGCGGGTCTTGTTGCCGCCCCCGGCCAGCCCGGTGCAGTCATCGCGCTTGATCCACAGCTCGACGCCCAGCGCCTCGCCCAGTCGCGGCAGCGGCTCCAGCGGCGTCGGCAGATGCGCCAGTCGGACACGGGGAAAGCGGGCGAGGTGCATGATCGGGGCTCCGTTTGCGACATCCTCCGGTACTCCGATCAGCGCCGGTCCCCAAGGGGTTCAGGCGCGCCCGACCGCCTTCTGCATCAACATCACCAGCCTCTCGGGCGCCGGCGACCGGTCGTTCATCAGGGTGGCCAGTTCGGGCGCCAGATCGGGCGTGATCCGTGCGCTGGCCATGCTCCAGCCCTCGAACCGGCGCTCGTCGATGCGTCGACGCTCCAGCAACACGATGTCCCGATGCCGCTTGTCCCGCTCCAGCCGTCGCAACAGCGTATCCAGCATGCCGGGATCGCCCTCGATCACCTGCAGGAACTCATCGCCGTGCACGGCCAGCGCCCCGGTCAGGCCCGCGCGCGCATTGTTGCGCTGCGCCTCCCCCAGCAACTCGGCCAGATTGGCCAGCACATGGGTCGGCCGCGTCGAGACGCTGCGATAGATCAGGCGGTCCAGTGGGTTCGGCATGCGCGCTCCAGCTTGACCTCTGCAATAGCAACCCGCGCCGCCCGCTCCAACAAGACATTGAAAAATCAAGCCTCTGTACGGAAGCCGACACAGGGCCTGACAAAAAGACGCAAAAGCCGCGCCTGTGTCCGGAACCGAACTCGTCATTCGCTGTTATCGCATCGGACCTTGCGGCGATGCGCGCTCGACAAAGTCCGCATAAAGCGGCCCCGGTCCCTGCCACGCCCCCCGACGCAGACCGGGGCCGCGCCTTGTCTGGCTTACCCTTACCCCTCCACCACGCTTCGCGCGCCCCCCCTCCCCGCCTCCGGCGGAGAGGTGAGGCTTCCGATCACCTCTCCACGCAGTGGGGAGGTGGCGCGCCGCGACTTCGCGGCGTGACGGAGGGGTCGCAGCCGCACAGCCTGCGAAGCATGGTGGAGGGGTGACGCCCCACACCCCACACCCCACACCCCAAGGCGCCCCATTCCCCTTGCCCGACTCACCCGCCCGGCCCGAGAGTGGCGGCATGGCCGAATCGCCTCTCCGCCTGCGCGACCGAAGCGCGACCGAAGCCGCCATCGTCGAGGCGGGCGAACGTATCCTGCTGCGTGACGGCTTTCCGGGCCTGAACGTCCAGACCCTGGCCTCCGAGGCGGGCTGTGATCGCAAACTGGTCTATCGCTATTTCGAGGGCGCCGACGGCGTCGTCGGCCGCATCGCCGCCCGCGCCCACGCCAGTCTGGCCGACAGCCTGAACCGGACGCCCGCCGTCGAGACCGAGTCCCTGCGCGCCTTCGCCCGGCTCAGCCTCTCGGCCTGGGTCGCCGCGCTGCGCTCCAGCCCCCTGACCCTGCGGCTGATGGCCTGGGCGCTGGTCGAGACCTCGCCCCTGCTGACCCGCATCGAGGACGAGCGCGCGGCCCTGCTTCAGGCGTGGATGCGGGAGCGTCGTCCCCGCCTGCGCGTCCCGCCCGAGGGCGATCCCGCCGCGCTCAACGCCGTGCTTCTGGCCGCCGTCCAGCATCTGGCCCTGTCGGCGGACGCCCGCCCCGGCGTCGGCGGCGTGGCCCTGGACGACGCGGGCTGGACCCGCATCGAAACCGCGCTGGACCGCCTGCTGGTCGCCTTCCCGGACTGAAGGGGCGGCGGCCCGCCTGTGCTTGATGGCGCACGCCGTCGCCGATCCATCGCTGGCGACAACCCCCGCCGCCAATACGACAGTCGTGCGAATTCTCCCCGCGACACAACCCTGAGCCATTGCCATTCCCGAAATTCGTGCATTGATAGGCCAACAAGCAACCTGACGTCATTGGGGGCGCGGGGCACAGGTCGGGGGCGGCAAAAGCCCTCGTCGGGGAGGTTTTCATGGATATCTACATCGGCACGATCCAGCCGTTCGCGTTCCAGTGGGCGCCGCGCGGCTGGATGTTCTGCAGCGGCCAGATTCTGGCGATCGCCAGCAATACCGCCCTGTTCTCGCTGTTGGGCACGACCTACGGCGGCAATGGCCAGAACACCTTCGCCCTGCCCAACCTGAACGGCCGCACCATCCTGGGTCAGGGCCCCAGCACTACCGGCACGACCTATTCCATGGGCGAGATGGCCGGGGTGGAGACCACCACCCTGATCCAGACCCAGATGCCCCAGCACACCCACGGCCTGATGGGTACGACCAACGCCGCCACCACCAACGAGCCCGGCTCCACCGTCGTCCTGGCGTCCGCCAACGGTTCGGATCCGACCAGCGGCGACGCCGTCAATGTCCATGTCTACGGCCCCGGCCCGGCCAGCACGACCCTGGCGCCCAACGCGATCGGCATCGCGGGCGGATCGCAGCCGTTCAACATCATGCAGCCCTTCCTGGTGGTGAACTACTGCATCGCGACCACGGGCATCTTCCCGTCGCGCAACTGACTTCATTCATCTTTTCAGGGAGAATCCCTCATGAGTGAGGTCTTCATCGGCTCGATCCAGCCTTTCGGCTTCGATTTCGCCCCACGCGGCTGGATGATCTGCAACGGCAGGCTCCTGTCCATCGCCCAGTACGATGCGCTCTTCGCCCTCATCGGCACCACCTACGGCGGCGACGGCGTCACCACCTTCGCCATCCCCGACACCCGCGGCCGCACGCTTCTCGGCCAGGGGGCGACCTACTTCGGGCACAGCTACAGCATGGGCCAGACCGGCGGTTTCGAGACGGTCACCCTGACGTCGCAGAACCTGCCCATGCACACCCATATGATGATGGCCAGCTTCCAGTCAGCCACCCTGCCCGCCCCCGGCGCGGGCGAGTGGCTCAGCGGCGCGAACGGCAGCGACCCCACCGCGGGCGACGCCGTGACGGTTCACATCTACGCCCCCGCGGGCGGCACGATGAACGCCATGAACGATCTGACGCCCGCCGGGGGCAGCCAGCCCGTCGGGATCGACCAGCCCTTCCTCGTCAACAACTACTGCATCGCCGTCTACGGCATCTTCCCCAGCCGCAACTGATCCGTTGAACCGATCCCCCCGGAGGCGTAAGGCTGCTTCCGTTCTCCGGGGGGCGGCATTCGAGCCGCTGAGATTGAGGTAGCCCTCTGACCCGTCGAACCTGATCCGGGTCATGCCGGCGAAGGGATGAGTACGCTTCGGGTCACGGCCTCTCGCCACAGAACCCGCACGCCCGACGTCGGCGGACCTCAAACGCTTTGAGGCCGCCAATGAATATCCAGGTTACCCCACCCAAGGCATCCGAGGCTCAAGCAGCGAGCGACCGCGTCGCGAGCGGTAGCCTCCCGCTTAAGGACGCGCGTGACGAAGTCATGCGCGAGACCGGCCGCATCCCCACCGGCCCCCGCGCCGGCGGCGTGAAGGTCTATGTGGCGGGCGAGCTGTATCCGGATATTCGCGTCCCCTTCCGCGAGGTCGCCGTCCACCCCAGCGCCAATGAGCCGCCGGTGACGATGTATGACTCCTCGGGCCCCTACACCGACCCCTCCGTCACCATCGACATCAAGCGCGGCCTGCCGAAGGTGAAGTCGAGCTGGCAGCTGGACCGCGGCGACATCGCCCGCGTCGAGCACCCGCGCGAGGTCAAGCCCGAGGACAACGGCCACGCCAGCGGCAAACACCTCGCCCCGCGCTTCGACGTCTCGAACCATCAGGTCTTCAAGGGCGTCGAGGGCCGCCCCGTCACCCAGTACGAATACGCCCGCGCGGGCATCATCACGCCCGAGATGGAATACGTCGCCATCCGCGAGAACATGCGGCGGGCTGCGCCGGGCGTCGGGGATGGGGCGTCGGGTGTGGGGGGCAGCCGGCACATCACCCTCGCCGACGGCTCCACCGTCGCCCTCCCCGACACCCCACACCCCACACCCCACACCCGGGACGGCGAGTCCTTCGGCGCCGAGATTCCCGACTATGTGACCCCGGAATTCGTCCGCTCCGAAATCGCCCGCGGCCGCGCCATCATCCCGCACAACATCAACCACCCCGAAGTCGAGCCGATGATCATCGGCCGCAACTTCCTGGTGAAGATCAACGCCAACATCGGCAACTCGGCGGTCCTCTCCAGCGTCGACGACGAGGTCGACAAACTGGTCTGGGCCACCCGCTGGGGCGCCGACAACGTCATGGACCTGTCGACCGGCCGCAACATCCACAACATCCGTGACTGGATCATCCGCAACTCCAGCGTCCCCATCGGCACCGTGCCCATCTATCAGGCGCTGGAGAAGGTGAACGGCGTCGCCGAGGACCTGACCTGGGAGGTGTTCCGCGACACCCTGATCGAACAGGCCGAACAGGGCGTGGACTACTTCACCATCCACGCGGGCGTCCGCCTGCCCTTCGTGCCCCTGACCGCCAAACGCGTCACCGGCATCGTCTCGCGCGGCGGCTCGATCATGGCCAAGTGGTGCCTGGCCCACCACAAGGAGTCCTTCCTCTACGAGCATTTCGAGGACATCTGCGACATCATGCGGGCCTACGACGTGTCGTTCAGCCTCGGCGACGGCCTGCGCCCCGGCTCCATCGCCGACGCCAATGATGAGGCCCAGTTCGCCGAGCTGCGCACCCTGGGCGAGCTGACGAAGATCGCCTGGGCCAAGGGCTGTCAGGTCATGATCGAAGGCCCCGGCCACGTGCCGATGCACAAGATCAAGGCCAACATGGATGAGCAGCTCAAGCACTGCCACGAGGCGCCCTTCTACACCCTCGGGCCGCTGACCACCGACATCGCGCCGGGCTATGACCACATCACCAGCGCCATCGGGGCGGCCATGATCGGCTGGTTCGGCACGGCCATGCTCTGCTACGTCACGCCCAAGGAGCACCTCGGCCTGCCCGACCGTCAGGACGTCAAGGACGGCGTCATCACCTACAAGATCGCCGCCCACGCCGCCGACCTGGCCAAGGGCCACCCGGCCGCCCGCCTCCACGACGACGCCCTGTCGCGCGCCCGGTTCGAGTTCCGCTGGGAAGACCAGTTCAACCTCGGCCTCGACCCCGAAACGGCCCGCAAATACCACGACGAGACCCTGCCGAAGGAGGCGCACAAGACCGCCCACTTCTGCTCCATGTGCGGCCCGAAATTCTGCTCGATGAAGATCAGCCAGGACATCCGGGATGCGGCGCGCGGGCAGAATGATGCGGGGGCGTCACTGGGGCTGGGAACGCAGGCGTCCGCCGCCGAGGCTGAGGCCGGGATGGCGGAGATGAGCGCGAAGTTCCGCGCCGGGGGCGGGGTGGTGGAGGTGAAGGTCTAACGTCGACACCCCGTCCATTTGGCTGCTAGGTGGCGATAACCAAAAGTTGTCGCCACCGCTGGGGATCTGGATGCCTAAAAAGGAAGTGTTAGAGGCGCTCCTAAGAAAAGGGTACTTCCCGAAGGAACTTCCCTCTGCGTTTACCACTGATGATTTTGGACGACACGCCGAAGAAATCATCAATGACTGGTCTGCATCTAAGCTATACAAGAAAGATCAACTCAAGGCATCAAAGAAGAAGAACAAGAGAAACTGCTATTCGTATGCGTTGCCCAGCGCCGAGATAGAGGTCATCTCGACGCCGAAGAGGGGATACGAGCGCCGCGACGTCCATGTCACCCACCCCATCCCCCAAGCCCTACTGACGCTTGAAATGGCGCAGAATTGGCGCTCGGTGCAAAAATGGCTGGCGCGACAACATTACTCTATGGACGAAATACGGGTCTCATCTCAGTATCCGAGAGCCATAAAAGGCATCAATTTTTCACTTCATCGCGTCAAGAAATCCTACATAGAGGCCAGCGCAGACTGGTTAGTAAAAACAGACATTACTCGTTTCTACCCATCGATTTATACGCACTCCATTCCTTGGGGAGCGTATGGAAAGGAGCGGGTAAAGTCCTCGTTGAGCTCCTACAAAGGCTCTGTAGCAGACCGTTTCGATGCATTGGTCAGAGCGTGCAATCGTAACCAGACCGTAGGCATTCCCATCGGCCCAGAGACGTCGCGCATTCTCGCGGAGGTCATTTCGTCTCGCATCGACTCCGAGTTCCAAGCCGCCTGCCCTAAACTGCCTGCTGATGCGGTCGATCGCCTCCAGGACGACTGGTTTCTCGGTCTCAAGTCTCTTGAAGCAGCGGAGAGCGCCTTGGCTTCGATCGTTGGCGTGTACCGAACCTACGGTCTGGACATTAATGGCAGCAAAACGTCAGTGGCACGTATGGTCGCCCATACGGAAGAAGCTTGGATTTCAGAACTAGGCGCGTTTCTCTCCCATCGATCGGGCGTATTGTCCGGGACTCGCCTGCGGGAATTCTTGACCCTCACTCTGAGGCTTCAAGCTCAACACGAAAAAAGTGCTGTCACGAATTACGCTCTAACCGTTCTAGAGAACCACAGCACCAATTTGGAAGATGTAGAAATACTTGAATCGTTTCTACTCAAGGCTGCAGTTGTATCCCCAGGCTCGATGTCACGAATTTGCGAACTGCTTCTAAACATCGAACACCGAACCAAATCGGTTTCCAGAAAACGAGTTGGACCGCGCTTCACGGAATTGGCAGAGCGCAACCTGACGAACGGAAACTTGTTCGAGACCATCTGGCAACTGTACACCCTCAGAGGGCTGAAAATTGGGGTTAACTCATCGCTTATTTCAGAATTGTCAGAAGTCACGCCATCTAGCTCGCTTGCCCTCGTTCTCCTCGACTTAGACAGCCGGGGGCAGTGGGTTCGTCAGCTCCCCAAGACCACTTGGGAAGCTGGCATCACCAAAGAACGGGTGCGATGCGATTGGATTTGGTTGCTTGCTTATGAAGGCTTTCGGAAGGGCTGGCTAAAGGACACTCGTGGCGTGATGGGTGATGGATTTTTTGCCCCAATGTCTGCGCGAGACGTCGTGTTTTACGATCCCAAGCGAAACGTTCGACCCACGTCGAAGGTGGTGAAACTGCGAGCCCAAACTCGTAGCCGAAACATGAAGGATATCCATCGCTTCATCACGGAAGTCCGAGGCGTGCATGCTCCCGAGGAAGACTACTACTGAACTGTTCGCCCCCCCCTTGTCCTCCTCGCCAGACCTGACGGGACCGGCGAATACCACCTTCATCACCGCTTCCTGCGCCACCCCGCGGGGGCGTTCCGGTTCGTCAATCCAGACGCGGCCTCCCTCTCCCGCCGGGAGAGGGATATCACCAGTTTTCGCGAACTCGTGATCGGCTAGATCAATTCGATCCCGGTTTGTTCTGGTACGACTTGAGTCGGGTCATCACCCACACTTTTGCTGCGGCTTCAGCCATCCCCGCACGGCGGGTCCGCATTCGGCGGACGGGACGACGGATTTTCCGTCAGCAGCAAAGGGAGAGACTGCCATGGCGGATAACACCGTCGAACGAGTGAAGTTGGTCGCGGTTCGTGCTTACGAGCGCATCCGTTTCCGGCGATTGGAGAAGGTATGCGCACACTTCCGCTCATACCCCCACCAGTACGTTTTTGACTTCATGAAGTGAGGCTTCGAAGCTCGCGGGTGATGACCCAACTCGGCGGAGGATCTGAATGCCACCCTCGTCCTCCTCGCCGGGCCGAACGGCGCCGGGAAGACCACCTTCATCAACAGCTTCCTGCGCGAGCGCGCGGAGGCGTTCCAGTTCGTCAATCCGGACGAAGTCGCGCGGGACCTGACCGGCGCGGGCAGAGCCCGTGATCTGGCCGCTGGACGCCGGGTGCTGGAGCGTCTGGACCAACTGGTCGCCGCGCGGGCGGACTTCGTGCTGGAGACGACCCTGGCCACCCGCTCGCACGCCGTCCGCATCCGCGACTGGAAGGCGGCCGGATACCGGTTCGAGCTGGTCTATCTGCGTCTGCCCAGCGCGGAACACTCCATCGCCCGTGTCGCGAACCGTGTCGCGCAGGGCGGTCACGGCATTCCGGAGGACACCCTGCGCCGCCGCTTCGTCGTCAGCGGCGAATATCTGGAGAGCACCTACAAACCGCTCGCGGACAGCTGGGAAATCTACGCCAGTGGCGGCCCGATGCCCGAACTGCTGGATTTGGGGACCGCGATGAACAAGTCGATCTTCGATCACGAAACCGTCCTGAAGGCCCTCCGCCGCGCGGCGGATATGGCCAGGAACGGCACGCGCGAGGAACAGTCCGGCAAATTCCTGCCGCCGCCCGGCTGGAAGGGTCGCCTGATCACCGGCGCCCCCGGCGAGCTGGACGACCTCAAGCCCAAGCCCGCCAAGGGCAAGGCCGCCTGACCTACAAAATCCCTTCTCCCGACGGGAGAAGGGGACCCGGAGGGCCGGATGAGGGTCGGCTGGCGCACTGCTTCGCTCTGCGCGCCTGAAGCCCTCTCCCATCAGGAGAGCCCCACTTGCCCTCCACTCCGCTTCCGCCTTACCTCGCCCCGCATCAAACCGGGGAGGCTGACATGGGCTGGTGGGACAAGTTGTTCGGCAAGGGCGCCGGTCCGTCTCGCCCCGATCCTGCTGGGCGCCTGAGCATCCCCCTGCCCGAGCCGGACCCTGACGCCACCGTTTACGGCGATCAGCCTCTGCGCAAACAGTGGGCGGAAGACGTGCTCCGGGCCGAGGGCGTGCCGATCAATCCGCATCTGCCGATGATCGAGAGCGAGGCGCAAATCACCCTGCGCACCGCCGCCGAGGTCGCCGGACGCCTCAGCGCCCTGAGCGTCGTCGCGGCCCGGGCCTCCGGCCTCGAGACTGATCAGGCTCGCCACTTCATCACCGAGCGAGGGCTGGCCCAGCACCTGAGCCCGGCCGAGCGCGCCTTCATGGCTGATGACGCCCCCTCGGAGCGCAACCGCATCCAGTTCTCGTGGCGCTATGAGGCGGCCTGGGTGCTGCTCTGGGCGCTGCAGCATGTGGATGGCCCGCTCGATCGACCGAACGCGCCCTGTGATGTGGACCGGCTGACCGGCACGGTCATCCACACCGAGGCGTTGGATCGTCCGGGTCTGCGTCGCGCCAACGACATCCTGAACGAGGCGGACCTGATCTACCGCCGCCACTGGGCCGTCCGTCAGGCCGGTCTCGACGGCCGCGAGCCGCCCGCCGACCTTCACCCCGGCGTGGTCATGGAGCGCCATCACGCGCTCAACTGGCTGATCGGCTATGCCGACAACGCCGACTGGGACGACGTCACCACAGACACCTGATCCCGGCGGTCCCCAGGGGAGGGCTCGACGAGGAGAGCGCTCGCGCGCATCCTCCTGCCATGACCCAGCGCCTCCTGCCCGCCACCGCCCGCAAGGCCTCCGCCACCGGAGCGGCCGCCGTCGGCGCGGCGACGGTGGGGACGCTCGGCGCCGGGATGCTGGCGATCGGGGCTCTGGCCATCGGCGCCCTGGCCATCGGCGCGCTGAAGATCGGCCGCGCCCGCGTGCGGCGGCTGCATGTCGACGAGCTGAGCGTGGGGGTGCTGAGGATCGGGCGGATCCAGAGAGGGATTAGGGACTAGGGACCAGGGACTAGGGACTAGGGATTAGGTCGCTGCCGCAACCCACGCTGCCCCGCTCCCAACCACGGCCCCTCACCCCTTCTAATCCCTAATCCCTGGTCCCTAATCCCTCCCTTCCCCCATACGACCAAAAACGACGTACCAGCGTTCTATCATGCCTCCAGACCCGGAGGCTCTCATGGACGACACCCCTCCCCTTCCCCGCTATCGACGCGCCCCGGACCATGTCTGGGATCAGGTGCGCGAGGACTATCTGGCCGGATATTCCGCGCGGGAGTGCAGCCGGCGCCACGGCGTCGGGGTCACCAACATCCGGCGGCGCGCGGCCGAGCAGGGCTGGCGCAGGGTGGATCAGACATGGACCTCGCCCCCGGCGCTGGATCCGGATGACGAGGGCGCGGCTCTGGCCGCCGACGTGGACGGCGATCTGGACGAGATCGCGCTGAGAGAACTGGCCTGGGTGGCGATCCGGCGGATGATGCGCGCGGTCCTGAAAGGTAACGCCGCCGAGGCCCTCCGCTGGCGCCGCGTCCGCATCGCGATGGAGGACGAGGACGAGGAAATGATGCGCAAGATCTACATCTTCCGACGCGACTACCCGGAGCGCGCCGCCGCCGCCGAAGCCGCCGCGTGCGAACTGCACAATGTGGACGAAGTGGACGAAGTGGACGGTGTTTTTCCGCAGAGGGGTGCAGATTCAGGCGCGACCGCGTGAAGCCGCCGCCGAAGCCCGCCTCGCCTGCTATCGTCATCCCGGACAAGCGCTCGCGAAGCGGGCGCGCGATCCGGGACCCAGCGGCGCCGCGACGGCGGCGAAACACCGGACAAAGACGCGGAAACACCGACGCTCCCGACACCTTCGCGCTCACGCGCGCCGCTGGGTCCCGGGGTTCGCTTCGCGCCCCCGGGATGACGGTAGCAGCGGAAGAGCTAGGAGGCGCTCGCCGCCTCTTCCTTCGCAATGTTCCGCAGGGCCTGTTCGAACACCTCCGGCGGCTGGCCGCCCGAGATCAGGTATTTGCCCTCGACCACCACGGCGGGGACCGAGCTGATGCCGCGCGACTGCCACAGGGCCTCTTCGGCGCGCACCGCCTGCACATAGCGGTCAGACGCCAGCACCTCCGCCGCCTCGGCGCGGTTCAGGCCCACGGCCTCGGCAGCGGCGGTCAGTTCGCCCGCGTCGGTCAGGTTGCGGCCCTCGGTGAAGTGGATGCGGAACAGGGCCTTCTTCAGGTCCGGCTGTTTGTCCGGCGCCGTCTCGCCCGCCCAGTACAGCAGGCGGTGGGCGTCGAAGGTGTTCCAGATCCGGCTCTCGGCCGTCATCCGCATGTCGAAGCCGACCGCGCCGGCGCGCTCGGTGATCATGGCCCGGTTGGCCGCCGACTGTTCAGGGGTGGAGCCGTACTTCCGGCCGATGTGCTCGACGATGTTCTCGCCCTCGGGCGCCATCTGCGGGTTCAGCTCGAACGGGCGGAAGGCGACTTCCGCCTCGATGCCTTCGGACTTCAGCTTGTCCAGCGCGGTCTCCAGGCCGCCCAGGCCCACCACGCACCACGGACAGACGACGTCCGACACGAAATCGATCTTCAGGGGTTTGGTCATCTTCGCCATCCGCAACAGGTTCAGGCGCATATGGGAAGCCCCGCTTCACCCGCAACGCCGTCCCGGATATTGCTGACGCCATGACCTTTTCCGGCTTCGCCTCCGCCGACCTGGCCTTCCTGACCGGTCTCGCCGCCAACAATGACCGCGACTGGTTCGCGGCCCACCGCGCCGCCTACGATCAGGGGCTCAAGCCCGCGCTGGCGGCCCTGATCGCCGAGACCTCGACCGCCTGCGCGGCGCTGGACCTGCCCCTGTCGGGCGATCCGAAGCGCAGCGTCTTCCGCATCCACCGCGACACCCGCTTCGCCAAGGACAAGCGGCCCTACAAGACCCACGTCTCCTGCACCCTGACCCGCGACGGCCGGAAGATGAGCCCCGGCATGATGTACATCCACATCGAGCCCGAGGGCGGCTCGCGCCCCGGCTTCGATCCGGACAGCATCGACCCGCTGGACCCGTCCACCCATCCCTCGGCGCAGGCGCAAGGCGCTGACGACGGGCCCTTCGGCAACGGTCCCTTTGTCGCCTGCGGCTTCTATCTGGACGAGCGGCCCCACATCGACGCGGTCCGCCGCTTCATCGTCGCCCAACCCGCCCGCTGGGCCGCCGTCGAGGCCGCCCTGGCCAAGGCCGGGCTGACGCTCGATCCCGGCGCCCCGGTCAAACGCATGCCCAAGGGGTTCGAGGATCAGGCCGGGACCGATCTGGAAACGGCGCTGAAGCGCACCCGCTGGCTGGTCTCCCGCCCTCTCACGGGCGCCGAAATCGCCTCTGCGGACCTTCCGGCCACGCTGGCGAGCTTCGCGGCGTCCTCCAGACCCCTGCTCGATTTCGGCTGGTCGGCGCTGGATCGCGAAAGTCCGTCCGGTAGCGTACACATTTGATTTATCTGGCTTTCCTTCGGTAGATGGCGCATAGTTCCGTTATCGCGAGCCGGGTGTACCCCTGAGCGCGTCGCGACTGAGAGACATTGGCCCGCCCCGCCTGAATAATGGGGCCGTTCGAACACTCCCGCTCCATCCAGACACGGGATAAAGCCATGTCCGCCTTCAGCCTTCGCCTGCATTACATCTCGGGCGGCGACCCGACTGAAGAGACCCTCGACGCCATCGACGAGAGCGAAGCCCGCGAGCTGGCTCGCGTCCGCCTGCTGCTCACCCGCGACTACAGCCATGTGGAGCTGCACCGCGCCGGCGAGCCCCTGCACGTCTTCGCCCGCGACCCCGGCTGAGCCGGTACGTCCGTTTTTGACGCATGGGCGTGCTTCAATGACCGGGTCCGTCTCCGGACCCGATCTTTGACATTCTGAACCCGGAACACAGACGCGAAATCCGGGCCGTACCGGACAACATCCGGCACGACCGATTTCGCTAGGCCCGCTCGACGCACATGGCGACGCCCATGCCGCCGCCGATGCACAGGGTCGCCAGCCCCTTCTTCGCGTCCCGGCGCTGCATTTCAAACAGCAGGGTCGTCAGGATGCGCGCGCCCGAGGCGCCGATCGGGTGACCGATAGCGATGGCGCCGCCGTTGACGTTCACCTTGTCCGGGTCGAGGCCCAGTTCCTTGACCACGCACAGCGACTGGGCGGCGAAGGCTTCGTTGGACTCGATCAGGTCCAGATCGGCGACGGTCCAGCCGGCCTTCTCCAGCGCTTTTTTCGACGCCGGGATCGGGCCCGTGCCCATCACCGCCGGATCGACGCCCGCCGTGGCCGACGACGCGATGCGCGCCAGCGGGGTCAGGCCCCGGGCCTTCGCCTCGTCCGCGCTCATCAGCACCAGAGCCGCCGCGCCGTCGTTCAGGCCCGAGGCGTTGGCGGCGGTGACGCTGCCCTCCTTGTTGAAGGCCGGACGCAGTTTCTCCATCGCCTCGAGGGTCGCGCCGTGGCGGATGTACTCATCCTTCTCGACAACCGTGTCGCCCTTCTTCGAGGCGATGACCACCGGAGTAATCTCGTCATCGAAACGGCCCGCCAGCTGCGCCGCCTCGGCCTTGTGCTGACTGGCCAGGGCGAACCGGTCCTGCGCCTCGCGGGCGATGTCGAACTTCGCCGCGATGTTCTCTGCCGTCTGGCCCATGTGATAGCCGTTGAAGGCGTCCCACAGGCCGTCCTTGATCATGGTGTCGATCAGGGTGACGTCGCCCATCTTCTGGCCGCCGCGCAGCTGCTGGGCGTGCACCGCCTGGCTCATGCTCTCCTGTCCGCCGGCGACGACGATCCTCGCGTCGCCCGTCGCGATCTGCTGGGCGCCCACGGCCACCGCGCGCAGGCCCGAGCCGCAGATCTGGTTCAGGGTCCAGGCCGGGGTCTCCTTCGGCAGCCCCGCGCCGATGGACGCCTGGCGGCCAGGCCCCTGTCCGTTCGCCGCCTGCAGGACATGGCCCAGCACCACCTCGTCCACCTCTTCGGGCGCGACACCCGCGCGTTCCAGCGCGGCCTTGATGGCGACCGAACCCAACTGCGCGGCGCTCAGGCTGGACAGGGCGCCCAGAAAACTACCGACCGGGGTGCGGGCGGCCGAGACGATGACAACGTCCGTCATTTAAATTCACTCCACGGGGAATAATCTTGTGGCGCTTTTGCCGCATCGCAGCACGTTCGTCAGCCCCCCGCGGCGGATTCACCGGATAGTCACCGGCTTCCCGCCATATTCGCAGGAACGAAGTACGCAGTCCGGTCTTGAAGGGACCATGCTGATGCGTCTGAAACGGCTCCTCCGTCACGTCTGCACCCCAGACGAGCTCGACATGATCGAGCACTACGTGTCACCCGCCGAAAAGACGGCGGATCTGGTCGTACACGTCGTCGGACTGACCCTCGCCGTGGTGGGCGGCGGCCTGCTGGCGGTGCTGGCGATGGTCTACGCCGGGGTCGGCGCGGCGGTGGCCACGGCCATCTATGCCCTGTGTCTGGTCGGCATGCTCAGCGCCTCGACCCTCTACAACCAGATACGCCCCTGCGCGGCCCGTCCGGTCCTGCGACGACTGGACGAGGCGGCCATCTTCCTGATGATCGCGGGCAGCTACACCCCCTTCACCACGCAGCGGTTCGAGGGGTGGTGGGCCATCGGCTTCACCCTGCTGGTCTGGGTCGTCGGCCTGTCCGGGGCCTTCGCCAAGGTGCTGCTGCCGCGCCTCTCCGACGCCTTCTGGAGCGCCATCTACGTGGCCTTCGGCTGGCTGGTGGTCATCGCCCTCAAGCCGATGATCGAGACAGTCCACCCGGCCGCCCTGACTCTGCTGGTCATCGGCGGACTGATCTACACCGCCGGCGTCTTCGTCTTCATCAGCCCCAAGGTGAAGTTCCGGCGCGCCATCTGGCACGGCTTCGTCGTCACCGGCGCCACGGTCCACTGGGCCGCCGTGCTGGTCGGCGTCGTCCTCGCGCCCGCGGCAATGGCTGGCTAGAGCGAAATCGGTTCGAATGCAGCCGAATTTGAATTCAGATTTCGCTCAAGATGTTGATTCTGAACCATTATCTGATTTCGAACCGTTTCGGTCCGAACCGATAATGGTCTAGACTTTCGCACTCGCAACGCGGACACTGTGGCGTTGCAACAGGAACGGGGACAGCGCGTGGCTGACAAGAAGTCCGGTGCGGGAGACAACGTCGTCATCAAGAAGTACGCCAACCGGCGGCTCTACAACACGGCGACTTCGGCCTACGTCACACTGGAAGACCTCGCGCGGATGGTCCGCGAGGGGACCGAATTCGTGGTCTTCGATGCGAAGACCAATGAGGACCTGACCCGTCAGATCCTGACCCAGATCATCTTCGAGGAAGAAAGCCGCGGCGAGGCCCTGCTGCCCGTCCAGTTCCTGCGCCAGCTGATCGGCTACTACGGCGGCCATATGCAGGGGGTCCTGCCCTCCTATCTGGAGATGTCGCTCGACAACTTCACCCGCCAGCAGGAGCAGATTCGCGGCCAGTTCTCCAAGGCTTTCGGCGGCGCCCCCGGCGCCGGTTTGATGGACGAGGCGGTGAAGCGGAACATGGCCATGTTCGCGGAAGCCATGAAGATGTGGCCCGGCTTCGGCGGCGTCGCCCGCCAGGCCACACCGGCCCAGACCCCGGCTCCCGCCGCTGACGAGCCCGGCGCGCCCGATCCGCTGGAGGACATGCGCCGCCAGATGGACGAGATGCGCGCCCAGCTGGACAAGCTGTCTAAGGGATGACCCGGCCGGTCGACGGCATCGGCCCGGTCGAGGCTCCGGAGCGGCGCGCGTCCGAACGCCGGGAGCGACAGCGCCGGGCCGGCTCGACCTCGCGCGCCCTGGTGCCGGTCGAGACTGCGGCAGAAGAGGCCCAGCCCCCGGCAAGAGCTGCCGCGACCCCGCCCCCCGACGGCTCGGCGGCCATCTTCACCGCCCAGATGATGGGGCAGACCGGCCAGAAGCGCGGGCTCAAGGGCGGTCAGCCCGTGCTGGACGCGGCCCGCAGCGCCTATCTGGGAACCGAGTATTCCGGAACTGTCGACCGCCGCCCCAAACCGGGCCGCACGGAAGACACCGACATCTAGACGCCCGGCACGGTCCTTGCTGGCGACAGGTCAGATCGACCCGTTCCGGAACCCGTCATGCCCCGCTTCCTGACCCGCGCCTTTGACATCACCGTCGTGACCCTGATCTTCGTGGCATTTACCTGAGTGGCCTAACGCTCGGCTCGCGGAGCCTCGCTCCTTGAGGCCGGAACAAGTTCCTCCCCCTTCAGGGGAGGGGGACCGCGCGAAACGTGGTGGAGGGGCGCCCGACACAAGCGCCGTCAAACAACGGGCCTCAAGCAGCGAGCGACCGCGTCGCGAGCGTTAGGCCCCAAAAAGGAGCCCCTACGCGCCGCCGCCGAAGTCCAGATCCTTCCGGGCCGAGATGATCGTCACGATGAAACCGGCCAGCACGTCCAGCATGACCATCACCACGATCAGGAAGAAGGTCGAGGTGGCGAAGCCCTTCATCAGCAGGAACTCGACCAGCACGATGATGAACAGCACCATCGACAGGGCGTGATTGACGATCGCGACTTTCTGGCTGGAGGTCGACTTCAGCAGCTCGAAGAACAGCAGGATCAGCGACAGCAGCAGGATCAGGTCGCCCACCCCCACGTTCCAGCTGGTCCCCGAAGCCATCGGGATCGAGAACATCGGGTCGCGCAGAATGGCGTCGGCGCCGCCCGCGGCCAGGTTCACATCCCCGCCCGACATGACGTTCGACAGCACCACGATGTTGTACAGGACCACCGGGATCAGCAGCAGCGGCAAGGCGACCAGCATCGGCGAGGCTCCATTCCCGGCCGCTCACGGCCGCGCTTGTTAACGATAGATACCCCGGATCGCTCCATACCGCTACGCCCGCTCCCCCGGCAGGCGAACCGGGCTCAGAACTCGCTGATCGCGCCCGGCTTGCGCGACCGGGACTTGAGCCACATCACGCCCAGCAGGTCCGAGAAGGAGGCCATCAGCCGCCCCCAGTTCGTATACTTCGATCGCCCGGTCTCGCGATGGCGGTGGTCGACGTCGAGGTAGCGGTTCTCATACCCCTCGCGGATCATCAGGGCGGGCAGATAGCGATGGATGTGGTCGAAGTACGGAAGGCGCAGGAAGACGTCCCGACGGAAGGCCTTCAGCCCGCAGCCGGTGTCGTCGGCATCGTCCGACAGCAGGTTCTTGCGGATGCGGTTGGCCCAGCGCGAGGCCCAGCGCTTGGCTTCCGAGTCCTGCCGCCTGGCGCGCACGCCGCCCACCAGCGCCACGTTCGGCGGCGAGGCGGCCAGCAGGTCGGCCAGCTTGGGCGCGTCGGCGGGCGGGTTCTGCCCATCGCCGTCCAGCGTGACGACGATGGCGCCCCGCGCGGCCAGCACCCCGGTCCGCACGGCGCGGCTCTGGCCCGCGTTGGAGCCATGGCTCAGCACCCGCAGCTGCGGCAGCTCGCCCTGCAGGGCGCGCAGCTCATCCAGCGTCCGGTCCTTCGAGGCGTCGTTGACGAACACCATCTCGAACGAGCGCCCGGCGAAGGCGGCGGCGATCTCGCGGGCCAGCGGGCCAGCGGCGCCCTCCTCGTCATGGACGGGAACGACGACGGAGATGTCGGGAGCGGCTTCGGTCATAATCGCTCTCTAGCCGGTTTCGCGCCCGGACGGGAGCCATGCTCCGCACACCGCATGACGGCGCCGGAACCGGCGTGGTAGGACTGCATCCATGATCCGTCCCGACCTCGACAAATACATCGCCGGATGGCGCGGCCCCTTGCTGGCGGCGCTGATCGCCCTGTTCGCTGGACTGCCCGTGCTGGCGCTGTTGCCGCCGCTGGATCGGGACGAGAGCCGCTACGCCCAGGCGACGTCCCAGATGCTGGAGAGCGGCGACTACGTCGACATCCGCTTCCAGGACGATCCGCGCTGGAAAAAGCCGGTCGGCATCTACTGGATGCAGGCCGCCGCCGTGGCCGCCACGTCCAGGGTCGAGAACCGGGACATCCAGCCCTACCGCATCCCCTCCATCCTCGGCGCCATGATGGCCGCCGCCGCCATCGCCTGGGTGGGGCAGGCCATGTTCGGCAACCGGGCGGGCTTCCTGGCGGGCGCCATCATGGGCGCCTCCTTCCTGCTCTCCACCGAGGCCGGCATCGCCAAGACGGACGCCATGCTGTGCGGAGCCGTCACCCTCGCCATGGCCGGGCTGGCGCGCATCTATCTGGCCTCGAAGGCCGGAGAGGCTCCACAACGACCTCACAAGCTGATGTTCTGGTTCGGGCTGGGGCTGTCGATCCTGATCAAGGGCCCGATCGGCCTGATCGTCATCGCACCGGCCATGCTGCTGGTCTCGGCCTGGGACCGCGACTTCCGCTGGCTGAAGCGGCTCGGCTGGGGCTGGGGACTGCCGCTGGTGGCGCTGCTCGTGGGGCCATGGGCCATCGCCATCACCATCGCCACCGACGGCGGCTTCTGGCGGGAGGCCATCGCGGGCGATCTGGCGCCCAAGATCGCGGGCGGCCACGAGAGCCACGGCGCCCCTCCGGGCTACTACCTGATCGCCTCGCTGATCACCTTCTTCCCGGCCACCCTGCTGCTGCCTGCCGCGGTCTCGACCGGCTGGCATCGTCGGGCCGAGCCGACGATCCGCTTCCTCGTCTGCTGGCTGGTCCCGGCGTGGATCATCTTCGAGCTGACCCCGACCAAGCTGATCCACTACAACCTGCCCACCTTCGGCGCCCTGGCCCTGCTGGCGGCCGCGGCCCTGACCCGGCCCATCGGCAAGGTCTCGCGCTGGACCGGGGCCGGGCTGTCCGTCTTCGTCGGCGTCCTGCTGGCGGCGGGCGTGGTCTATGGCCTGACCGAGTTCGGCAAGTCGACCGCCCAGACCTGGGCCACCATCACCATCGTCTTCGCCGTTCTGGCGGGCCTGATCGGGGCCTTCCTGCTGATGCACCGGGCGGCGGTCACCGCCGTGCTGGTCAGCATCACCCTGGGTGTCGTCGCACACGGCGCGCTGGCGGGCACCCTGCGCCAGTTGCGCCCGCTGTCGGTCTCGCCCCAGCTCGACAAGGCGCTGTACGACAATGACCTGCACCCACGTCAGGGTCGCCCCGGCCCTGTCGCCATCGCCGGCTATCACGAGCCCAGCTTCGTCTTCCTGACCGGGCGGGACACCGAGCTGACCGACGCCGAGGGCGCCGCCAAGGCTCTGGCCGAGGGCCGCCCGGTCATCGTCGAGGAGCGTGAGGCCGAAGCCTTCCGCGCGGCCACGGCCCGGATCGGCGTCACCGGCCGGGTGGTGCGCGAAGTGCGCGGCCACAACTACTCGCAGGGGGATGACGTGGACCTGTTCCTCTACGCCCCCACCGGCGCGGCCCTGACGACGGCGCCGGGCCAATGAGCCGCCGCATCACCATCGTCGAGGTCGGCCCCCGCGACGGCCTGCAGAACGAGAAGGCGGTGCTCGAGCCCGCCGTCCGCGCCGACTTCGTCCAACGGCTCGAGGCCGCCGGCGCGCGTCGGATCGAGGCCGTCAGCTTCGTCCATCCGAAGTACGTCCCGCAGATGGCCGGGGCTGAAGAGGTCATGGCCGCCCTGCCGCACCAGGAGGGCCGCAGCCGCATCGGTCTGGTCCTGAACGGCAAGGGCTATGACCGGGCCCTCGGCACGGCGGTGGATGAGGTGAACGTCGCCATGTCCGCCACCGACGGCTTCGGGCTCAGGAATCAGGGTCTGACCGTGGACCAGCAGGTCGAGATGCTGGCCGGGATCATCGCCGGTCGGGCCAATGCGGGCTCCGCGACCGGCGACGCACCGTCCCTGTCGGCCACCCTGTCCTGCGTCTGGGGCTGCCCCTTCGACGGCGAGGTCGGGGTCGATCAGGTGGCCGGTCTGGTCGGCCGGATCGCGGCCTTGGGCGTGGCGGAGATCGCCCTGGCCGACACCATCGGCGTCGGTGACCCTTGGGCCGTCACCCGCAAGGTCGAGGCCGCCCGCAAGGCCGCGCCGGAGGCGATCCTGCGCCTGCATTTCCACGACACCCGCAACACCGGTCTGGCCAACGCCTATGCGGGCGTGGAAGCGGGCGTGGACATCCTTGACGCCTCTGTCGGCGGCATCGGCGGCTGCCCCTTCGCCCCCGGCGCGACCGGTAATATCGCCACCGAGGACCTGGTCTACATGCTCGAACGGGCCGGGTTCGAGACCGGCTACGACCTCGACCAGTTGATCGGAACGGCCCGCTGGATCGGCGAGAAGATAGGCCGTCCGGCTCCGAGCGCGCTCAGCCGCGCGGGCGGATGGCCGAAGGGCTGAGACCTTGGCCGTTTGAAACCGGATCGGGGCTTCGGCTTTCCCTTCCTATGACCATGGACATCGACACCCTCCTCGAAGGCGGTCCGTCCTATGGCGTCATCGACGCCCGGGACGGCTATCTGCTGTACGGTCGTGAAGGCCAGGAGGCGGCGTTCAGCGCCCTCGCCGAGCAGGTCGAGGCCGCCGCCGACGGCTTCGAGGTCATCCCCCTGAAGGACGAGCATGACCGCTGTGACCGGCTGTTCATCGCACCGCTGACCGAAGAGAAGAGCTTTGAGTCAACTCGCTAGAGCGGTCGTCAGTAGCCGGCCCAACTCCTCAAGGCGCTTACCCGCTCGCGCGTCATTCGCGCATCGCAACGCATCCGCGCGGCCTCGCGCTCGGTGGGCTCGGTCGAGTACTGGGCGGCCTCCAGATTGCAGTCGGCGCGCTTGCGCTGGTTCCAGGCGGTCTGGTTCGCGGCAAGCTGATCCTGGGCATCCTTGGGCATGGCATCCCACATCGCGGTCAGGGTCTGGCGGGACAGGTCATACTCGGTGCGAGCCTCGGAGAGCACGGCCTGCCGCTGGGCGGTCTGGGCTTCGAGGTTCAACCGGTCCTGTTCCGCCGCAGCCTGCGCCTCCGCTGTCTTGACCCTCTGGATTTCTCCACTCGCCAAGTGCGCGACGACCATTTCAGCGAGGAAGTTCACCAGCGAATCCGGCTGCTCGATCTCTCCGTAGATTTTCTTACCGTCATCGGTGGGCTGGACCGAGAAATCGAGATCGTAGGTGAAGGTATCGGCTGACCGCTCAACCCCGTACTGATCCGCAAGGGTTTCAATCGTGCCCGCGCCGATCAATTCATAGCTCTTCTCCGCGTCCGCAATCATCGCTGCCGGGAACACGGCCTTAAACGACCCCGCGCAAAATTTGCGACTGCTGTCAGGGTCTTCTTTCGAGGTCCGGACGTCCTCGATGGCGAGTTGGATGAGGGCCAGACTGGCGCGCAGATTGGCCATCGACGCGATCTGGCGATCACCGTCACGCAAGTCGCGGGCGGCTCGCTTCTCAACTTCTTCTCGCACGAGATCTATGATCACGGCTTGAGAATCTTCGCTCAGGCAAGTTCCGGCAGCAGGACCACCGAGCCCGCAACCTGAGACCATAAGGCTAACAGCCAAGGTGACGGCCAAGGCAGCCTTTTGAAGATACGACATATTCCCCCCGGAAGTTCAAAAGCCAAGCTCGTTAGCCCTAGCGGGCCGGAACTCACGGATCAACCAGCGGTATCAACGGCGCCGCCCCCGCCCAAGAGTTCACTCCCCTTTCACGCCACTCCGTCATGGGAGGAGGGGGATTTCATGGGAGGGTTGATCTGGTCATCGTAACTCCCTTCGCGACCTGCCTCGCCGCACGCGAGGCGAACACACAGGCCCTGCAACGCGGTAGGTTCTTGGAAACTGCCCCCTGCGGATGACCCCGGCGGAGGACGATAGCGTGACCCTCAAGACCGGTAGCGGACGGTTCGATATGCCCGTCGTCATCACGGCGAGAGGAGGATCGGCCATCGCCTGCGTGGGTGACACGGCGCTGACCCCGCCTTGAAACCACCCGGTCAGACCTATATGCCGCATATACGAAACGTATATTCGGAGTTCGCCCCATGGGCATCGTCAACATCGAGGATGAGCTGCACGAGCAGTTGCGCCGGGCCAGCAAGGCGTCGTGCCGGTCGATCAACGGACAGGCGGCCTTCTGGATGCGGATCGGCATGCTGGGCGAGTTGAACCCCGGCCTGACGTTCCAGGAACTGGCGGCGCGCGAGCTGAAGGCGGCGGGCGTGGACGCATCCCCGGCGACGGGAGCAGCGGCATGACCAAGACGCCGGAAGAGATCGAACTGATGGCCGAGTCCGGGCGCCTGCTGGCGTCCGTATTCGCCCACATCGACACCCTGCCGCTGGCCGGCATGAGCACCATGGAGGTCAACGACCGGGTCGAGGCCTTCATCGTCAACGACCTGAAGTCGCGGCCCGCGTCCAAGGGCCAGTACGGCTACGGCTTCGTGCTGAACTGCTCGATCAATGAGGTGGTCTGCCACGGCGTGCCGTCGACGGAGGAGATTCTGAAAAACGGCGACATCGTCAATCTGGACATCACGCTGGAGAAGAACGGCTTCATCGCCGACTCCTCCAAGACCTATCTCATCGGGGAAGTGGCGGCGCCGGCGAAGCGGCTGGTGCGGACCACCTATGAAGCGATGTGGAAGGGCATACGGGCGGTGAAGCCGGGCGCGACGCTGGGCGACATCGGTTTCGCCATCGAAAGTCATGCGAAAAAGGCCGGCTATTCGGTTGTGCGCGACTACTGCGGGCACGGCATCGGACGCGAGATGCACGAAGACCCGCAGGTCCTGCATTTCGGCAAGCCGGGCAAGGGTCTGACCCTGCGCGAGGGCATGACCTTCACCATCGAGCCGATGCTGAATCAGGGCCGCGCGGGCGTCGAGACCGGCGACGACGGCTGGACCGTCACAACCGTCGACGGGAAGCTGTCCGCCCAGTTCGAGCATACCGTCGCGGTCACGAAGGACGGCGTGCGGGTGCTGACGCTCCGGGCCGAGGAAAAGGCGGCGGCGTAGGCTGAGATTGCAGCTGGCGCTCACCTCTCCGTTCGCGAAGGCGAATGGAGAGGACAGATCGACGCGTCAGCGGCGATCAGGAGAGGGCGGCTCCGTCAGGGCAGCAGACGCCTCGAACACCGGTGTCGGCGGCTAACCGTCGACCTCCTGCGCCGCCCCCACCTGATCGGCGAAGTCGCCGATCTGTCCTCCCCATCGCCTTGAAGGGGCGACGGGGAGGTGAGCCGGTGAGATCAGGCCTACAGATTCAGCAGCGCCGGGTCGCCGCCCTGGGCGGAGATGTTGTTGCTGATGGCCTTTTCGGACGCATAGCGGATCAGGCTGTAGGGGCCGCCCGCCTTGGGGCCGGTGCCCGACAGGCCCTCGCCGCCGAAGGGCTGGACCCCGACCACCGCGCCGATGATCGAGCGGTTGATGTAGACATTGCCCGCCGGAACCAGACGGGTGACCTCTTCGGCGAAGGCCTCGATACGGCTGTGCACGCCCAGCGTCAGGCCGTAGCCGCGCTGCGCCAGCTTCGACGCCGTCTCCTTCAGCTTCGACGGCTCGTAGCGGCAGATGTGCAGGATCGGGCCGAAGACCTCGCGCTCCAGATAGTCGGGGGTCGGGATCTCGGCGATGGTCGGGGCGAAGACGTGGCCCTTGTCCGAACCGGCGGGCAGTTCGGCGCGGGCGATGATCTTCGCGTCGCCGCCCAGACGGTTCAGGTGGGCCTCCAGCATGGCCTTGGCGTCGGCGTCGATGACCGGGCCGATGTCGGTGGACGGATCGGTCGGGTCGCCGACGACCTGGGCCGCCAGCGCGCCCTTCAGGCCTTCGATCAGGGCGTCCGCCGCCTCGTTCGGCACATAGAGCAGACGCAGCGCCGAGCAGCGCTGACCCGACGAACCGAAGGCCGACAGGATAACGTCGTCGATCACCTGCTCCTTCAGCGCCGTGGTGTCCACGAACATGCCGTTCAGGCCGCCGGTCTCGGCGATGAAGGGGATGATGGCGCCCGGACGGGCCGCCAGCGCGCGGTTGATGGCGCCGGCGGTGTCGGTGCCGCCGGTGAAGGCGACGCCGTCGATGCCGGGGTGCGAAACCAGAGCCGCGCCGACGGTCTCGCCGCGCCCCGGAACGAGGGCCAGCAGGTTCGCATCCAGACCGGCCTTGTAATACAGGCGCACGGCCTCCGCGGCGATCAGCGGGGTCTGTTCGGCGGGCTTGGCCAGCACGGCGTTGCCGGCGGCCAGGGCGGCCGCGATCTGGCCGGTGAAGATGGCCAGCGGGAAGTTCCACGGGCTGATGCAGGCGAAGATCCCGCGACCGTGCAGGACCAGCGAGTTGATCTCGCCCACCGGGCCCTTCAGCTCCTGCGCGCCGCCGAAGTCACGCTCCGCCAGCATGGCGTAGTAGCGGCAGAAGTCGGCCGCCTCGCGCACCTCGGCGACGCCGTCGTTCAGGGTCTTGCCGGCTTCGCGCGACAGCAGGGCGACCAGACGATCCATGTCGGCTTCCAGCGCATCGGCCATGGCGCGCAGCACCGGGGCGCGGCCCGCGCCGCCCTTGCGGTCCCAGACGATCTGGGCGCGGGCGGCGGCGTCCACGGCCGCATCAATGTCTTCCGCCGAAGCTTCCGAGACGTGACCCAGCACCTGCGTCGTGTCGAACGGATTGGTCACGTCCTGCGCGTTCGTTCCCGCCTTCAGCTTGCCGCCGATGATCGGGCCGGAGGTCAGCTTCTCGCTGTCCACCTTCTGAAGGGCGAGGGCGTGCCGCTCGCGGTCGGCGAGCTGGGAGTAGTCGCGGCCGAGCGAGTTCTGGCGGTCCATGTACATATCCTTCGGAACGGGGATCTTGGCGTGACGGTCGGGATGAGCCTCGACGGTCGTGATGGGGTCAGCGGCGACGGCCGCGGCGGGGACGCGCTCGTCCAGCAGGGCGTGGACGAAGCTGGAGTTGGCGCCGTTCTCCAGCAGGCGACGCACCAGATAGGGCAGCAGGTCCTCATGCCCGCCGACGGGGGCGTAGGCGCGCACGGTCACCGGCCCGAAGGCGTCGCGGGCGGCGTCGTACAGGGCCTCGCCCATGCCGTGCAGCCGCTGGAACTCGATCTTCACACCGCGCTCCGACGCCATCTTGTAAACGGCGGCCAGCGAGTGGGCGTTGTGGGTCGCGAACTGGCTGTAGATATGCGGCGCGGCCTCGATCATCAGTCGGGCGCAGACCAGATAGTTCAGATCGGTCGCGGCCTTGGTGGTGAAGACCGGATAGTCGGTGCGGCCGAACTGCTGGGCGCGCTTGATCTCGGTGTCCCAGTAGGCGCCCTTGACCAGACGGACCATCAGGCGACGGCCCGAGGTCTTCGCCAGCTCGGCCACGCGACGGATCACTTCCGGGCAGCGCTTCTGATAGGCCTGCACGGCCAGACCGAGGCCCCTCCATTCGCCCAGCTCCGCCTCGTTGGCGAGCCGGTCCAGCAGCTTCAGCGACAGGGCGAGGCGGTCGGCCTCCTCCGCGTCCATGGTGAAGTTGATGTCGTACTTCGCGGCGATCAGGGCGAGGCGCTTCACGCGCGGATACAGCTCGGACCAGACGCGATCCTCGTGCACCGCCTCATAGCGGGGCGACAGGGCCGACAGCTTGACCGAGACGCCGTGGCCGACTTCCGGCCCCTGACCCTTGGCGGTCTTGCCCACGGCCTCGATGGCGTCGGCATAGATCTTCTCATAGCGTTCGGCGTCATGGGCGGTGCGGGCGCCCTCGCCCAGCATGTCGAACGAGCACAGCCAGCCTTCCTTGTTCGAGCGCTTCAGCGCCGCCTCGATGGTGCGGCCGACCACGAACTGCTCGCCCATGATGCGGACGGCGGCGGCGACCGCCTCGCGGATCACCGGCTCGCCCAGACGGCCGACGATGCGCTTCAGGAAGCCGGGCAGGTCCGTCTTCGCCTCCTCGTCGACATCCACCAGCTTGCCGGTCAGCATCAGGCCCCAGGTCGAGGCGTTGACGAACAGGCTGTCAGATTGGCCGAGGTGCGAGGCCCAGTCTGCCGAACCGATCTTCTCTGCGATCAGGCGGTCGCGGGTCTCTTCGTCCGGAGTGCGCAGCAGGGCTTCGGCCAGGCACATCAGGGCCAGACCCTCGCGGGTGCCCAGCGAGAACTCCTGCAGGAAGCTTTCGACCACGCCCTGCTTCTTCACGCTGCGGCGGGCGCGCTCGACCAGATCGGTGGCCGAGGCCAGCACGGCGGCGCGTTCGGCGGCGTCAAGCGGCGTGCGGTCCAGCAGGCCGCGAACGGTCGCGGTCTCATCGGCGAATTTGCCGTGGTCCAGCGTATCCCAGCCGGCGACGCTCGAGGGGGTGAAGGCGACGGTGGTCATGGGCGCGGATATCCTGTGTGATCGGCCATATATGGCGGACAACTCCGAATGTGCATCGTATGATGGACCGCAGAGTCGAAGATCGTTCGGCCACACAGGGTCTGAACCGATGGAAAAGCTTGATCCCGTCGACCGCCGCCTGCTCAAGGCCCTGCAGGAGGACGGCCGTATCTCCAACGCGGAACTGGCGCGGCGCTGCAATCTGTCGCCCGCCGCCTGCTTCGAACGGGTCCGGCGGCTGCGCGAGAAGAAGGTCATCACCGGCTACGCCGCCCTGATCGACCCGGCGAAGGTGGGGCGGGGCCTGATGATCTTCGTCGAGGTCCTGCTGGACCGCACTACCGGCGACATGTTCGAGGCCTTCGCCGAGGCCGTGCGCCGCCAGCCCGAGGTGCTGGAGTGTCATATGGTCGCCGGCGGCTTCGACTACCTGATCAAGGCCCGCGTCGGCGACATGGACGCCTATCGCGCCTTCCTGGGCGACGTTCTGGTGCGGATGCCGGGGGTCCGAGAGACCCGAACCTATGCCGTTCTCGAAGAGGTGAAGGCGACGACGGCCCTGCCTCTTTAATGGGGCCGCTGTAGCTTCGTCTCGCCAACGTCATCGCGAAGCGCTAGACCATTCATCCGATCAACGGCGGAGCCTTTCGGCCCACATGCGCATCGTTCTGGCCACCGACGCCTGGGAGCCCCAGGTCAACGGCGTCGTCCGCACCCTGTCCCGGATCACGGCGGAATGCCGCGCCATGGGTCATGAGGTGGAGGTCGTTGAGCCGAGCCAATTCAAGACCATCCCCTGCCCCACCTATCCGGAGATCCGGCTGGCGCTGGGCGCGGAGGAAGAGATTCGCGAGCGCCTGCGCGCCTTTGAGCCCGAGGCTGTTCACATCGCCACCGAAGGCCCGATCGGCATCGCCACGCGCCGCATCTGCGTGGAATGGAAGCTGCCGTTCACGACCAGCTACCACACCAAATTCCCCGAGTACGTCTCGGCCCGGTTCCCGATCCCGGTGCAGGTCGGCTACGCCTATATGAAGTGGTTCCACAAGCCGTCGGGACGGCTGATGGTCGCCACCCCGACCCTGCGTGACGAGCTGACGGCGCACGGCTTCCGCAACGTCTCACCGTGGACGCGGGGCGTGGACACCGAGCAGTTCAACCCCGATCTGCCGCGCATCTATGACGAGCTGGGCGGCAAGGACTGGCCGCGCCCGTTCTTCCTCAATGTCGGCCGGGTGGCGGTCGAGAAGAACATCGAATCCTTCCTCGAACAGGACCTGCCGGGCACCAAGATCGTGGTCGGCGACGGTCCGGCGCGCGAGGAGCTGCAGGCCAAGTATCCGGAAGCGAAATTCCTCGGCGCCCGCTTCGGCGAGGAACTGGCGCGATGCTTCCGCGACGCCGACGTCTTCGTCTTCCCCAGCTGGACCGACACCTTCGGTCTGGTGATCCTCGAGGCCATGGCCACCGGCACCCCGGTCGCCGCCTATCCGGCCCACGGCCCGATCGACATCATTCCGGGCTCGGACGCCGGGGCCATCGACGAGGACCTGCGCACCGCCTGTCTGAAGGCGCTGGAATGCGACCGGGCCACCGTCCGCGCCTATGCCGAGAAGTTCAGCTGGCGGGCCTCCGCCGAGCAGTTCATCGAGAACCTGCAGCCCTATCCCGAACCGGACCGCGGCCGCTTCTGGCGCCGCCTGCGCCGGATCGCCCGCCTGCGGAGACGGGCGGCGGCCTGAATCATCCTTCTCCCCTTGGAGGAGAAGGTAGAGGAAAGCAAAAGGCCCCGGATCGCTCCGGGGCCTTCTGTTTTTTCAGGCGACGTCCGAACTCAGTTCGGCGCGGTCATGACCGTCAGCGCCTGGGCGATGGCGCGCTGGGCGGCCAGCTGGTCTTCCGGGAGCGGCACCAGACCCCGGTCCTGCAGATAGCCGCCGCGACCGGCGGAGGCTTCCGACATGAACTCCATGACGAACTGCTCAAGGCCCGGCGTCACGCCGACGTGCTGCTTCTTCACATAGATGTAGAGGCTGCGCGCCAGCGGATAGGTGCCATCCGCGATGGTGTCGGCCGAGGGGGCCACGCCGTTGATGGTCTCGGCCTTCACCGTGTCCATGTTCTGCTCGAGGAACGAGAAGCCGAACACACCCAGCGAACCCGGCGTGCGGGTCAGGGTCTGGACGATGGCGTTGTCGTTCTCGCCCGAGTCGATCCACTGCTGGTCCTCGCGAACCGTGTGGGCGAGGGTCTCGAAGCGCTCCTTGTCGGCATCAGCCAGGGCGGCCAGAGCCGGGATCAGCTTGGCGCCCGGCGCCATGCCCAGCTCCAGGAAGGCGTCGCGGGTGCCCGAGGTCGGCGGCGGGCCGTAGACCTGGATGCGCTGGTTCGGCAGGGCCGGGTTCACCTGATTCCAGGTGGTGGCCGGGTTCGGCACGAAGGCGCCGTTGGCGCCCGGAACGTCCTTGGCCAGACCCAGATAGATGTCTTCCAGACGGAAGTTGAAGCTGTTGCCGGTGCGGGCGGTGGCGATGACGATGCCGTCATAGCCGATCTTGATCTCGACGATGTCGGTGACGCCGTTCTTCTGGCAAAGCTCGAACTCCGACTTCTTCATCGGGCGCGAGGCGTTGGCGATGTCCGGGGTGGTCGGGCCGACACCCTGACAGAAGGCCTGAATGCCGCCGCCGGTGCCCAGCGCCTCAACGCGCGGCGCCGCGCCGCCCTGGGTGCGCTGGAAATTCTCGGCCACGCGGGTGGCGAAGGGGAAGACCGTCGAGGAGCCGGCGGCCCAGATGCCGGAGCGGGTGGCGGTGTTGTTGTCGCCGCAGGCGCCGAGGGCGAGCAGGGCGACCGCCGAGGCGGCGGCGAGCAGGGCGCGGGTCATCGTCAGTCTCCGGACAACGGGTAAGGTGCGCCGCTTAGACCAGAGGATTGTGACGGTTGGGCGAAGGGGAGGACGAGGCAGTAGGGAATAGGCAGTAGGCAGTAGGGAGGCCTGACAGTCGACCAGAGCCTCCGGCCGCCCCTACTGCCTATTCCCTACTGCCTACTCCCTCCACTCAGATATGGATCGCGTGACCCAACGCGCGCAGCGACGCCTCATGGAAGGCCTCGCCCAGCGTCGGGTGGACGTGGATGGTTCCGGCCACGTCCTCCAGCACCGCGCCCATTTCCAGCATCTGGGCAAAGCTGTTCGAGAGTTCCGAGACGTGCTGGCCGACGGCCTGAACACCCAGCAGACGGTGGTCGGTCTTCGACGCCAGAACACGGACGAAGCCACCGTCCTCGCCGGCTTCGATGGCCAGCGCCCGGCCGATGGCCATCAGCGGGAAGACCGCCTGGATCACATCGTCGCGGCCCGCCACATCGTGCGGCCCGAGGCCCGCCGAGACAATTTCCGGCTCGGTGAAGCAGACGGCGGCGATGGTGACGGGATCGAAGCGCTTGTCATGGCCCGCAATGATCTCGGCGACCACCTCGCCCTGCGCCGAGCCCTTGTGGGCCAGCATGGGTTCGCCGGTCAGGTCGCCGACCGCCCAGACGTTCTTCATCGAGGTGGCGCAGCGGTCGTCGATCTTCACGAACGGCCCGGCCATGGCCACGCCCATGTTCTCCAGCCCGAAGCCCTTGGTGCGCGGCTTGCGACCGACGGTGACCAGCACCTTGTCGGCCTTGATCTTCAGCGCCTGACCATCGGCGCCGGTGACGTTCAGCGCGCCGTTCTCGAAGGAGCCCGCCTTGGCGCCGAGGTGCAGTTCGACGCCGTGCTTCAGCAGCCATTTGGCGACCGGCTCTGTCAGGGCCTTGTCGTAGAGCGGCAACAGGCGGTCGGCCATTTCGACAATGGCGACTTCCGCGCCCAGCTTGCGGAAGGCGATGCCCAGCTCCAGCCCGATATAGCCGCCGCCGACGACGACCAGCTTCTTCGGAACGTCCGGCAACGACAGCGCCTCGGTGGACGAGATCACGTCGCCGCCGAAGGGCAGGAAGGGCAGTTCGACCGGCTCGGAGCCCGTCGCCAGAATGACGTGCTCGGCGGTGATGGTGATGTCGCCGTCGGCGGTCTTCACCGTGCAGGTCTTGGCGTCGGCGAAGGTGGCCCAGCCGTTGATGACCTTGACCTTGGCCTTCTTCAGCAGGGCCGCGACGCCGTTGTTCAGCTTCTTGACGATGCCGTCCTTCCACTCAACCGTCTTGGACAGATCGACGGCGGGCCTGGCCGCCGTGATGCCCAACGTCCCGCCGTCAGCGGCCTTGGCCACCGTCTCGAACTTGTTGGCCGCATGGATGATGGCCTTGGACGGAATGCAGCCGACGTTCAGACAGGTCCCGCCGAGGCCATCCCCGCCGTCCACCAGCACGGTGTCGAGGCCCAGCTGGCCGCAGCGAATGCCCGCGACATAGCCGCCGGTGCCGGCGCCGATGATGAGGACTTTGGTTTTGAGGGTCTGGGTCATGAGGTCTTGGATTTCTTGGTTCGCGCGGTGCGACCGCGTCCGATCAGGAAGCCGAGGAAGAGGGAGATGATGGAAGCGCCGCTGACCCATGGAAGCCAATGCGGCAAGGTCGGTCGGTGGTTCTGGTTAGCCACGGACGCGGGGGGCCACTCCGGCATAACCGGGCTGTCGGGGCGCGGGGCCAGATCGCCACGCATCTGGAGATGTCCGAGACGGACCATGGCCTCCGCACCCGTCCGCGCCCCCGCCGGCTCGACATGGATCAGGCTCGGGTCCCGCTCCCCGTCCGGCGCCACAAACACGAAATAGCGCCCGCCGTTGATCCGTTGGACCTGGAGCTCGTCCTCATCGAAGAACCACTCGGTGCAGGCGCCCGGTGTGAAGTTCAGCGTCAGGGCCTGCCCGGGAGCGTTGCCCCAGACCGTCTCCACCGGCTTCATTCGAACCATAAACTCGTCTGACGGATAGCGAGGGTCCGCCGGGCGGAAGTCCTCCGCGACCGCGACATAGACCGAGGTCACGGAGTGAAAATAGGCCATGCGATAGACGGCGTTGTCCGGTGACCGTGTGCAGGCCACGGCCGGAAAGGCAAACGCAGAGGCCAGACCAAGGGCGGTCAGCAGGACCCTGATCTTCATCGACAGCCTCCCTCTCTCCGCTCATCCCCGCGAAGGCGGGGCCCCAGTTCTGTCCAGCCTGACGCCAGCGCCTCAGAACCATCGTTTCGTCCCACGCCTCTACGCTCCATCACCCAAAGCACCGGGCCCCGGCTTTGCCGGAATGAGCGGACAGGGATTACATCCACAACGTCGCGGGATGCTCCAGCAGGCCCTTGATGCGCTGGACGAAGACGGCCGCGTCGTGGCCGTCAACGATGCGGTGATCGAAGGACGAGGACAGGTTCATCATCTTGCGGACGACCATCTGGCCGTCCTTCACCACGACGCGCTCGATGATCTTGTTCGGACCGACGATGGCGACTTCCGGGTGGTTGATGATCGGGGTGTGAACCACCCCGCCCAGCGTGCCCAGCGAGGTGATGGTGATGGTCGAGCCCGAGAGCTCCTCGCGCTTGGCCGAACCGTCCTTGGCCGCGCCCGAGACGCGGGCGATCTCGGCCGCCGTGTCGTAGGGATCACGAGCCTCGGCGTGGCGGACCACCGGCACCATCAGGCCGTTCGGCGTCTGGGCGGCGATGCCCAGATGCACGGCGGCGTGCTCGGTCAGAATGCCCGCCTCGTCGTCGTAGGTGGCGTTGATCTGCGGCTGGTCACGCAGCGCCACCACGATGGCGCGGGCGATGAAGGGCAGGACGTTCAGCTTGGCCTTGCCGGTCTTCTTCGCCTCGGCGTTCAGGTGAGCGCGCAGCTCCTCCAGCGCCGTGACGTCGATCTCCTCGACATAGGTGATGTGCGGGATGCGACGGACGCTCTCGGCCATCTTCTCCGCGATCTTCCGGCGCAGGCCGATGATGCGGACCTCGGTCGCCCCCTCGGCCCTGGCATAGGTCGAAGAGGAAGAAGCGGACGTGGACGTCCGCGCTCCGCCGGCGACAAAGGCGTCGAGGTCGGCGTGCTCGATGCGGCCGGCCGGGCCGGAGCCCGGCACGAACTGAAGTTCGACCCCCAGATCGCGAGCCCGGTTGCGCACGGCGGGCGAGGCCAGCGGGCGTTCGCCGCGCGTGGAGAGGGTGCGCGGGGCAAGAGCCCCTCCACCGCCTTCGGCGGTCCCCCTCCCCATTCCTTCGGAACGGGGAGGAGACTTGGTCGCCGTCTCCTCCCTGTCCGCGCGAGCGGATGGGGAGGTGGCGCGGCGCTCTTGCGCCGTGACGGAGGGGTTCTGGGCCGCAGGCGCAGCCGCCGAAACATTGCCCTTGCCCTCGACCTGGAAGCTGACCAGCGGACCGCCGACGGGCACCTGCTGACCGGCTTCGCCATGCAGGGCGACGACCGTGCCGGACACCGGCGAGGTGATCTCGACGGTCGCCTTGTCGGTCATGATGTCGGCGAGGATCTGGTCCTCGGACACCGTGTCGCCGACCTTGACGTGCCAGCCGACCAGCTCCGCCTCGGCGGTGCCTTCGCCCACGTCGGGGAGCTTGAAGACGTAGTTGGCCGAACCGGCCGAGCCCTCCCCATCGAGGGGGGAGGGTTGGGTGGGGGTGGTGGCAGGCTGTTGGGCGGCTTCCGCAGAGGGGCTCGACACCGCCTCACGCGCCACATCCTGAGGCGCAACGGCTCCACCCCCATCCCCGGCCCTTCCCCCCTCGAGGGGGAAGGGAGAAGGCTCGGCATTACCCGCGCCCTCGACCTCGAACTCCACCAGCGGGCCGCGCACGGGGACCATCTGGCCGGGTTCGCCGTGGATGGCGATGACCTTGCCCGAGACCGGGGCGGTGATTTCGACGGTGGCCTTGTCGGTCATGACGTCGGCGACGATCTGGTCCTCGGCGACCACGTCGCCGACCTTCACGTGCCAGCCGACCAGTTCGGCCTCGGCGGTGCCTTCGCCCACGTCGGGCAGTTTGAAGACGAAACGACCCATGTCAGCGACCTCCGCTCATGGTGGCTTTCAGGGTGTCGGCCACGCGTTGGGGGCCGGGGAAATATTCCCACTCGAAGGCGTGCGGATAGGGCGTGTCCCAGCCGCAGACGCGGGCGATCGGCGCTTCCAGATGATAGAAGCAACGCTCCTGCACCAAGGCCGACAGCTCGGCGCCGTAGCCCGAGGTCTTGGGCGCCTCGTGCACGATCACGCAGCGGCCGGTCTTCTTCACCGAGGCCTCGATAGTCTCGATGTCGAGCGGCACGAGGGTGCGCAGGTCGATGACCTCGGCGTCCACGCCCGCATGTTCGGCGCCCGCCAGCGACACCCAGACCATGGTGCCCCAGGCCAGGATGGTGACGTCATTGCCCTCGCGCATGACGCGGGCCTTGCCGATCGGCTCGACGTATTTGCCGGTCGGAACCTGGGCCAGTTCCTGCGTCTTCCACGGCGAAACCGGCTTCTCGTGCCAGCCGTCGAACGGGCCGTTGTAGAGGCGCTTGGGCTCGAAGAAGATGGTGGGGTCGTCGTCCTCGATGCAGGCCGTCAGCAGGCCCTTGGCGTCATAGGGGTTGGACGGCACCACGACCTTCAGGCCGGCGATGTGGGTGAACAGGCTTTCCGGCGACTGGCTGTGCGTCTGGCCGCCGAAGATGCCGCCGCCGTAGGGGCTGCGGACGGTGATCGGAGACGTGAACTGCCCGCCCGAGCGGTAGCGCAGCTTGGCGGCTTCCGAGACGATCTGGTCGTAGGCCGGATAGATGTAGTCGGCGAACTGGATCTCCACGACCGGACGCAGGCCATAGGCGCCCATGCCGATGGCCGCGGCGACGATGCCGCATTCCGAAATCGGGGCGTCGAAGCTGCGGGTCAGGCCGTGCTTCTGCTGCAGTTGGTCGGTGACGCGGAAGACACCGCCGAAATACCCGGCGTCCTCGCCGAACGACAGGACGTTGCCGTCCTCGGCCATCTTGACGTCCAGGGCCGAGTTCAGGGCCTGGATCATGTTCATCGGCACGACGTCGCCGCTCGCAGGCGTCGAGGCCGGGGCGTTGGAGGCGCTGACCATGTCGGGCTCGACGCCGTCGTTGCGGTCGGCCTCGGTGAAGGTGGTTTGCTCGGCCATGCTCAGACTCCGACCTCGCGACGTTGTTCCACGAGGCGCCAGTCCTCGGTGGCGAAGACTTCCTCGAACATGGTCTTCACGCTGGGACGCGACTGGCCGAGCGTGCCGATGGCTTCGGATTCCTTGCCGGCGGCGCGGACCTGTTCAACCGCATCTTTCTCGGCTTCTTCCTGCTGCGCCTCGGACCATTCGCCCAGCGCGATCAGGTGCTGCTTCAGGCGGTCCACCGGATCGCCCAGCGGCCACTTCTCGTGCTCGTCACCCGGGCGGTAGCGGCTGGGGTCGTCCGAGGTGGAGTGGGGCGCGCCCCGGTAGGTGAACAGCTCGATGACCGTCGCGCCCTGATTGGTGCGCGCCCGCTCCTCGGCCCACTTGGTGGCGGCCCAGACGGCGAGGAAGTCGTTGCCGTCCACGCGCAGGGCCGGAAGGCCGTACCCGATGGCCTTGGACGCGAAGGTGGTCTCCAGACCGCCCGCGATGCCCATGAAGGACGAGATGGCCCACTGGTTGTTGACGACGTTCAGGATCACCGGCGCGCGGTAGACGGCGGCGAAGGTCAGGGCGTTGTGGAAATCGCCTTCCGCCGTGGCTCCGTCGCCGATCCAGCTGATGGCGATCTTGTCATCGCCCTTGTAGGCGCTGGCCATGGCCCAGCCGACGGCCTGCGGCACCTGGGTCCCGAGGTTCCCCGAGATGGTGAAGAAGCCGTACTCCTTGGACGAGTACATGATCGGCAGCTGGCGGCCCTTGATCGGGTCGGAAGCGTTCGAATAGATCTGGTTCATCATCTCGACCAGCGGATAGCCGCGCGAGATCAGCAGTCCCTGCTGGCGATAGGTCGGGAAGCCCATGTCCTCCCGGCGCAGGATCATCCCCTGCGCGACCGCGATGGCCTCCTCGCCGGTGCACTTCATATAGAAGCTGGTCTTCCCCTGACGGTGGGCGCGGTGCATCCGGTCGTCGAAGGCGCGGGTCAGGATCATGGCCTTCAGGCCCTGACGCAGGGTCTCCGGGTCCAGATTCGGATTCCAGGGCCCGACCGCCTTGCCGTCATCGTCCAGCACGCGGACCAGCTGGAAGGCGTGATCGCGCATCTCATACGGCGTGGACGCCACGTCCGGGCGATCCACAGCCCCGGCGGCGTCGAACCGCAGGTGGCTGAAATCCGGGGCGTCGCCCGGCCGGCCCGAGGGCTCGGGCACGCGCAATGACAATTGGGGCGTATTGGGCTTCTTCATTCCGTCCTGCCGTCCGGTTGATCCGAGCGCGTTTTCCTCAATCAGCGATCTAGCACGAGGTCGGCGCCAAGGCTCGCTCGATTTTGACCTTGCCTTGTGCACATCGCGGGTATTTTATTGCGCCATAATAATAAGTGGAGAAACGCATTGGCCGAAGAGCTGGATCCCGTCGACGCCCGAATTCTGGACATCCTTCAACAGGACGCCGGATTGTCGGTTGCCGAGGTCGCTGACCGTGTCGGTCTGAGCGCCTCGCCCTGCTGGCGACGGATCAAGAGGCTGGAGGATACCGGCTTCATCCGCAAGCGCGTTACGCTGCTGGACGCCGACAAACTGGGCCTGGACTTCGAGGTCTACGCCATCGTCAAGCTGAGCCTGCCCTCAAGCGAGAATCTGGACACCTTCGAGGCCGCCGTCGCTCACTGGCCCGAGGTGGTGCAGTGCGCCACCATCACCGGCCGCGAGGACTATGTGCTGCGGATCATCACCTCCGACATGCACGCCTTCGACAAGTTCCTGCGTGAGAAACTGCTCAGCCTGAACATCGTGTCGGACTGCGAGAGCCACATCGTCACCCGGGGCGTGAAGAATGTGACCACCCTCCCCCTTGGCATAGTGACCCCGCACGTCGGATAGTGACGGTCGGCCCAGGGACGGGCCGGGGGACACAGACATGATCGAACTGGTGATCGACGCGCGCCGCAAGGACCTGGGCGGGTTCGAGGTCGGCCGCGTGCTGCCCTTCCATTCGCGCCGGATGGTGGGGCCGTTCATCTTCCTGGACCAGATGGGGCCGGCGGAGTTCGCGCCGGGCAGCGAGGCGATCAATGTGCGGCCTCACCCGCATATCGGCCTGTCGACCCTGACCTATCTGTTCGAGGGCGAGATCATGCACCGGGACAACACCGGCGCCACCGAGGCGATCCGCCCGGGCGAGGTGAACTGGATGACCGCGGGCAGCGGGATCGTCCACTCCGAACGCACCGATCCGCTGAAGAAGAGCCAGGGCGGGGCGATGCACGGAATGCAGGCCTGGGTCGCCCTGCCCAAGGAACTGGAAGAAACCGCCCCCGCCTTCCACCACTTCGGCGAGGACGGCCAGCCCGCCTATGAGAACGCGGGTCTGTTCGCCCGTCTGGTCGCGGGCGAGGCCTACGGCGCCAAGGCCTTGGCGCCCGTGTCGTCGCCGCTGTTCTACGTTCACTGGGAACTGGCCGAGGGCGTGCGGACCGCGCCGCCTCCGGGCAAGGGCGCTGGCGGCTATTCCGAACGCGCCCTCTATGTGGTGAAGGGCGAGATCGAGGTCGGCGACCGCACCTTCCACGAAGGCCAGATGATCGTGCTGGAGCCCACCGCCGAACCGACCGTGAAGGCGATCCGCCCGTCGTCGGTCATGGTGCTGGGCGGCGAGCCCGTGGGGCCACGCGTGATCTGGTGGAACTTCGTCTCGTCCTCGCAGGAGCGGATCGATCAGGCCAAGGCGGACTGGAAGGCCGGACGCATGGCCCTGCCCGCCGAGGACGACCTGGAGTTCATCCCCCTGCCCGACGTGCCCGCCACGCCGGAACCGGCGCCGGACAAGCCGGAACCGACCCACCCGGTCTGAGGCGGCTCACAGCCCGCTGCGCGCCGCGACCCAGTCGACCACGGTCGAGATCGCCTCTGGCGCGAGGGTGGTCTCGATCTGCCCGTACTCCGCCATCAGACCGGTCGTCGCGGGCTGGAGCAGGTGGTTCAGGCCGGGCAGGACGACGATGTCGGCATCCGGCTTGAGCGCACGCAGGGCCGGACCGTTCTGATCAGCCGAGACCTGAAGGTCCTTGCTCCCGTACAGGGCCAGCATGGGCACGCGGACGGCGCGCAGGGAGTCCGACGGGTCGTGCGCGATCATCTGACGATAGTAGGCCGAGCTCATCTGGGCGGCCGTCGACGCGGCCTGCGCCTGTGGCTGGCCCGCCGCAACCAGAATGGCCTCGACCTCGCGCGCGACCGCCGCCGGATCATCGGCGTTGTCCGCGACGGCGCGCATCAGGGACGCCTGCAGGGCGCCCAGAGCGGCATCCTGTTCCGGTGTGGCGCCGGAGGCGACGCGGATCAGGTGGGCCTGTTCCTCGATGATCGCACCGCCGGAGACGGTCGGGCCCGCCAGCGTCACGATCCACGCCAGCGGCGCGCCGTCCTGCACCAGCATCGGGGCGATGGTCCCGCCCTCGCTGTGACCGATCACCCCGATCCGGCCATGGTCGATGTCCTGCCGGGTCAGCAGGTAGTCCACGGCGGCGCGGGCGTCGCCGGCGAAGTCGGCGACGGTGGAGCCCAGGAAGCTGCCGGTCGAGGCGGCCACGCCCCGATCATCGTAGCGCAGCACGGCCACGCCCCGCCTGGTCAGGACGTCGGCCCAGACGGCGAAGGGCTTGTGATCCAGAATGGTCTCGTCCCGATCCTGCGCGCCCGAACCGGTGACCAGCACCGCCGCCGGGAACGGCCCCGATCCCTGCGGCAGGGTCAGGGTTCCGGCCAGCCGCACGCCCGGCGCGGCCGGGTTGTCGAAAGCCACGTCTTCGCTGCGATAGGCGAACGGCGGCCGCGGCGTTTGCGGACGCGACGGCCCGGCAGCGATCTCGCCCCGCTGGAACTGCATGGGCGCGCTCACGCCGCCCTGCGCCAGCGTGCCGGACAGACTGCGCCCGTCCTCGGCCAGCAAGCCCTCGAAACGACCGTTGATGGCGGAGACGGTGAAGCGGACCGTGCGCCCTTCGACCGCCGAGGTCGCGGGAATGCCCCGCGCGCCCTGATCGGGGCTGTCCATGGTGGTCGCGCCGTCGGCGGCGACGTTGAAGACGATGCGGATCGACTGCCCGCCCACCGACAACCGCCCCTCCCAGGCGCCTGTGATGTCGGGCGAGACCTGTGCGGGCGCGACGGCCACGGCGACGGCGAGGATCGGCGAAAGAATGGTCATGGAGCCCTCCATTCCGGAGAGCCTATGCGCGCCTCTCGTTTGTGGCGAGTGAAGAGTGAGTGGTGAGTCGAGAAGGCGGGCGATGCTGGCCGCGCCGTGAGCCGCCGCTTCCTGCTTCCTGCTGCGTGCCCCCTTACTCACGACTCACCACTCACTCTTCACCCCCGTTTCGTCGCAATCCGTAACCGGACAGGACTTGAATGACCGGCGGGAGACCCGATCTGTCGGCCATGACCGCTTTCTCCGTGCTCGACCTGTCGCCCATCGTCGAGGGCGGCGACGCCCGCCGCGCCCTTCTGGAAACCGCCGAACTGGCGAAGACGGCGGAACGGACCGGCTTCAACCGCTTCTGGCTGGCCGAGCACCACAATATGCCCGGAATCGCCAGCGCCGCGACGGCCGTGGCGCTGGGCTTCGTGGCGGGCCAGACGCAGACCATTCGCGTCGGTTCCGGCGGCATCATGCTGCCCAACCATGCGCCGCTGGTGGTGGCTGAGCAGTTCGGGACGCTGGCGGCCCTCTATCCCGACCGGATCGATCTGGGGCTGGGCCGCGCGCCCGGCACGGACGGTGAGACCGCGCGCGCCCTGCGCCGCTATTTCGACGCCGCCGACCAGTTCCCGCGCGATGTGTTCGAGCTTCAGAACTTCCTCGGCGATCCTGTGGAGGGCCAGCGCGTCACCGCCTGGCCGGGCGCCGGATCGAAGGTGCCGATCTGGCTGCTGGGCTCCAGCCTTTTCAGCGCCGAACTGGCCGCCCATCTGGGCCTGCCCTTCGCCTTCGCCAGCCATTTCGCGCCGGAGCTTCTGTTGCAGGCGCTGGAGACCTATCGCGCCGGCTTCCGTCCGTCGAAGCAACTGGCCGAGCCGTATTCGATGGCCGCGATCAACGTCTTCGCCGCCGACAGCGATGCGGAGGCGAAGCGCCTGTCGACCTCGATGCAGCAGTCGTTCGCGGCGGTCGTGACGGGCAAGCCCGGCAAGCTGAAGCCGCCGGTGGACGACATCGCCACGGTCCTCGACGCCCGCCAGATCGCGGCGGTCGAAAGCCGCCTGACCTATGCCGCCATCGGCGGCGTGGACACGGTGCGGACCAAGCTGGCCGAGTTTATCGCCACGACCGGGGTGAACGAGGTGATGGTCACCGGCATGATCCACGATCTGGATGCACGCCTGCACAGCCTCGAGGTGACGGCGGAAGCCATCGCCGGTCTGTGATCCGACGAGGGTGCACTCAAATATTTTTTGAGTGCACAAAGGTGCACTTTTTCGCGCTTGGCAAAGCTTGAGGCCTCCACTCAACCGGAAGCGAACGGTTCGGATCGCGATTTCAAAAACCGGGGCACAGTGTGGCACGCCGGTACGTCAAAATTGGACGTACCGATCCACGGGCGTCGCAAATTGGTCCGTCGACTGGCTCACAGCCCGTCCAGAAACTTCAGCAGCCAGCCGTTCACCACCTCGGGCCGTTCCTGCTGGATCCAGTGACCTGCGCCGGGGACGACGACCTGTGAGCGGAGGTCCGGAACCAGCGCCTTCAGCCCCGCCTCGTGCTGGCCGGAGTAGTGCCGCACCGGATCGCGGTCGCCGACCATGAAGGCGCCCGGCACGCGCACCTGCGCATCCTGCAGGAAGGCCGTCAGCGACCAGTTCAGGTCGATGCAGCGATACCAGTCCAGCGGAGCGCGGAAGCCGCCCGCCTCGAACGCCGCGACATACTCTGCGAAATGGTCGGCGCTCATCCACGGCGGCAGGGGCGCATCTTCGGGGACGGTGGAGATGAAATTCTCACCCGGCTGGATGAAGCCGGTGGACTGGAGCTCGGGCGGGGTGGCGCCGTCATAGGCCCAGAAGCCCTTGCGCAAGCCCGCCTCGACATCGACCTCGAACACGGAATGGGCGTCGGGAGCCTGGAACTGGTTGATGTAGAGCTCGCCCAGCCCGGCCCGCTTCGAAATGGCGGCCATGGCTACGGTCGGCGGTCCCTTGGCCCGGCGCGGCTGGAGCGGCACCGACAGGCAGGCCACGGCGGTGAAGACGTCCGGCCGCATCAGGGCGCAATGCCATGCGACCGGCGCGCCCCAGTCATGGCCGACGACGGTGCAGGTCGAATGCCCCAGCGCCCGCACCAGATCGACCATGTCCCCGACCAGATGCAGGACCGAATAGGCCTCCCGCTGCTCAGGCTTGTCCGTCCCGCCATAGCCCCGCATGTCCGGGGCGACGGCGTGATAGCCCGCCTGCCCCAGCGCCTCGACCTGCGCGCGCCAGCTGATCCCCAGCTCGGGGAAGCCATGGATGAACAGCACGAGCGGGCCTGAGCCGGCCTCCAGAACCTGTTGGCGGAGGGAGTCGGTCTGGATGTGGCGGGTTTGCATGGTCGCACCGAATCACTGGGCGCGATCTCGTGCAACCCGTTCTAGAGCACCACGCCCGTCGTGCGCATGATCTCGGCGCGCAGTTCGGGCATGCCGTCGCCCTTCTCGGCCGAGGTCACGATGACCGCCGGGAAGGCGGCGGGGCGTTTGGCGATGGCTTTCAGGGTTTCGGCCTGAACCTTTTCGGCCTCGCCCTTCTTCAGCTTGTCGGCCTTGGTCAGGACGATCTGGTAGCTGACGGCGGCCAGATCCAGCGCATCCAGCGCCTCCTTGTCGACCGACTTCAGGCCGTGACGGCTGTCGATCAGCAGATAGACGCGCTTCAGCGTCACCCGGCCACGCAGGTAGTCGCGGCCCAGATCCTGGAACTTCTTGACGGTCGATTTGGACGCCTTGGCCCAGCCGTAACCGGGCAGATCGACCAGACGCATCTTGCCGTCGAGGTCGAAGAAATTGACCTCGCGCGTCCGGCCCGGCTCGTTCGAGGCGCGAGCCAGCTTGTGCATGCCGACCAGCCCGTTGATCAGGCTGGACTTGCCCACGTTCGAGCGACCCGCGAAGGCGATCTCGGGCAGGTCCGGATCGGGCAGTTGCTCGATCTTGGCGCAGCCCATGACGAAGGTCGCCTGACGCGCAAACAGGATGCGCGCCTGCTCCAGTTCCTCGGGCGAGAAATCGTCCACCTAGGCCTTCGCCTTCTTGAACCGGGCCAGGAAGGTGTCGATCGGGTTCTCGGCCTTCAGGCGGTGCATGATGATGTACTGCTGCAGGATGGTGAGCACGTTCGACCAGCCCCAGTAGAGCAGCAGACCCGCCGGGAAGTTGACCATGATGAAGGTGAACACCACCGGCATGAACTGGAAGATGCGGCGCTGGACGGGGTCCGGAGCGGGCGGGCTCATGGCCATCTGCAGCCACATGGTGGCGCCGTAGATGATGGCCAGCACGCTCAGGCCCAGGCTGAAGCCGCCGCCGACGTGGCTGACCAGCAGGTTGCCGATGAAGGGCGCGGTCGACGGATCCCAGGGGATCAGGCCGAACAGGTTCCAGATGGTGGTGTGATCGGTCGCCGACAGGTCCTGCAGCCAGCCGAAGAAGGGCGCGTGCCGCATCTCGATGGTGACCGACAGCATCTTGTACACGGCGTAGAAGACCGGGATCTGGAGCAGCAGCGGCAGACAGCCGGCCAGAGGATTGATCTTCTCCTTCTGGTACAGGGCCATCAGCTCCTGTTGCTGCTTGGGCGCGTCGTCCGGGTGCTTCTTCTTGATCTCCTCCATCTTGGGCTGGAGGGTCCGCATCTTCGACATGCTCTCGTAGCTCTTGTTCGCCAGCGGGAACATGATGAGACGCACGGTCAGGGTCAGGGCCAGGATGGCCAGGCCGAAGTTGCCGATGACACCGTAGAAGAACTCGATCACCAGGAAGATCGGGCGGGTCAGGAAGAACAGGAAGCCCCAGTCGATGGCGTAGATGAAGCGCGGCAGGTTCAGCGACTTCTCGTAGCCCGACAGGATTTCATTGCGCTTGGCGCCGGCGAACAGGCGGCGGGTCTCGGTGATGTTGCCGTTGGCGGCGATGGTCACCGGCGCGCCCTGGACGTTCACCTCGTGGACCTTCAGGCCGTTGACGTCGCGGACGCGGTACTCGGCCTCGATCTGCTCGGCCTGATCCGGGATCAGGGCGGCCATCCAGAATTTGTCGGTGATCGCGGCCCAGCCGCCGGTCGACTGATAGGTCTGGACCGGCTTCTTGACCCAGTCGGCGTACTTCAGCGGACGGCTGGCGTATTTCTGGTCACCGCCGCCGAACACGCCCAAGGCGCCCTCGTGGACGATGTGGTTGCGGGCCACCTGCGGCACGCCCTGACGCTCGACGCGCGAGACCGGGGCGATGACGATCGGCTGGCCGCTGAAGTTGGCGACCGTGTCGGTCACCTGGAACATATACTGGTCATCAACCGAGATGCGGCGGGTGAAGCGCAGGCCCTGGCTGTTGTCCCAGGTCAGGGTGACCGGGGTGGTCGGGGTCAGCACCGAACCCTGCGTCAGACGCCAGACGGTGTTCGGGCCGGGCACGCCGCCACGAACGTTCGCGCCGTTCCAGAAGAACAGGGCCTGATAGGCGTCGCGCATGCCCTGCGGACGGAACAGCTCGACCGGGGGCGAGTCCTTGTCGAGGGTCTCGCGGTAGCTGGTCAGGAACAGGTCGTCGATGCGGCCGCCGGTCAGCGACAGCGAGCCCGTCAGCTGCGGCGTGCGGATCGGCACGCGGACCGAGGTCGCCAGCGCCTGACGGCGATCAGCGATGAAGACCGTGCCCGGGGTCGAGCCCGCAGCGGCGCCCGCCGGGGTCGCGGCGTTGGCGGCCTTCTCGGCGACCGCGGCGGCGCGCCTGGTCTCTTCAGCCTTGCGCTGCGGACCGACGACGAAGACCGAATAGAGGGTCACCATGATCGCCGCGAGCACGAAGAAGATGATCGTGTTGCGGCTGTTGTTCTGAGGGGGCATGGAAGTCAGGAATCCTGGCCGGCTGGCGGGGGCGTCGGGGGCGCGGACTTGGGCGCCGACCTCGGGGTCGCCAGCCTTGTAAGCGCCGATTTCACATCGTCAAGCAAACGGTCCCAGTCACGATCGACCGTGCCCATGCGGGCGATGAACACATAGTCGCTGCCGGCCACGCCGAACTGCGGCGCAAGCGCGCGGGCGGCCTCGCGCAGACGGCGTTTGGCGCGGTTGCGGATCACGGCCCCGCCGACCTTTCGCGTGGCCGTGAAGCCCAGGCGGATCGAGGCGTCGCCGTCCGCGCGATCCAGTCGCTGGACGACCACGGCGCCACGGGCCTCTGAAACGCCTTTCGCGGCCGCCAGAAACTGGGGCCGCGAAGTCAGGCGACAAATTTTCATTCTATCGCCCATGCGCTCGCGCAGAGCGCTGACGACTTAGGCCGTCAGGCGCTTGCGGCCCTTGGCGCGGCGGCGCTGAACAATCTTCTGACCGTTCTTGGTGGCCATCCGCGAACGGAAGCCGTGACGGCGCTTGCGCACGAGTCGCGACGGCTGATAGGTCCGCTTCACGGTCGGCTCCTGAGATAAATGAATACGAGTACGACGAAACGCGTCCGCCGCAGGAAGGGCGGGCGTATACGGGGACGATCCGACGGAGTCAACGCCGTAGCGCCCTTCTGATCCCCCCTGTACGGAGAGAATATGGCCCGTCTGAAGCGTTTTCTGCCCCTGATCGCCCTCGCGGCCGTCATCGCCCTGATCTTCGGCATGGGCTGGAACCGCTATCTGTCGCTGGACACCATCCGCGACCACGGAGCCGGGTTCCGCGCCTTCACGGCCCAGCACTATATAGTGAGCCTGCTGATCCTGATGGCCGTCTTCGCCATCCTGACGGCCAGCGTGGTGCCCGGCGTCTTCTTCGTGACCATCACGGCGGGCTATCTGTTCGGCCCTTGGGTGGGCGGGATTTCGACCTCCATTGCCGCCACCATCGGGGCCCTGATCGTCTATGGCGTGGCGACCTCGGCGCTGGGGCGCAGCCTGCGGGAGCGGGCCGAGCGGAATCAGGGCCTGATGCAGAAAGTCTGCGTCGCCATCGACAGGGATACCTTCTGGTACGTGCTGGCCAGCCGCCTTGCGGTCGTGGTGCCGTTCCACATGATCAATATCGCCGCAGGCATGATGACCGTGCGGCTGGCGCCCTACACCATCGCCACGGTGATCGGCCTGCTGCCGGCCCATACGATCTACTGCTGGATCGGCGCGCGGCTCAACACCCTGTTGGCCGAGAACCCCGATCCCGACTTCCAGGCCCTGTTCGGCCAGTTCTGGGCCCCGATGACGGGCGTCTTCATTCTGGCGGTGGTGCTTCCCTTCGCGATGAAGGGCATACAGGCGGCTCTGGGCCGAAAGGCCGCGACGTGAGAGAAGCAGCCCTTCCGGCCAGCCTTGCGTTAGGGGGAGAATGACGCCGCTGCGCGCCTTTCTGAGCGAAGTCCGCAAGGGCCTGCGCATTCCCGCCGACTGGCGCGAGCGCGTGCGTTTTCATGCGCCCGACGCCCTGTCCTGGCGCCTGCTCGGCCTGACCTTCCTGTTCGCGGCCTCGGTCGAGGTGCTGATCGTCGCACCCAGCGCGGCCAGCTTCCATGAGCGCTGGCTGCTGGATCGCCTGCAATCGGCCGAACTGGCCTCTGTCGGCGTCGAGGCCCTGCCCTATTCGGCGGTCGAGGACGACACCGCCGAGCAACTGCTGGCCATCGGGGGCGTGCAGGCCGTGGTCGTCGGCGATCAGGGCGTGCGCCGCCTGTTGCTACAGGCGCCCAATCTACCCCGCACCCCGGACCTGATCGACCTGCGTCAGCGGCGGCCGCTGGCCCGGCTGTGGGACCCGTGGCAGACCCTGTTCGGCCACCCCGACCGCTCGATCCGGGTGCAGGCGAGACCCCGTTACCGCTCCGGCGACTTCATCGAGATTCTGGCGCCCGCCCAGCCGCTGAAGTCGGAGCTGAAGACCTTCCTGCGCAACAGCCTGCTGACCTCCCTGTTCGTGTCGCTGGTCGCGGGGGGACTGCTCTACGCCGGCCTGGCCTTCCTGGTGCTGCAGCCCCTGCGGCGCGTGACCCGCTCCATCGAGCGCTTCGCCCATGATCCCGAGGCCGAGGGCGATCCGCCCAGCAAGCGGCAGGACGAGATCGGCCGCGTCGAGCGCGAACTGGCCCGGATGCAGGAGGAGGTGCGCCAGTCCCTGCGCTCGCGCGCCCGACTGGTGGCGCTGGGCGAGGCGGTGGCCAAGATCAATCACGACCTGCGCAACATGCTGACCTCGGCCCAGATGGCGTCGGAGCGGCTGGCCGATTCGCCGGACCCCGCCGTCGCGAAGGCCCTGCCCCGGCTGGAGCGGGCGTTGAGCCGCGCCGCCGCCCTGTCACGCAATGTGCTGGAGTACGGCCGCAGCGAGGAGCCGCCGCCGCAGAAGGTGCGCGCGCCCCTGTCGACCACCCTGACGCTGGCGGCGGAGGACGCGGGCCTCTCGCCCGACGGCGTGAAGCTGGTGAAGGCCCTGCCCGCCCGCTTTAACGTCCACGCCGACCCGGATCAGCTGTATCGCATTCTGGTCAACCTGCTGCGCAACGCCCGGCAGGCCATCGAGAGCGACGCCACCCGCCCCGACAGGCGGGGCTCCGTGCGGGTGTCGGGCTCCACTGAGGACGGCGACTGCGTGATCCTGATCACCGACGACGGCCCCGGCATTCCGCCGCGCATCTCGGAGCGTCTGTTCGAGGCCTTCGTCAGCGGACGGGCCTCGGGCGGCAGCGGGCTGGGCCTGACCATCTCCCGCGAACTGGCGGTCAACAACGGCGGCAGCCTGACCCTGATCGAGACCGGCCCCACCGGCACCACCTTCGAGCTGCGCTTCCCTCACTGAGCCAAGGCGTGAGCCAAATCGCCCGGCCGGCGTTTAGGCTCGCGGAGCGCCTCGAAACGGTCCAGCTTGTCAATGACGCTTCTGTTCAGGAGACCCGACATGACCCGAATGACCCTGTGCTGTCTCGCCGCCCTGACGCTGGCCGCCACGCCCGCCCTGGCCCAGACGGCAAAGCCGACCGCCACGCCCACGGCGCCCTCCGCCTCCCTGCAGCAGGCCGCGCCCACGCCGGGTTCCGACGAATGGCTGCGCCAGCGGGGTGAAACCTATCACTCAGCCCCGGAGTCCGCGCAGGACCCGGCCGAGGTTTCGGCCACCGCCAAGCTGAACGAAGGCATCGCGGCCCGGAACGCCGAGGCCGAGGCGACAGAGGCCGCCGATCAGGCGCGCTTCAACACCGAGAACCAGCGCTGGCAGGAAGAGTCCTCGCGGGCCAACACCGCCCGCGTTCAGTGGGAGTCCGACGTGGCCGCCGCCAACGCCGCGCGGGAGCAGTACGAGCGTGATCGCGCCGCCCATGAGGCCGAGGTCGCCGCCTGTGTGGCCAGCCGCCGCTGCACCCCGCCCTCGCCGCGCTGAGGCGGGTTCAAGCGCCGGGGGACGCATTGGACGATCACCGACTGACCCGTCGAGGGCTGGGGCTGGCCGCGAGCGCGGCCCTGACCCTGACGACGCCCCTGGGCGCCGCTCCGGCGTTCGGGCGGGACAGACAGCGCGTCGTCGCCGAAACCCGGTACGGATCAGTCCGCACCACCCCGGACGGGAGGGTGCTGTCGGCGAAGGGCGTTCCCTATGGCCGGGCGCGCCGGTTCGAGCGGCCCGGGCCGCCCGCGCCGTGGACCGGTCGGCCTGACTTCACCCGCTTCGGTCCCGCCTCGCCCCAGCGGGGTCGTGAGCCCAACCAGTCCGAGGATTGCCTGCGCCTGAACCTCTGGACGCCGGCGCTGGATCAGGCCCGCCGTCCGGTGATCGTCTACATCCACGGCGGCGCCTATTCGACCGGCTCGGGCTCCAGCCCTCTGACCCATGGCGCGCGGTTGGCGGCGCGAGGGGATGCGGTCGTCGTCACCGTGAACCACCGGCTGGGGCCGTTGGGCTATGCGCCGCTGGCCCGGATCGCGCCGGGCTTCGAGGACAGCGGCAATCTCGGTCAGCTTGATCTGGTGCTGGCGCTGGAGTGGGTGCGGGACAACATCACGGCCTTCGGCGGCGACCCCGCCTGCGTCACCGTCGTCGGCCAGTCGGGCGGCGGGGCCAAGATCGCCACCCTGATGGCCATGCCCGCCGCCGCGGGCCTGTTCCACCGCGCCGTGACGATGAGCGGCCAGCAGGTCACCGCCTCCGGCCCGTTGAACGCCACGCGGCGCGGACAGGTCTGGCTGGAGGCGCTTGGCCTGACGGCGGAACGCGCCGACGAGGTCCGCGCCCTGCCCGTCGCCCGCCTGCTGGAGGCCGCCGGCGCGACCGATCCCATCCTGGGCGGCTCTCTGTATTTCGGGCCGGTTCTGGATGGGCGCAGCCTGACGCGCCACCCCTTCTTCCCCGACGCCCCGGCGCAATCGGCCCACATCCCGATGATGATCGGCAACTGCCGTGAGGAGACGCTGGCCTTCCTCGGCGACGATCCGGCCAATGCCGGTCTGACGTGGGAGACCCTGCCCGCGAAACTGACCCCGTCGCAGATGCGCATCGACATCGCCCCGGACGAGGTAGTCGCCTGGTATCGCGCCGAGCATCCGGAACTGACCCCCGATCAGGTCCTGATCCGCGCCACCACCGCGGCCCGGTCCTGGCGGGCGGCGGTGATCGAGGCGGAGATGCGCGCGGCGCAGGGTTCGCCCGCCTGGGTCTACCAGCTGGACTTCCCCAGCCGCCGGACCAACGGGCGAACGGGCGCCTACCACACCTCCGACATCCCCCTGATGCTGGACAATGTCGAGGCCGAAGGGTCGGGCGCCGCCGGCCCTGACGGACAGGCCATGTCGGACCGGATGGCCGACGCCCTGCTGGCGTTCGCCCGCACAGGCGACCCGAACCATCCCGGACTGCCGCGCTGGACGCCCTATTCGCTGGTCCATCGCGAAACCATGGTGCTGGACCGCGCCTCCCGGATGGAGAACGATCCGCGCGGGGATGAGCGGCGCTTCTTTGGTCGAATCCCGTATATCCAGCCGGGAAGCTGAGGGGATGACGATGACGCATAGCCGGACGGCGGCTCTGACCGTTTGCGCGCTTTTGCTGGCCGGGGCCGCCTCGGCCCAGAACGCCCCGCAACGCCCGGCGATGATCACCAACCCCAGCTGGGCCTCCATCCCCGACGCCGAAACCATGGCCGAGGCGCACCCGGCCTTTGCGAGCATGGCCGGTCTGCCCGGGATCGTGACCCTGAGCTGTCTGGCCCGATCCGATGGAAACCTGACCGGATGCACGGTCCTTCGGGCCGCTCCCGCCGGCGTGGGATTTGACCGGGCGGCCCTGTCCCTGATCCCGGAGTTCCGGATCAGTCCCCGCACGGTGAACGGCGCCGAGGTCGGCGCCCGGGTTCAGTTCAATATCCGCTTCCTGCCGCCCGAGCCCAAACCGATCCTGCCATGGACCGGCGCGGAGCCCGCGGCCGAGCACATCCGCAACGCCGCCGCCGTGGTGGCGCAGCTTGAGCCGGACATGGCCGCGGACTTCGAGGAAGAGCTGCGACACCTCGACGTCGACACCGACCGTGAGGACGCGGTCCGCGCCATCGTTCGTCAGGTTGATGCGGAATTCGCCGACCGGCAGAAGGCCGCCGCCGCGCTCGGCATGGCGCGCCTGCTCAACCCGTCCCAACTGACCGCATTCGCGAATGGCCTGCCTCCGTCAGGGCCGCCGCCGTCCGAAGAGACGATGACACGGGCCGGAGACCGGGCCATGGCTCTGGACGCCGAACAGTCCCTGCGGCTGAAGACCCTCTATTGCGCGCGGTACGAATGCCCGGCCATCGGCCCGCCGCCACGGGACGCCGTTCGCGGCGGCCTGCGCAACTAGCCCACCGCCACCTCGGCCCTTAGCCGGTCGCTCTCGAGTCCGGCTTCCAGCACCGCCATGACCGCCAGCGCCTGTTCCGGCGGCACGGGGTTGTCTCCGCGTCCGGTCAGGGCGGCCGCGACGGCGGCGTAGTAGGCCGGATAGTCGCCGGACGGACAGGCGACCTCGGCCCGGGCGCCGGTCCCGCCGTCAACGACCGTGGCCGGGCGGGGATCGACAGCCCACCCCGGAACACCGACGGCCTCGCCCGCCTTCAGTTGATCTTCCTGCACATCGAGGCCGCCCTTCAGCCAGCTGGCCTTCGCGCCATGCACGGCGAAGCGGATGTCGGGCGCGGGGGTGGTCATGTCGGCGTGCAGGATCACCCGCTTGTCGGCGTAGCGCAGGATCGCATGGGCCCAGTCGGTCGCCTGACCACCCTCGCGCAGCACCGCCAGTTCGCAGGTGACGCCCAGCGGCATGCCGAACAGGACCAGAGCCTGATCGATCAGATGCGGCCCCAGATCATTCCAGATGCCCCCGCCCGGCCCGGCCCGCTCGCGCCAGCGGTCGCGAACCTCGGGCCGGAAGCGGTCGAAATGGCTTTCAAAGGTGCGGATATCGCCCAGCGCGCCCGAGGCGATCTGCTGTTGCAGACCGAGGAAGTCCGCGTCCCAGCGGCGGTTATGGAAGATCGACAGGAGCAGCCCCCGGTCGCGCGCCAGATCGGCCACGCCTCGCGCCTCCTCCAGCGACAGGGCGAAGGGCTTGTCGATCACCACCGCCTTGCCCGCCTCCAGCGCGGCGCGGGCCTGTGGGGCGTGCAGGTCGTTGGGCGTGGCCAGCACCACCAGATCAATCTCCGGATCGGCCAGCACCGCCTCGAAGTCCGCCTCAGCCCGGGCGTCCGGCCAGAGCGCGCGCGCCTCGTCCGGCTTGCTGGTGACGATGGTGTGCAGCCGCAGGTCCCCGCAGGCGGCGATCAGCGGCGCATGAAAGGTCCGGCCGGCGTAGCCGAAGCCGACGAGGACGACATTTGAGACAGGACGAGCGCTCATGCCCCGTTCTAACGCGTCGGACGCCGGAATGGGGTCACGTTCTGCGACACGAAGACGTTGCCATTCACGCGCTACACACGCGATAAGTCACACGTCATCCGGTCTGGAGGGATCGGGGCGTATCAGGGGGAAAGCCATGTTGAATCGAAGACTTGCGATGGCCGCAACGGCCGTCGTCGGAACCCTGACGCTCGCATCGTGCGAAAAGGGTCCCGAAGTGGTCCCGGCCAAATTCGCCGCCCGTCCCTCGGTGTCGGACATCAACGAGGCCTATCCCGTCTTCGCCCGGATGGCGCGCATCCCCGGCAAGGTGAAGATGCGCTGTGAATACACCATCTCCGGCACGCTTCAGCGGTGCCGTCAGGTGGCGGTCGCGCCGGAAGGTCTGAATTTTGAAAAGAGCGTGTCGCGCCTGCTGGCGAAATACACGGTCACGCCCCAGACCTATGACGGTCGCCCGGCGCCGGCCCCCATCACCTTCGTGATCAGCTTCGACCCGCCCGCCGCGCCCCAGCCCTACGCCGGTGAACCGGTGCGCGACGCCGACGTGGCGTCCCTGCGCCGTCAGCTGTCCTACATCGGCGCGGCCGAAGGGGAGTCCGCCGCCTATCGCGCCGCCCGTACGGTCGAGGTGGATCGGATGAACGTCGTCAGCGGGATGGTCACTCGCGCCTTCGAGGCGGAAGGGGCGCAACGCCGGGCGACCATGCCTCTGGCCGTCGTACAGACCATGCAGCCGGACGATCGCGCCCGCCTGTCGCGCCCGGACGCCTACATCATGCTGCCCACGATCTGGCAGATCGAGGCGACCAGCCCCGAGTTCTTCGCCGCGAACGAGCGTCTGGCCGCGCATATGCGCAACGCCTACTGCGCCGCCTATTCGTGCAGCACCGAGTTACCGGCCACGGCGGCCGAATAAGTCAGTAAGCGGGGGCTCAGGCCCCCGCGTCTTCCGTGCGCTTCTTCATCAGGGCGTCGAACGAGCCCCAGACGCCGTCGGCGCCGTGCCACGAGCCCTTGGTCGCGGCCTTGGAGTATTCGGTGGCGCGGGCTTCGAAGAAGTTGGCGTGCTCGACGCCCGACAGCAGGGACTGCAGCCACGGCAGCGGGTTCTCGTTCGAACCGCCGTACAGTTCCGGCAGCTGCAGCTGGCGCAGGCGCCAGTCGGCGATGAAGCGGATGTATTTCTTGATGTCGTCCGGCGTCATGCCCTTCACCGGCCCCATCTCGAAGGCCAGGTCGATGAACTTGTCTTCCATGTTCACGACTGTGCGGCAGCACTCGACGATGTCGTCCGCGACCGACTTGGTGACCGCGCCGGTCTCCTTGTTGAAGGCGTGGTACAGCTTGATGATGCCCTCGCAGTGCAGGCTCTCGTCCCGCACCGACCAGGACACGATCTGGCCCATGCCCTTCATCTTGTTCTGGCGCGGGAAGTTCATCAGCATCGCGAACGAGGCGAACAGCTGAAGCCCCTCGGCGAAGCCGCCGAACATGGCCAGCGTCCGGCAGATGTCGGCGTCGGTATCGACCCCGAACTGGCCCATGTAGTCGTGCTTGTCGCGCAGGGCCTCATATTCCATGAAGGCGCCGAACTCGGCCTCGGGCATGCCGATGGTCTCGAGCAGCAGGGCGTAGGCCGCGATGTGGATGGTCTCCATGTTGGCGAACGACGCCAGCATCATCTTGACCTCGGTCGGTTTGAACACCCGACCGTAGCGCTCCATGTAGTTGTCCTGGACCTCGATGTCCGCCTGGGTGAAGAAGCGGAAGATCTGGGTCAGCAGGTTGCGCTCGCTGTCCTCCAGATTGGCGGCCCAGTCCTTGACGTCCTCGCCCAGCGGCACCTCTTCGGGCATCCAGTGGACCTGCTGCTGCTTCTTCCACATGTCGAACGCCCACGGATAGCGGAACGGCTTGTAGGCGGCCGACGGGGTCAGCAGGCCGGGCGTGATCAGACCTGTGGGCGAGACGTGCGCGTTCATCGTGGGAGCTCTGACGGCGAATCCGTGAAAATGGATTTTCACCATGCGGGCGAGCGGCCCCGGCGCCAAGCCGAAATGCGGCTATTTAGCGATCACTTTTTTCATGAACGCTAGATGTAGTAGCTGCGCCATACGCACTTGGGGACGAAGCGGGGGATGATCCGGGGCGGACTTGCGCCGGCCCGCCAAGGACCTGAGCGTGGAGCGCCCGATCAGGCCGCGCGCCCGACCCGGGCTTCCGGCAGGTCGCCGGACAGGGCGCGGCTGACGGCGTCGAACAGGCCCGCCTGACTGACCGGCTTGGCCATGTGGGCGTTCATGCCCGAGGCGAGACAGCGGACCACATCCTCGGGCATGGCGTCCGCGGTCATGGCGACGACGGCCAGTCCGCAGCCCTGCGGCAGTGTCCGGATACGACGCGTGGCCTCCAGCCCGTCCATGCGCGGCATCCGCACATCCATGAGCACCAGATCGAAGATGTCCGCCTGGACGGCCTCGACCGCCTCGACGCCGTCGCAGGCTTCCACGACCTCGCAGCCACAGGCCTGCAGCATGATGCGGGCGACCTCGCGGTTCACCGGATGATCGTCCACGACCAGAATGCGGGGCGCGCGCTCATCCCCGGGCGCATCGGCCGCGGCCGGGACGGGCTCGGGGAAGTCCATGACAGCGGCCGGCGCGGAATCCTCCAGACGCGCCAGCGGCAGATGCAGGATGAAGGTCGAGCCGGCGCCCACTTCGCTCTCGACCTCGATCCGGCCGCCCATACGGGCGACATGGCGGGCCACCAGCGCCAGTCCCAGACCCGTGCCGGAGTGACGGCGTCCGATGGTGGCGTCGACCTGTTCGAACGCCTCGAACAGGGCGGGCATGGCGGCGTCGGGAATGCCGATGCCGGTGTCGGTGACGCGGATGACCACGCCGCCGGAATGATGATCCAGCCGCACGGTCACGTCGCCCGTCTCGGTGAACTTCACCGCATTGGCGATCAGGGGATGCAGGGTCTGGCGCAAGACGCGGCGGTCACAGGCGAAGCGGGCGCCCGGCGGCAGGTGGTCCTCCACCGTCAGCGACAGGCCCCGCGCATCGGCGGCGGCGCGGCTGGGGGTCGTCGCCTCCCGCGCCACGGCGGCCAGATCAAGCGCCTCGGGCGACAGGGCGTCGTCGCCATGGGCGAAGTCCAGAATGTCCTCGACCAGCATCAGCAGGCCGGCCCCGGCCTCGCGGATCTGATCCACCTGCCCCCGCGCATCGGGATGCAGGTCGGCGCGGGTGGACAGCAGGTCGGCGAAACCGGCGACCCCGTTCAGCGGCGTGCGCATCTCGTGGCTCATCACCGCCAGGAAGCGCGAGCGGGCGGCCGAGGCGTCCTCGGCCCGGCGGCGGGCCTCCTGCGCGGCCAGGGTGCGGGCGCGCAGCCGCGCCTCCAGCCGACGCCGCTCGCTCATCACCGTCGACAGCGGCAGAACGGTCGCGACCATCGCCAGCATATAGACGTGGTAGATGCCCAATTGCCGCACGATGGTCGGAACAGCCTCAAGGCCCTCGACCGGCACGGGCTGATAAAGACTGACGGGCCCGTTCCCGGTCAGGGTCGCCACGCCGCTGATCGCGGCCTGGATCAGCAGGGCGCTCCCGGCCAGGGTCGGCGACAGGCGCAGGGTGATCGCCAGCATCGGCAGGAAGGTCAGGAACTGCAGCGGCGCCTGGTCCTGAAGGAAGACGGCGAAGGTCACCACCATCATCCCGCCCATCAGGGCGACGGCTTCGAACCGCGAGGGAGGGGCGACGGCCCTGAACCGGTGCGCCCGGGCGAAAAGCAGCAGCACCGGCGTGACCAGCAACAGGCCCATCAGCTCGACGCCGGCCAGCGACCGGAAGGTGAAGAACAGCAGCGACAGCGGCGGATGACGCATCCCCCACAGCACGGTGACTCCCGCCGCGGCGACGACGGCGACCGAGACAACGGCGATAAGGGCGAAGCGCATCAGGCGGCGCGGACGGCGCATGTCCAGCGCGGCTCCGCAGAACCGGCGGGTCTGGATGGCCACCAGCCAGGCCAGCGCCATGTTCATCAGCGCATTGACCCACAGCAGCACGCCCGGGTCGCCCCGCAGGACATTGGAGAACAGGTTGATGGCGAAACAGGCGGTGATCGCCAGCATCGCCGGACGGCGGTGCAGTTGCAGCAGGGCCGCCACCATGATGCCGTTCGAGAGCCAGACCGTGACCGCGCCGAAATTGGCGGTGCTCCAGTGGCCGATGGTCTGGGAGGCGGCGAAGAGCAGGACATAGGCCCAGGGCGCCGGACCGGCGACCCGACCCGCTTCATGCCTGAACAGACGCCAACGTCCCTGCAACTGGAGGCCTCCCGTCTCCATCCCGTCGCACTACCGTTACGGTTCGATCCGTAAACAAACTTGCTTGAGGTCGAATGAGGGATTTCACCTAACGCGGGTGTCGGCTCCTGTACGGAACCGTGAGTGAGGGACGACCGTTTTTTGACCCGCGCCGCCTTCCTGCCGCGCCGCGGAGGAACGCCATGTCAGACCTGATCGCCGCACCGAGCTTCCATCCGCCGGAGGACGCCCTCGCCTTCTATGAGGAATCCCTGCGGCTGCTGAAGGAAAGCGGCATTCCCTTCCTGCTGTCGGGCACCTACGCCGTGACCGCCTATACGGGCATCAGTCGTCCGACCAAGGATCTGGACGTCTTCTGCAAGCCCGGCGACTACCCCCGCATTCTCTCCTTCTTCCAGGCGCGCGGTTACCGCACCGACGTCGAGGACGAACGCTGGATCGCCAAGGTCTGGAAGGACGAGAAGCATTTCTTCGACGTGATCTTCGCCATGTCGAACGGCACCATCGCCGTGAACGACAGCTGGTTCGGCGGCGACACGATCCAGGTCTATGGCCACGAAGTCGGCATCACCCCGCCGACCGCCCTGATCCTGTCCAAGGTCTTCATCCAGGACCGCTACCGCTATGACGGCGCGGATGTGAACCACGTCATTCTCAAGCAGTCGGACGCCATCGACTGGAAGGGCCTGCTCAACCAGATGGACCTCTATTGGGAAGTCCTGTTCGCCCATCTGCTGAACTTCCGCTTCGCCTACCCCACGGAGCGGGACCGGGTGCCCGGCTGGCTGATCGTCGAGCTGAACGAGCGCCTGCGCGCCCAGGTCGATCTGCCCGCCCCGCGCGTCAAGGTCTGCCGCGGCCGCCTGTTCAGCCCCCGTGACTATATCGCCGACATCAGCGAATGGGGCTTCGGCGACGTGGTGGGCAAGGGGCTGGAGGAGCGTCATGACCCCATACATTGAACAAGGGCGCTATCGCTCGCGACGCGGTCGCTCGCTGCTAGAGCGCGGGGGCGTGGCATGAACGACCCGCAAACCCCGCAGCCCGGCCTCGACGCCGGTCCGAAGAAGAAACTGCGCGTGGCCGCCGTCGGCGATCTGCACGTCGGCGAAAACCACGACCGGCCGTACCGCGAACTGTTCGAACGGGTCAGCGACGACGCGGACGTCCTGTGCCTCTGCGGCGACCTCGTGAATTTCGGCAAGACGCGCGAGGTCGAGATTCTTCTGGAGGACCTCCGATCCTGCAAGATCCCCATGGTCGGGGTGCTGGGTAATCACGAGCATGAGTGCGGCCAGCCCGAGCACGTGACGAAGATGCTGTGCGATGCAGGCGTCCAGATGCTGACCGGGCAAGCCTACGAGATCGATGGCGTCGGCTTCGCGGGCGGCAAGGGCTTCGTCGGCGGCTTCGGCCGCTACATGCTCAGTTCGTTCGGCGAAGCGACCATCAAGACCTTCGTGCAGGAGGCGGTCGAGGACGCCAACCAGATTGAGAACTCCATCCGCATGCTGCGGACCGAGCGGTCGGTCGTGCTGCTGCACTACTCGCCGGTGGTCGACACCGTGGTGGGCGAGCCGCCGGAGATCCACGCCTTCCTCGGCTCATCGCGCCTCGGCGAGACCATCGACCGCTATGACAACGTCAGCCTGGTCGTACACGGTCACGCCCACCGCGGCGCCCCCGAAGGCCGGACGAACAAGGGCGTGCCGGTCTACAACGTGGCCCTGCCCGTGCTGCGGACCTTGGGCGACCAGCCGTATAGGGTGTTCGAAGTCTAAGACGACACGTCCACGACCGGGTCCTTCCAATCAGCGGGCGCCTCGATCTTGGCATCAACACCTGCGTGCTCCTTTAGGAGATAGAGCAGGTTGCTTCCCGACAGGAGTTCGATCGGCTTTCCATCCGCAAAGGTGAAAGCTGCCTTACCGTAACCGCTTGTGGTGACGAGAATCCCCTTCGAGGCGCCCTCATTGTGCATTGTTCCGAAAAGGTCTCTGACCGCGCTGACACCAACCGTGTTCTTGTAACGTTTGGCCTGCACAACGACCTTACCGCCAAGTACGGGGCGAGGATCAAAGGCCACGCAATCAACACCGCCGTCTCGCGACGCTTGGGTCAGCTTTGTTTCCAAACCCATACTCTGAAAGAGATTCGTGATCAGGGATTCAAACTCGCCCGGCGTTAGCTCCATCAAGTTCGGGCGGGTATCCAATGCGGACAGCACATCTTGCTCTTCAACAAACCGAGGATCGGCCATGTTGATATCCACAACAGGCTTAATCGCGAGAAGCTCCGCGGGACTGCGTGACACGGTCGCGTTCAGCCTTTTCAAACACGCCACCGGATCAACCGCGCGCAACTCAACCCCCGTGAAAGCCTCGCGAGTTGTTCGCAGAGAAATAACATAGGGACGGACTTCCCGGCCCGTGGCGGGATCGATAGCGACCACAAACCCATTGAATGCCACGATGTCCAAAGGAGACGGTTCCAAAGCGACTAGCACTTCGTGAACGGTCCTCAGCGCGATCTGGGAAATGACTGTGAGGTATTGCTCTTTCCTTGAACGCTCGCTCCTTGCCTTCTCCCGGATTTGGTCCGTTGATCGGACGAAGGTGTAGCGCTCAACGGAGGGGATAGCCTCCAGCATCGTCGGCAGCTGGAAGTCCACAATCAGTTGCTTGGATTCTGGAAGGTACCCGACCCGGTGAGACACGGGGAAAGAGTCTGGATAGGTTGAGTTAGCAAGGACGAGGTCGAAGTAAGCCGTAATCGCGTCGATATCCCCGCTATCGACTCCCTCTTGAAACGCGTCGATCTCAGAATTGTGCTGCCCCACAGATGCCTGAAGCGCTTCGACGGCGTTGCTTCGCTTTGAAACTAGGCCTTCGTATTCGGCCAAGGCGACTGCGAGCTGGCGCTGCCCCTTAGCTACATCGAGCTCGAACCGCTTCGTTGCACCCGGAACCAGCTTGTCGATCCAAGTAAGCGCCTTGGGCGTGAAGCGTTCAGGGTCCGGCCTCTGCAGCGCTCTAAGCGCCGGCGGCAACTCGGATAGCTGGAATGTCCTCTTAAGACGGGAAATATCGATGGCCGGACAACTTTGAAGGCCATCACGGAGCAACCCGTTCAACTCGTCGTTCAGCGCATCAAGATCCTCGTTGAGGTCTTCGGCCTCATACGCTCGATCTTCAAGGTAGGCTTTCCGAGCCTCCTTGGCGTCGGCCCGCGCTTGCCTTTCCATCGCCCGGCCATGTGCAGCATGGGCCCGGACATTCGCCCGATGGGCCCGTTCGGCGGCCCGTCCTGCCCTCATCAATGCCGCTGTGAAGCTTCTTGCCATTTAACTCCCCCGAGTATTTGGGGAGCTTCGCACACAGCTTCTGGGCGAGCCAGTATTTCTACCCCGCCTCTTCGTCCTGCAGCCGCGCGTGCGCCGCGCTCTGGCGGCGTTCGACGGCGTAGGCGACCAGCCACAGGGCCATGGCCCAGGCGGCGCCCGCGCACCAGCCGGCGATGACGTCCGAGGCCCAGTGCGCGCCCAGATAGACGCGGGTCAGGCCGATCAGCATCGCAATGGTGATCGCACACCCCAGAATGAAGGCCTTGAACCGCTTCTGCGGGAAGGCGCGGGTCAGCATGACCCCCACCGTCAGATAGAAGACCGTCGACAGCAGGGCGTGGCCCGAGGGGAAGCTGGCGTTCAGGGTCTCGACCGCCTGATAGGCCAACGGCGGACGCTCGCGCTCGAACAGGGCCTTCAGGCCTTCGCTCAGACAGACGCCGCCCAGCAGGCCGACCACCAACAGCAGGGCGGACAAACGCTTCCTCTGGATCAGCAGGAAGCTGAAGGCGATCACCGCGAACAGGGTCAGGACCGAAATCCCGCCCAGCGATGTCAGGTCCGCCGCCGCCTCGTGCAGCCACCACGGCCCGCGCGGCTCTCCGGCCACAGGCTGCAGCCAGTGCAGGACCTGCAGATCGAACATCTGGCCGTCCGCCTCGGTCATGTCGTCAGCCAATTCCACGAAGGCCATCACCCCCAGGGCGATGACCAGCAGCGCGCTCAGCGCGGCGATTTCGGTTCGGGCGATGCGCAGTGCGCGGCGCCAGAATACGACTTGCTGTTCCCCGGTCATGGCCAAGCTAACGGTCACGTCTGTGAGACGTTCCCCTCACGCGTTCGTGATCAAATAAGGCGCAACCGTGTCATGCCCGCGTTACGGCCTGTCCACAGGCTCATCCCCCGTCTTGAACGCGATTCGCCCAGAAAGTGATCGTCAAGCCCGTTGACGGTTGGTTAGCCATCTGCGCCCCATATGTTGGCTCGGGGCGCGCTTCACCCACTAGGTCTTGTGGTTGGGAGCGCGGGGATACCTCGAAGATTTTTTGTTCAGGGCGGCGATCAAATGGCTGGCGGCGAAGCGTTGAAGACGGTGGAATTCCAGACGGTTGCGGGCGCAGAGGGCGAGGCTCGCCCCCATCTGTCGCTCGTCCCCTCGATCCAGATCGACCGTTCGCGGGATGATCTGCTCACGGACTTCGGCAAGAAGACCCTCGAGGACCGCTACCTGCTGGCCGGTGAGAGCTACCAGGACATGTTCGCCCGCGTCTCGACCGCCTTCTCGGACGACGCGGAACACGCCCAGCGCATCTACGACTATATGTCGAAGCTGTGGTTCATGCCGGCCACCCCGGTGCTGTCGAACGGCGGCGCGGATCGCGGCCTGCCGATCTCCTGCTTCCTCAACGCGGTCGGCGACTCGCTGGACGGCATCCAGAACGTCTGGAACGAGAACGTCGCCCTGGCCTCGAACGGCGGCGGCATCGGCACCTACTGGGGCGGCGTCCGCTCCATCGGCGAGAAGGTCAAGGGCGCGGGTCAGACCTCGGGCATCATCCCCTTCATCCGCGTGATGGACTCACTGACGCTGGCCATCTCGCAGGGCTCGCTGCGTCGGGGTTCGGCCGCTGTCTATCTGGACATCCACCACCCGGAGATCGAGGAGTTCCTCGAAATCCGCAAACCGTCGGGCGACTTCAACCGCAAGTCCCTGAACCTGCACCACGGCATCTCGATCACCGACGCCTTCATGGAAGCGGTGCGCGACGGCAAGACCTTCGATCTGCTCTCGCCCAAGAACGGCGAGGTCATGAAGACCGTGGACGCCCGGAACCTTTGGCAGAAGATCCTCGAGATCCGCATGCAGACCGGCGAGCCCTATCTGATCTTCTCCGACACGGTGAACCGTCAGCTGGCGCCGCACCAGAAGGCGCTGGGCCTGAAGGTCAAGCAGTCGAACCTGTGCGCCGAGATCATGCTGCACACCGGCCGCGACCACCTGGGCGTCGACCGCACTGCGGTCTGCTGCCTGTCGTCGGTCAACGCCGAGACCTTCCTGGAATGGCGCGAGGAGCCGAAATTCATCGAGGACGTGATGCGCTTCCTCGACAATGTCCTGGAAGACTTCATCCGCCGCGCCCCGCCCGCCATGGCCGCCGCCGTCTATTCGGCCAAGCGCGAACGTTCGGTCGGTCTGGGCCTGATGGGCTTCCATTCCTTCCTGCAATCGCAGGGCGTGGCCTTCGAAAGCGCGATGGCCAAGTCGTGGAACATGCGCCTGTTCAAGCATCTGCGTCGCGAGGCCGACAAGGCCAGCCGTCTGCTGGCCGAGGAGAAGGGCCCGTGCGAGGACGCCGCCGAGATGGGCGTGATGGAGCGCTTCAGCCACAAGATGGCCATCGCCCCGACCGCCTCGATCTCGATCATCTGCGGCGGCACCTCGGCGGGTATCGAGCCGATCCCGGCCAACATCTACACCCACAAGACCCTGTCAGGCTCCTTCGCGGTGAAGAACCCCTATCTGAAGAAGCTGCTGGCCGAGAAGGGCATCGACACCGAGGCGGTGTGGAACTCGATCCTCGAGCACGAGGGTTCGGTCCAGCACCTCGACCAGCTGAACGAGGACGAGAAGGGCATCTTCAAGACCGCCTTCGAACTGGACCAGCGCTGGGTCGTCGAACTGTCGGCCGACCGCGCCCCGGAAATCTGCCAGGCCCAGTCGATCAACCTGTTCATCCCCGGCGACGTGGATAAGTGGGACCTGCACATGCTGCACTGGCGCGCGTGGGAGACCGGCGTGAAGTCGCTCTACTACCTGCGCTCCAAGTCGGTGCAGCGGGCCGCCTTCGCCGGCTCGGAAGACAAGGCCGAGGCCGAGGTCGATCCGAACCAGCCCGACCTCTTCTCGGCGGCCCGCACAGACTACGACGAGTGCCTGGCCTGCCAGTAGGGCGTCGCCTGATCTGACATCGCGAGGGGCGGAGGCTTCGGCTTCCGCCCCTTTCGTTTGCGCGCGGCGCAAGGCCCCTGCTCCCAGCTTGGCCATACGGAACCCGAAGCCCCGATGGATCGTAATCAGGGCAAGGAAGTGTCGTGAAAATGTCTGTTGGCGGACCGGCCCCGTTGGTGCAGGGTTGAATCTGTTAACGGACTGAGGGGACCGTTGATGCGTGGTACGGCGATCTTGGCCGGAGTTCTGGTGTTCGGGTCCTGTGCGGCTTCCGCCGTCGCGGGCGAAGAGCGTTCAGGCCAGGTCGCGATGCCTGACCCGTGGACCGTGACCCGCGAGCGCCCGGCCACCGTCTCGGATCTGCTCACCCGGATGGACCGTGACGCCCGCTTCGCCGAAGCGGTGGATTTCGAGGACACGCCCAACGCCGACGCCTACGATCCGCAGGACCGTGCGAACTCGTGGGCGGTCAGCAACCGGGATGTCTGGTTCGAGGGCGGGGCCTACAATGATCGTCTGCGCCTGCGCACCGAGGGCCGCATCCGTCGGATCGACGGCGCGCCGCTGCCGCCCGGACCGCTGGACGTCGCCGCCTTCGACGCCGAACACTATGAGGTCAGCTACACCCGCGGCTGGACCGAGAATCTGGGGCGCACCCCTTCGGGGCTGAGCGTCACCCTGACCCCGCACATCGGCGTGGGCGTCGGCAGCCGGGGCGGCTCGACCGAGGCCGGCGCCACCCTGCGCATCGGCCGCGACATCGGCGACGATCTGGAGGCCCTGGTGCCCGAGGGACAGGAAGCCTTCGGCGAGCGTCAGCGCTGGTATCTCTACATCGCCGGCTCGGGCCGGGCGGTAGGCTATAATTTCGCCCGCACCCGCGACGGAGACTATGCACGGTCCGGCGTCAGCCACGACGCCGGCGATTTCATGGGCGACGCCTCTATCGGCGTGGCCATCCGCCGGGGCCCCGTTCAGGGTTCGATCGGTCTGGTGTATCGCGAGATCGAGAGCCGGGGCCTGCGCCTCGACCAGGACATCGACGCCAAGGTCGACGAAGGCATGATCGCCTTCCAGATCAGCATCAAGCCCGAGTGAGGCAGCAGTGAGCAGGAATCAGGCAGCCGTCTGATCAACCCTGCTGCCTGCTGCCTGGCTCCTGTTTTCTACTGCGTCCGCGCCACGCCCTCGCGGCGGTCGTCGGCGCCGCCGTCCCAGCCCCATTGTCCGTCCGCGCGCTGACGCCAGATGCCGCCGTGCAAGCCCGAGTTCTCGCTGGCGTTGGGACGCAGGGTGATGCCGTTGGCCGCCAGCCCCTCGCGCAAGGCGGGGCTGAAGCGGTCCGTATCCGCGCCGAAGCCGGCCCCACGCGCCACCAGATTGGGCAGGGCGAAGGCCGACTGCACCGGCATGTTCCAGTCCAGCACCCCGATCAGGGCCTTGGTGTTATAGGCGAGGATCGAAGGGCCGCCCGGCGAACCGAAGGCGCCCACCAGCCGCCCCTGACGGTCCAGCACGATGATCGGCGACATGGACGAGCGCGGTCGCTTGCCCGCCGCCACCGCATTGGCCGCCGGTCCGCCGTCCGCCCGCGTCGGGGCGAAGGAGAAGTCGGTCAGCTGGTTGTTCAGGAAGAAGCCCCCGACCATCCGGCCCGAGCCGAAGATGCTTTCCACCGTCGTTGTCATGCTGACGGCGTTCCCGGCGGCGTCGACGATGACCATGTGGGTCGTGCCCGACGGCTCATGCGTGGCGTCCGGTCCCGGCATCACGCCGCCCGGAGGCGTGCCCGGCTGGGCCGCGCCGGTCAGGCCGGGCGCGAGCGCCGCGCGCGACGCGGCATAGCTCGGGTCCAGCAGGCCCTGCACCGGCACGCCGACGAAGGCCGGATCGCCGACGTAGCGATCGCGATCAGCGTACATCAGCCGTTGCAGCTGGGCGAAGGCGGTCCAGGCCGCGACGCTGTCCGGTCCCCGCGAGATGTCCGGCGTTTGCTCGGCCATGGCCAACAGCTGAAGCACGGCTACGCCGGACGAAGGCGGAGGCGGCACGCAGACCACATAGATCCGGTACGGGCGGCACAGGGCGCCCCGCTCGAGCGGCTGATAGGCGCCGATGTCGGCGGCGGTCAGGGCGCCCGGACGCGGCTCCTGCGCAACCGTTTCGGCGATCTCGCGGGCGATGTGACCGTGGTAGAAGACCTCCGCCCCCTGCGCGGCCAGTTCGGCGACCGTGCGGGCGTAGGCGGGGTTTTTCAGCACGTCTCCGGCGACATAGCGCGTGCCGTCCGGCTTGGTGAAATAGGCCGTCGCCCAGCGCGTGCGAGCCTGCGGCGCCTGCCCGGAAATCATCCCGGCCAGACGCGGGCTGACCACGAAGCCGTCGGTCGCCAGCCTTTCGGCGTCGCTGAACAGGGCGCTCCAGGGCAGGCGGCCGTGCGCCTTCTGCGCCTCGGCCAGCATGGCCACCGCGCCCGGCGCGCCGGTCGAGCGGCCGCTGAGCACCGCCGACACGAAGTCCAGCGGGCGGCCGTCTTCATAGAAGAGTTCCGGCGTGGCGGCGGCGGGCGCCGTCTCGCGGCCGTCATAGCTGGTCACCTCGCCCGAGGCGGCGTCATAGACCATCATGAAGGCGCCGCCGCCCAGACCGGACGACTGCGGCTCCACCAGCCCCAGCACCGCCTGCACGGCCACGGCCGCATCCACGGCCGAACCGCCGTCGCGCAGCACCCGCATCCCCGCCTCGACCGCCAGCGGATTGGCGGCGGCCACGAACGGGCCGCGCGCGGGCGGAGCCTCGGCCTGCGCCGGAATGGGGGTGGAAGTGGCGGGTGACGCCCCCGTCCCGCCCGTACAGCCCGCCACCGCCATCCCGAGAAGCGCGGCGGTCGCCGCCAACGTGCGGAAGGGACGGAAGGGACTCTGACGCATTTCAGGCTCTGGGGAGGCTTGGGGAGGGGAAACACCCTGCCGCTTCCCGGGGGGCGACGAAACCCCTTGAAGCGGGACTCGTGGATTTCGTGCAGAAAAGCATGGCATCGGGTCTTGCCCCCCCGCCGCACGTGGGGTAGAGACCCGCCCTCGCCGAGAGGCAGCCGCACCCGTAGCTCAGCTGGATAGAGCATCAGACTACGAATCTGAGGGTCGGGCGTTCGAATCGCTCCGGGTGCGCCATTCTCTCCGTCTTCCGAAACCGGAAGATTGGGCCTTCCCTGAAAATCTGTGTCATCGCCCGCGCCGCAGGGTCGCTTCCGCGCGTCCGGCGATCGCCCGCGCGAAAGATGCGAGATCGCGCGCCCAAGTCACTTGCAAAGACGGACTGATAACGGCAGGTTCGGTTACGCAAGTGACGGAGGAAATGATGACGGTCGTACCGTTGCACCACAGGGCATCCACCAGTCCGGCGCATCGGCCGGCGATCAGCATCCGCGAGCTGGCGGCGCGCACGGGCACCACCCTGCGGGCGCTGCGGCACTATGAGGACATCGGCCTGCTGACCGCCGGGCGGCGTCCCTCGGGCGCGCGCTGCTATGACGTGGACCAGCGCGAGCGAGCGGCCCTGATCGCCCGCCTGCGCCGTCTGGGCATGCCGACGCCGGATATCCACGCCGCCCTGACCGCCACCGACGGCGGCGATGGCGTGGCCCGCTTCCTGGACGCCGAGATCACCGCAGCCGCCGCCCGCATCCAGGACCTCCGCACCGCCCTGGCCGAGCTGGAAGCCGACGGGCTGGAAGGGCTGGGCGCCGGCACGTCTCCCGCCTCGGTCGCGACCGTGGACCGTTCGGCGAGGCTGCGTCATGCCCGCTGACGGCAAACAGTCCGGACGCCTTGAGGGGCGCCACATCCTGATCACCGGCGCCTCGTCCGGGATCGGCGAGCATCTGGCCCGCGTCGCCGCGCGCGAAGGCGCGAAAGTCACCGTCGCCGCCCGCCGCACCGACCGTCTGGCCAGCCTCGTCGACGCGATCCGGGCCGACGGCGGCGAAGCCTTCGCCGTCGCGATGGACGTCGCGGACGAGGCCGGCGTCATCGCCGGCATCGCCGCCGCCGAACAGGCGCTGGGCCCGCTGCACACCGTCTACGCCAATGCCGGGATCGGCCTGCCGGGCCTCGCGCTTGACGCGCCGGTGGCCGAGTTCGACCAGATGTTCACCGTCAATGTGCGCGGCGCCTTCCTGACCGCGCGCGAGGCGGCCCGGGTGTTCAGGGCGAACGGCGCAGCGGAAGCCGGACGCGGCCGCGTCGTCCTGATCGCCTCCATCGGCGCCCGGCTGCAGCTGCCGGGCCTCGTCGGCTACTGCGCCTCCAAGGCGGCGGTCGTGTCGCTGGCCAAGGGACTGGCGCGCGAATGGGCGCGCGTGGGGATCAACGTCAACGCCGTCTGCCCCGGCTATCTGGAGACGGAGATGAATTCCGACTGGTTCTCCAGCCCCGGCGGCGAGAAGCAGATCAGGGGCTTCCCCCGCCGCCGCCTGATGCCGGGCGACGGGCTGGACCCGACCCTGATCCTGCTGGGCTCCGACGACGCCGCGCCGATCACCGGCGGGGTCTTCGTCATCGACGACGGCCAATCTCTTTGAGTGATGTTCCCGTGAGTGAAGATGCAGGCGTGCGCGCCGGGTTCGAGCTGGACGCGGCGGCGCTGGAGGCGTGGATGCGGGCGCGGATGGACGTCCCGCCCGGCCCGCTGACGATCACCCAGTTCTCGGGCGGCCAGTCCAATCCGACCTATGGCGTCACCGTCGGCGAGCACAGCTTCGTCCTGCGCCGCAAGCCGCCGGGGCCGTTGCTGAAGGGGGCTCACGACGTGCTGCGTGAGGCGCGGGTCATGGGCGCGCTGGGCGAGGCGGGCTTCCCCGTCCCCCGCATCCTCGGCGTCTGCGAGGACCCCGGGGTGATCGGCACGGCCTTCTATCTGATGGCCCATGTGGAGGGCCGGATCGTCTGGGATCCGACCACCGACATCGCCGATCCGGGCGAGCGCGCCGCGACCTTCGACGGCATGAACGCGACATTGGCGCGGCTGCACAGCCTCGACATTGATGCGCTGGGCCTGTCCGACTACGGCCGTCGCGGCGGCTTCGTCCAGCGCCAGACCGCCCTTTGGACCCGCCAGTATCGCGAGGACGCCGACGCCGGGCGCGACGACAACATGGACCGGCTGGCCGACTGGCTGGCAGCCCGCGAACTGCCGGATGAGACCGCGATCATCCACGGCGACTTCCGCATCGACAACCTGATCCTGCGCCCGGATCAACCCGAGGTGGCGGCGGTCATCGACTGGGAGCTGTCGACCCTCGGCCATCCGCTGGCCGACTTCGCCTACCATCTGATGATGTACCGGATGCCGACGCATCTGGGCGGTCTGGCGGGCCGTGATCTTCAGGCGCTCGGCATCCCGGCGGAGACCGACTATGTCGCCGCCTATGCGGAGCGGACCGGGCGTGGCGACCTGCCCGACCTCGACGTCTTCGTGGCGTTCAACATGTTCCGCTTCGCCGCCATCATCCACGGCATCCGCGGCCGGGTGATCCGAGGCAACGCCGTCTCGCCCAAGGCCCGCAAGCGCGCGGACGAGTTCCCGGAACTGGCCCGGCTGGCGTGGGCGCAGGCGGTCAGGGCGGGGGCCTGAGCCCTCTCCCCCGCGCTCAGGGCAGGATCACGCCCTCGCCGCCCGCATACAGCCGCGCCACATCCCCGGCCCGGCGGCGCAGGACCATGGCCCGGTTGATCGAGCCCTTGTCCGACACCTCATGCCCCTCGACGTCCGGCGGCGTTTCGAGGAACAGCAGTCCCGCCAGCCGCTCGCTCTGGCCGGTGTGGGTCGCGTTGTATCGGCGCAGGCCCTCGGCCACGGCGGCCTGCACCGCCGCCTCATCGCCGAGCCGACGCACGGCCTCCGGGTCGGCCCAGGCCAGCACCCGCAGGTCCGCCTGCCCTTCACCGCAGATGACCACGTCCCGGAACATCCCCGGCAGGGCCTCCAGCAGGTCGGTGCGCAGACGCCCCGCCGCGACGAAGGTGCCGTTGGCCAGCTTGAACTGCTCCACCCGACGCCCGGCGAAAAACAGACCCAGCAGCGGTTCATCCGGATCGTGGAAGTCGGTGAGGTCATCCATCCGCAGGAAGCCCTCCTCGTCGAACACCTCCCGCGTCCGCGCCTCATCGCCGTGATAGCCGGGCGTCACGCTGGCCGCCTTGACCCGCACCTCATAGGCGCCGTCCGCCGGGACCAGCTTCAGCGCCGCGCCCGGCACCGGCAGGCCGATCCCCACCCGTGTGCTTTCCCACCAGGTGTAGCTGATGGCGGAGCCCGTCTCCGTCGAGCCATAGCCGGACACGAACATGAACCGCTGACCCGTCGTCGCCACCGCCAGCCGTTGCAGCCGGTCGTGCAAAGGCTGCGGCAGGCCCGCCCCGCCGAACAGCATGACGCGCAGCTCGCTGAAGAAGGTTTTCCGCAAGTCCTCATCCGCCTCCAGCGCGTCGGCCAGCATGGCGTAACCGCTGGGCATGGTGCCGTAGAAGCGGACCGGGACCTCCTTCAGATTGCGCAGGGTCGCCGCGAAGCCGGTCGCGGTCGGACGACCGTCATCGATATGCAGCGTCCCGCCCAGCCAGGTGATGTTGGTCAGCAGGGACGAGCCCGCGATATGACTCCACGGCAGCCAGTCCAGCATGGTCCCGCCCCAGTCAAAGGCGTCGCCCATGGCCTGCGCGCCGCTGGCCGTGTTGCCGGTCATCATGGCCTGGGTGTGGATCACCGCCTTGGGTCGTCCGGTCGAGCCGGAGGTCAGCAGGTAGCGGGCGGGCGCGGTCGGATCGAGCGCCTCGAGCGCCTGCCCGATCCCGTCCACGTCCGGTTCCGACAGCACCCCTGACATCGCAACGGTCCCGGCCGGGAAGGCATCCGCCTCGGCGCTGACGATCACCGCGTCAGCAGGCGCGATAGCCTTCGCCGCGCGGGCGAATTCCGCGGTCTCGGCGAAGATCACGGCCGGACGCACCAGATCGACCACATGACGCAGCCGCTCGAAGTCGGTGCTGAGCAGCGAGTAGTTCACACTGACCGAGCAGATCGGCACGCCCGCCGCCATGGCCCCGAACATCCACAGCGCATGGGTCGGGGTATTGCCCGACAGGACGAGGATCGACCGGCTGGCCAGGACGCCCCGCGCCTTCAGCCAGTTCGCCACCGCTGAAACATCGCGCCGGGCCTCGCCGTAGGTCAGGCGTTTCCAGCCGTCGCCGTCTCTCTCCGCGATCCAGGTTTTGTCGCCCTGCGTCTCGCCCAGCGCCCAGAAGCGGCGCATCAGATTGCGCTCATACGGCTCCAGCGGCGCCTTTGCCGACAGGATCAGGGTTCCGTCGTCGCGCCGCTCGATCTCCAGCCCGACATCGCCGAAGCGTATGGGCCGACAGGGGGCCTGATGAAAGTCCTCGACCATATCCCGCACGCCACTCTCCCGTACCGTCCGGTTGTCCGGATCTGGGGATCACCCTACCCCCGACGACTGACTTGCAAAACAGGATTTATCGCCTCGGAGAGGGTGCGACGAAAAAGTCCGGTCCGTTGCGACGGACCCGGCGCGACCCCACGTTTGATCAGCACGTTCAGCGGTCGGCGACGTTCCCCCCCGCAGCCTGACCGCGTGACCGTCGAGCCCCCGCCATCCCCCCAATGGCGGGGGCTTCCCAATTGTGTCTTGCGGCGCAGCAAAACGCAGCCCAGACAGGGAGAGCGCCGCTATGCACGGCGGCTCCCGGCACAGTGCAATTTATGCCAGAACAGTCCGGGGCAGGACTGAAACGAGGGCTCGTGGACCACATCTCCACCCGCGATCTGATCATGGGCAATCCCGTCGCGCGCGCGTTCGCGGTGACAGGGGATGCGTGGACGCAACTCATCCTGCGTGAAGCCTTCTACGGGGCGCGCCGTTTCTCCCAGTGGCGCGACCGGCTGGGCATGCCGCGCAGCGTGCTGACGGACCGGCTGAACCGTCTTGTCGCCTCGGGCCTGCTGGAACAGCGCCCGGCGAAGGAGTCCCCGACCCGGATGGAGTACCGGCTGACCGAGATGGGTCTCGACATGTTCGGGGTCGCGGTCATGCAGGGTCAGTGGGAGCGCAAATGGGCGCGTTCTCCGCTGCAGGAACGCTACGCCCTCGCCTTCTATGATCGCCACACCGGCGAGGCCGTCACCCCCGCCATCTTCGATCATGAGCGCGGCCATCCGGTCGATCCCCGCTATGTCCGGGGCGAGGCGGGCGAGGGTCTGACGCCGATCGCGCCGCCGACCTCCCGCCGTCGCCGCACCCAGCCGATCGAGACGGACCGGGCGATCATCGACCGCTCGACCGACATCATGGGCGACTACTGGAGTTGGGCGGTGCTGGCCGCCGCCTTCTTCCGACTGCGCCGGTTCGATGAGTTCCACGAGGCGTTGGGCGTGGCGACCAACATCCTGGCTGACCGTCTGAACCGGATGGTGCTGCACGGCGTGCTGGAGAAGCGGCTCTACCAGAAGGCGCCGCCGCGCTTCGAGTACCGGCTGACGCAGGCCGGACTGGACCTGTTCCCCATGATCATGGCCATGCACGGGTGGGCCGAACGCTGGCTGTGCCCGGACGGGCCGCCGCTGAAACTGGTCGACACCCGCACCGGAGAGGCGATTCATCCGGTCGTCTGCGACCTCAAGACCGGCCGCTTGCTGGACCCGCGAAACATCCGCTGGGAGGTCGAGGCGACGGCGCCGGAAACCACCGGCGCCGCCTGATCCTCTTTTTCGTCAGAAGCTCTGCGTGACGGCCAGGCCGAACGACCGCGGAGCCCCGAACACGCTGAAGCCGACACCCACGTTCTTGATGATGTGGGTCTGATACTCGGTGTCCGTCAGGTTCTTCCCGTACAGCGAGACCTTCAGGCCCGAGGGCGCTTCCCACGACACGAAGGCGCTGACCAAGTCATGCGCGGGTGACAGGACTTCCGGATTGTTCGACGGGTCGAAGTAGAAGTCGTCGGTCCACTGGTAGTCGGCGCGCGCCGCCAGAACGCCGCCGGCCACGTCCCACTCGCTGTCGACATACAGGGTGTACTGGCTGTCCGGCGAACGCGGCAGGGTATTGCCGTCGTAAGGCAGGACCAGCGCGCCCGAGATGGCGTTCGAGGTGAACTGCGCGTCAAGGCTGGTGTACGATCCGCCGATGGTGATGTTGTTCGTGATCGCCAGCGCGGTCTCGATCTCGAAGCCCTCGACCTCGGCCTGCGCATTGGAGGTGACCAGCGCCAGACCCAGTAGTTCGTAGACCTGCAGGTCCTGATACTCGAGCTTGAAGGCGGCCGCGTTGAAGCGCCAGCGCCCGAACAGGGTCGACTTCACGCCCAGTTCGTAGTTGTCCAGCAGCTCCGACGCCAACGGCATCAGCGCCTGCGCGCCCGACTGCGCCGTCGACGGGAAGGACCCCGCCTTGTAGCCGCGGTCATAGCTTGCATAGAAGCGGACGTTGTCGATCGGCTCGACCGCCAGCGCGATCTTCCAGCTCGGCTCCGAGAAGCTTTCGTCGCCCCGCACATTGTATGGCGAGCCCGTCGGCCCCAGCGGAATGCCGACCGGCGGATTGGCGCCACCGTCGTTGTCGATCGCGACCTGATGGATCTCGCGATAGTCATGCGTCCAGCGGGCGCCCAGCGTCAGCTCCCAGATGTTCGCGAACGGGATGTTGGCCTGACCGAAGACCGCGAAGCTGCGGTTGGTCGCCTCCTGGAAGAAGGTGGTGTCGCCACCGAACGACGGCGGCGCGATCGGCAGGGCCGCGCGCACGATGAAGCGCTCGGTACGCTCGATCTCTTCCTGGAAGGCATAGACGCCGGCGACCCAGTTGATCGCCGAGTCCGGCTTGGACACCAGACGGAACTCCTGACTGAACTGCTTGGCGTCCTCGCTCGCGCGGTCATCGACTTCCAGAGGGAAGGCCGGGAAGGGCAGGCCGCCCAGATTATCGCGCCAGCTGTAGTCGTTGTCGCGGAACGACGTCAGGGAGACGAAGTCGAACGCCTCGCCCGAGTGCTCGATCCGGGCGGTCAGACCGTAGTTGGTCCGCTCCTGGAAATTGTCCGGCGATGAGAAGCTCTGCCGCACATTCAGACCGGCGCGCAGGGTGTCGATCAGGGTCACGAAGGCCGGGGCCGTGCCGGACGCCGTCACCGGAATCCGCGCGTGGCCGTCCATGTCGTCCTGCGAATAGTCGCCGCTGAACAGGAAGCTCCAGTCGCCCGCGTCCCGACGGAACGATAGGCGCGCGCCCCAGGACGTGCCGCCTTCCAGACCGTCGCCGCTGGGCAGGCTTTCGGCATAGCCGTCATTGGTGGTGTAGCGGGCGGCGAACCGGATGGCGGCGTCGTCGCCGACCTGCCGGTTGATCACGCCTTCCAGCCCGTACTCATCAAAGCTGCCGATGCGGGCGGTGATATTGCCCGTGTTATCGAACACCGGCTTGCGCGTGTAGATGTTCAGCGCCCCGCCCGAGGCGTTGCGGCCGTACAGCGTCCCCTGCGGCCCGCGCAGGACCTCCACCCGCTCGATGTCGAGGAAGGACAGGGCGCTGGCGCCCGACCGGCCGATGGACACTTCATCAATCGAGAAGCCGATGGAGGGGTCGCTGGCCGCCGAGTCGCTCGAGGTGCCGACACCCCGGATGTAGAGCTGCGGCTCGCCGATGTTGAACTGCGTCAGGGTCACGCCCGGCGCCTTGGCCGCGATGTCCGAGATACCCGTCGCCGCCGTGCGCTCCAGCGTCTCGGCGTCGAAGGCGGTGATGGCGATCGGCACCTCCTGCAGGCTCTGCTCGCGCCGCTGCGCGGTCACGACCACATCCTCCAGCGCGGTGGCGCCGGGTTCATCCTGCGGGGCCTGTTGCGCGAGCGCGGGCGTGGCCAGCGCGGCGCCCATCAGCAGGGCGACGACGGACGCAGTGGTGGCGTGGACTGATTTCATTGGCGTTTCCCTCCCCAGGGCAGCGGCTTCTCGTTGATCGGAAGCTCGACAGGAATAGTAACTTGCGCCAATGGACCAAGTTTGCAAGTCTTTTTACGCAAGTAGGGAGAAGCCGATGGAACAACGGTCATTGAAAGATCGGGTCATCGTGGTCACGGGCGCGGGGCGTGGTCTGGGGTTGGCCTATGCGCTGGATCTGGCGTCCAGGGGCGCGAAGGTGGTGGTCAACACCCGTCCCCGCGCGTCGGGCCAGCCGGCCTCGGCCGAGGCTGTGGTCGAGCGCATCCGGGAGATGGGCGGCGAGGCCGTCGCCTGCCCGCTGGCGGTGGAGCAGGACGACGCGGGCGACCGCCTGCTGGACGCCGCCCTGACCGCCTTTGGCCGCATCGACGGGCTGGTGAACAACGCCGGCGCGCCCGAGGCGAAGAGCCTGCACAAGCAGACGCTGGCCGAGCTGCGCGCGGTCTTCGACATCAACTATTTCGGCACCGTCAGCGCCACCCTGCCGATCTACCGGCGCATGCGCGATCAGGGCGCCGGGCGGATCGTCATCACCACGTCGGCGGCGGGCCTGCACGGGGTCCACGGCATGGCGGCCTATTCGTCGTCCAAGGCCGCGCTGATCGGTCTGATGCGGGTGATCGCGCTGGAAGGGGCCGCAAAGGGCGTCCACGCCAACGCCGTCGCCCCCTACGCCCTGACCGGGATGACCGAGGCCTATGTCACCGACGAGGTCGGCTCGGCCATGCCGCCCGAATACGTCGCTCCCGTCGTCAGCTGGCTGATGAGCGAGGCCTGTCCGCTGAACGGCGAAACCCTCGTCGCGGGCGCCGGAAAGGTGCGTCGCGCGGTGCGGATCGAGGGCCCCGGCGTCCAGTTCCAGCCGCCCGGCGAGGTGTCCCCGGACGACCTCACCGCCGCCATGGGGCCGTTGATGTCACTGGAGGACTGGACCCTGCCGACGGACGGGAATCAGGCTTTCGAAGCCTTCCTGAAAGCCCGCCCCGCGACCGCTGTTCGACTGCAGTAACTTGCAGAGATGGACCGATTTCGGCAGATTGCAATTCAAGACCCAAGGAGCCGCACCATGGCCGATGACGCCGCCGCGTCGCGCCGGATCGAGACCGGCGAACTGACCCCGCTGAACGAAATGAACCCCTATCTGCAGGGCCTCTATGAGCCCGTGGCGAAGGAGACGACGGCGCTCGACCTGCCCGTCATCGGCGAGCTTCCGAAGGATCTGTACGGCGCCTTCGTCCGCAACGGCCCAAACCCGGCCCAGGCTCCCGCGGGCCTGCACCACTGGTTCGACGGCGACGGCATGGTTCACGCCATCCACTTCGAGAACGGCAAGGCCGAGTACCGCAACCGCTACGTCGGCACGGACGACTATCGCGCCGAACAGGCCGGCTTCGCTATCCAGGCGGGCGGCGTCCTGGCCCCCTCGGCCCGGAGCAACCCGGCCTCGGGTCGCGGCGACCTCGTCTACAAGGACACCGCCAACACCGATCTGGTCTTCCACAACGGTTCGCTGATGGCCCTGTGGTACATCTCGGGCAAGCCGGTGCGGGTGAACGCCCGCACGCTGGAAACCATCGGCAACGAGACCTTCGGCGGCGCCCTGCCGCGCCACGTCTCGGCCCACGGCAAGGTCGATCCGAAGACGGGCGAGTTCTGCTTCTTCGACTATTCGCTCTACGAGCCGTGGATGAGCTTCGGCGTCGTCAGCGCCGACAATCAGCTGACGAATTTCCAGAAGGTCGATCTGCCCGGACCGCGCCTGCCGCACGACATGGGCCTGACCGAGAACTACATCATCCTGCACGACCTGCCCGTGGTCTTCACCGACGCCGGGCTGCGCAACGCGATGTGGCAGATCAAGGTCGCCGACCAGCCCGCTCGCTTCGGCGTCGTGCCGAAGACCGGGACAGGCGATCAGGTCCGCTGGTTCGAGACCGACACCTGCTACATCTATCACGTCGCCAACTGCTGGGAGGACGGCGACGAGGTGGTCATGACCGCCTGCATGATGACGCCGAACGGCTTCCCGCCAAACCCGGCTTACGGCCCCTATGCCTCGATGGTGAACGTGCTGGCCCTGAACGCCGTGCCGGTCGAGTGGCGGATGAACATGGTCACCGGCCAGGTGAAGAAGCGCCAGCTCGACGACCGCGTCGGCGAGTTCCCGGTCGTCAATCTCGACTACACCGGCCGCAAGGCCAACTGGTCCTATCACGTCGCCATGGCCCCGCAGGAGCTTCAGCGCTTCTCGGGCCTGATCAAGTACGACCTCAATACCGGCGCGGCGAAGACGCATGACTTCGCCCCCGGCGTCGGCGGTTCCGAGCCGGCCTTTGCACCAAGGGTCGGCGCGGTCGATGAGGACGACGGCTACGTCATCGTCTTCGCCACCGACGAGGCCACCGGCCAGTCCGAGGTCCAGGTCATCGCGGCCAAGGACTTTGAGGCCGGCCCCGTCGCCCGCATCCCCCTGCCCGCCCGCGTCCCCGCCGGCTTCCACGGCACATGGGCGCCCGGCGGCCAGATCGTCGCCTGAAGGACAAAAGTATGACCGCTTACATCGTCGACGCCGTCCGCACCCCCCGCGCCAAGGCCCGCCCGGACGGCGGCCTCGCCGCGCTCAAGCCACACGAACTGGTCTCCGGCCTGATCGACGCACTGGACCAGCGCAACGACGGCGCCGCCCACAAGGTGGACGCCCTGATCCTCGGCGCGGTGGGGCAGGTCGGCGCGCAGGGAGCCAATGTCGCCCTCGTCACCAAGATGCACGCCGGATTGCCGGACGAGGCTTACGCCTTCAGCCTGAACAACTACTGCGTCTCGGGCCTGACCGCGATCGGGCAGGCCGCCAATATGGTCGCCGCCGGGGACGCGAAAACCGCGCTGGCGGGCGGGGTCGAGATGATGAGCCGCGTCCCCTTCATGGGCGACAAGGCCGACTATTATGAGGACGCCAGCTTCCCGCCGCGCACCCGCTACATTCCCGTCGTGGTCGCCGCCGACCGGCTGGCCGAGGACATCGGCGTCACCCGTCAGGAGATGGACGATGCGGCCCTGCGCTCGCAGCAACGCACCGCCGCCGCCGAGGGCACGGCCCTGACGAAGTCGCGCATCCCGCTGAACGGCCTGAACACCGAGGAACCCGCGCGCGCCTCGACCACCGCCGAAAGCCTCGCGGCCATGCCCGCCGCCTTCGCGCCGCTGGGCGAGCAGTACGCCGAGGCGTTGAACGGCCGGAAGATCGACCACCGCCACACCGTCGCCCACGCTCCGCCCATGTGCGACGGCGCCGGACTGGCTCTGGTCAGCGCCGCCGCCGACGGCGCCCGCGCGAAGATCGTCGCCTATGCCGAGGCCGGTGGCGATCCCGAGGCTTCGCTGACCGCCGGATTCACCGCCATGGACCGCGCGCTCGCCAAGGCCGGGCTCAGCCTGTCCGACATGGACCGGATCGAGTTCATGGAGGCCTTCGCCGTCACCATCGTGAAATTCCTGCGCGAGCGGGACGTGGACGCCGACAAGGTCAATGTCGGCGGCGGCCATCTGGCCAAGGGACACCCGATGGGCGCGACCGGCGCCATCCTGCTGTCGACCCTGCTCGACGCGCTCGACGCCGCCGAAGGCCGATATGGTCTGGTCGTCGCCGCGGGAGCGCAGGGCGTCGGCGCCGCCATGATCGTCGAACGGATCGGCTGACCATGGACGGGGCCTCGCCTGATCGTCATGCTGACCTGATCGCGCGCCATGCCGCGACGCTGGACGCCGCCATCGAGGCCGTCCGCACCCGCAAGGCGTGGAGTCCGTTCAGCGACTCGCCCTCGACCAGGATCCACGGCCCGGATAAGCCGGGGGCGGGCAAGGCCGCCTTCGAGGCGCGGCTGAACACCACCTTTGACCTGAACCAGCCCGGCGCGACCGGCGAGACGGTGGGGGAAGAAGTCTCCCCCTTCACGCAACAGCCGCTCGGCATCCGATATCCGGTCAGCGATCCGGACGCCCTCGCCGCCGCCGCCGTACAGGCCATGACCGGCTGGCGGGACGCCGATCCGGAACTGCGCCTCGCCCTCTGCCTTGAGATGGCCCGGCGCCTCTACGACCGCAATTTCGAGATGGCCCACGCCGTCATGCATGTGGCGGGTCAAAGCTATGTACAGGCTTTCAGCGGTTCCGGCCCCAATGCGCTGGATCGCGGCGTCGAGGCCCTCGCCTACGCCGCCAAGGCCATGCGCGATGTCACGCCGGAGGCCGACTACCACCGCCCCTTCGGCGCCGATCAGGTCGCCCTGAAGAAGACCTACACGCTGGTTCCGCGCGGCGTCGGGCTGGTGATCTGCTGCGCCTCCTTCCCGACCTGGAACGCCTGGCCTGCCATCTTCGCCAGCCTCGCCACCGGCAATCCGGTGATCGTGAAGCCGCACCCCATCGCCATCCTGCCCATGGCCATCGGGGTCGAGACCTGCCGTCAGGTGCTGGCTGATTTCGGCTTCGACCCGAACCTCGTGACGCTGGCGGTCGATACGTTGGCGGCGCCCGTCGCGGGCCGGTTCGTCGATCACCCGGACGTCCAGATCATCGACTTCACCGGCAGCCCCCGATACGGCGGCCATCTGGAGCGGACAGTGACGGGCAAGCTGCTGTTCACCGAGACGGCGGGCGTGAACACCGTCGTCATCGACAGCGTGACGGACGTGGACCCCGTGGCTCGCGCCATCGCCCGCTCGTCCAGCCTGTTCTCGGCCCAGATGTGCACCAGCCCCCAGGTCATCTACATCGCGCCGGACCTGTTCGAGACGATGTCCACGGCCATCGTGGACCAGATCGACGCCCTCGCCGCCGACCCGGCTCAAGCCGCCGGGGTCATGGGCGCCATTCAGGGGCAGGTCAGCCTTGACGTCGTGGCCGAGGCCCGCCGCGCCGCCGTCGCCACGCCCGGCGCCCGCATCTTGCGCGAGGCCGCGCCCTATCCGCATCCGGAATTCCCGAACGCCCGCACCCTGACCCCGCTGGTTATCGCCATCGAGGGCGACAGCGATCCCGAAATCTATGCGGAGGAACGCTTCGGCCCTGTCCTGTTCCTCGTCTCCCGTCCCGCCGAAGAGGCGGTGATGGAGGCGACCTGGTTGGCGAAGACGAAGGGCTCGATCAGCTCCTACCTCTACTCGACCGACGAGGCCTTTATCGACCGTGCCATTCCGGCCTACGAAACCGCCGGCGCCAACCTGTCGATCAACCTGACCGGCGCGATGTGGATCAATTTCGCCGCCGCCTACAGCGACTATCACGTCACCGGCCTGAACCCGGCGGGCAACGCCTGCCTGGCCGATCTGGCCTTCGTCGCCTCGCGCTTCCGCATCGTCCAGCGACGGCGGCCGCTGGCATGAGCGCCCCCCCGACACAGGACGTCTTCCTCGCCGGAGTCTCCATGACCGCCTTCGGCAAGCGGCCGGGCGACAGCGTCAAGACGCTGACCGCCGAGGCCGTCACCGCCGCCCTGTCCGACGCGGGCGCGGCCGTCGCTGACATTGAGGCCGCGTGGTTCTCCAACACCCGGCAGCCGATGCTGGAGGGACAGAACACCGTGCGCGGCCAGATCGCCCTGCGTCCGCTCGGTCTGACGGGCATCCCCGTCGTCAATGTCGAGAACGCCTGCGCCTCCGGCTCCACCGCCCTGCTGCAAGCCATCCACTGGCTGCGCGCCGGAGCAGGCGATGTCGGCCTCGTCATCGGCGTCGAGAAGATGGTCTTCCCCGACCGCCCCGACCGGGTCGCCGCCGCCTTCGCGGGCGGAACCGACATTCACGACCGCGAGGCCGTTCTGGACTACATCCGCGCCATGGGCGGCGAAGTTCCGACCGATGGCCGCAGCCTGTTCATGGACCTGTACGCCGCGCAGGCCCGCGCCCACATGGCCCGCTTCGGCTCGACCCCGCTCGATCTCGCCCTGCTGGCCGCCAAGAACCACACCGCCGCCGCGGACAATCCGCGCAGCCAGTATCGCACCGCCATGACCGCCTCTCAGGTGCTGGCCGACAAGCCCATCGTCTTCCCCTTCACCCGCGCCATGTGCGCCCCGGTCAGCGACGGCGCCGCCGCCGCCATCGTCTGCTCGGCCAGAGGCCTGAAGCGCTTGGGCGCCGCCGGGCGCGCCGTCCGTGTCCGGGGCTGTGCTCTGGTCAGCGCCGGCGCCCGCGCACCCGACGACTTCGCGAACCACATCGGCCGCCGGGCCGCGACACAGGCCTGTGAGCAGGCCGAAATCGGACCCGCCGACATCGACGTCGTCGAGGTCCATGACGCCACCAGCTACGCCGAGCTTCAGCAGATCGAGAACCTCGGCCTCGCCGAGCCCGGCACGGTCGGCGCCCGGGTGGCGACGGGCGATTTCGCGCTGGGCGGCCGGACCCCCGTGAACCCCTCCGGCGGTCTCGTCGCCAAGGGTCATCCGGTCGGCGCCACGGGCCTCGCCCAGCTGTTCGAACTGACCACCCAGCTGCGCGACGAGGCCGGCCCGCGTCAGGTCGAACAGGCCCGCATCGCCGTGGCCGAGAACGGCGGCGGCTTCCTCGGCGTCGAGGAAGCGGCCACCGTCGTCACCGTTCTGGAACGGTGGGCCGCATGACCCACCCGATCCGCGCCCTTTACGAAAACGCCGCCGCCAAGGCCGACCGGGCAGCCCTGTACGACGGCGACGTCACCCTGACCCACGGCGCGCTGATCGCCCTCGTCGAGCGCGCCGCCGCCGGCCTGACGGCCCGCGGGATCCAGCCCGGCGACCGCATCGGCCTGTGCGCGGCGAACAGTTGGCGGCATGTCGTCGCCTACCTCGCCATCCTGCGCGCCAATGCGGTCTGGACGCCGCTCAATCCACGCAACGGCGCCGGGCTGAACGGGGACTTCCAGCGCCGCGCCGGTCTGGCGCTGACCCTGCACGACGCAGGCTCTATCGGCGTGCTGGGCGCCACGCGTCGCCCCCTGCCGCTGGAGGCCTGGCTGGACAGCCTGCCCGACGTCGCCCCGCCCGCCATCTTCGACGACCCCGCCGCGCCCTTCGCCCTGAAATTCACCGGCGGCTCGACCGGCGTGCCCAAGGGCGTGATCCAGTCTCAGGCCAGCGGCGCCGCCGCCCTGCGCTCGCTCCGACAGTTTTACGGCTTCACCGCCGATGACGTGAACCTGGCCGTCGCGCCCCTGACCCACGGCTCGTCCCACTACATCCTGCCGGTGCTGGCGGCGGGCGGGGCCCACGTCCTGCTGGCCACGCCCGATCGCGCCGCCATCCTGTCCGAGCTGAAGCATCGGGTCAGCGTCGTCTTCATGCCCCCGACCCTGATCGCCCTGCTTATGGGCGAGACGGACTTCGGCCCCGATGACTTCCCGCGCTTGCGCCACCTCACCTGGTCCGCCGCCCCCATGTCGCCGGGCCGCGTCGCGCAGGCCGTCTGCCGCTTCGGCCCCGTCCTCTCCAGCCTCTACGGCCAGACCGAGGCCCCCATGGCCATCACAGGTCTGGGCGCTGTCGAGACCGCCGATCCCACGCTCCGGTCCAGCGTCGGTCGCCCCTTCCCCGGCACGCCCGTCGGCCTGCTGACCCGCGAGGGGCACGTCGTCCCGCGCGGAGAGGGCGAGGTGGTGGTCGGCGGCGATCTGGCCCGCACCGAATATCTGGACGCCCCCGATCTGACCGCCGCCTCGCGTCACGAGGGCTGGCTGAAGACCGGCGACATCGGCCGCATCGACGCCGACGGCCGCCTGACCCTGATCGGTCGTTCAAAGGAGCTGATCATCACCGGCGGCTACAACGTCTATCCGGGCGAGGTCGAGGCGGCGCTGAACGCCCACCCCGCCGTGCGCGAAGCCTGCGCCTTCGGCCTGCCCGACGACGTCTGGGGCGAGCGTCTGGAGGCCGCCGTGGCCGTCGACGCCCGTTTCGTGGACGACGACGCCATCCGCGCCTTCGTCCGCGACGCCATCGGCCCCGTCCGTACCCCCAAACGCCTGCACCTCATGCCCGCCCTGCCCCGCAACCCGGTCGGCAAGGTCGTGCGCGGCGAGGTCCGCAGCCTGCTCTATCCCGACGCCAACACCGCCGAGGAGGCCCGCCCATGATCGTCATTCCCGAACACCGCATCCGTGAGATGAAGGCCAGGGGCTGGTGGGGCGACGTCACTCTGGACGACCTGTTCCTGAAGCATGTGAAGGCGCACCCCGACACCGAGGCCCTGGTCGATCCGTTCAACGCCCCTGACATCGTCGGCGGGACCGCCGAGCGTCTGACCTGGCGTCAGACCGCCGACGCCGTCGACCGCCTCTGCGCCGTCCTGACCGCCCACGGCATCGGCAAGGACGACGTCGTCGTGGTCCAGCTGCCGAACATCGCCGAGCTGACCATCAGCTATCTGGCCTGCCTGCGGCTGGGCGTGATCGTCAGCCCCGCCCCGGTCCAGTACCGCGAGCATGAGCTGTCCTACATCATCGACCGCACCGACGCCGTCGCCGCCATCACCAACGACCGCATCGGCAAGCAGATGCACGGCGAGATGATCGTCGCGCTGAAGGCGACCTGCCCCACCCTGCGCCACATCTTCGTCCTGGGCGCCACCTGCCCGGACGGCGGTCTGGACCTCGAGCCCCTGATGGACGGCGTCACGCCCGCCCAGCACAAGGCGGCGCAGAAGGCGGCGAAGGATGCGCGCATCACCGCCGATGACATCGTCACCATCTGCTGGACCTCCGGCACCGAGGCCCAGCCCAAGGGCGTGCCGCGTAGCCACAATGAGTGGCTCATCATGGGCCACGGCGTCATCGACGCCGCCGATCTCGAGCCCGGCGCCCGCCTGCTGAACCCCTTCCCGATGGTCAATATGGGCGGCATTTCCACCGCCTTCATCGGCTGGCTGCTGCTCGGCGGCGCCCTGATCCAGCACCATCCGTTCGACCTGCAGGTCCTGCTCAGGCAGATGCGGGACGAGAAGATCGACTACACCGTCGCCCCGCCCGCCGTGCTGAATCTTCTGCTCCAGAATGAGGCCATGCTGGAGGGCATCGACTTCAGGCGGCTGAAGTCCATCGGCTCGGGCTCGGCGCCCCTGTCCGAGTGGATGGTGCGGGGCTTCCACGAGAAATACGGCGTCCAGATCGTCAACTATTTCGGCTCCAACGAGGGGGCGTCCTTCCCCTCCGCGCTGAAGGACCTGCCCGAAGCCGCCGACCGCGCCAGCCTGTTCCCGCGTCTGGGCGAGGGGTTCAAATGGGCCTGCGTCCTGCACGACCGCATTTTCACCCGTCTGGTCGATCCCGAGACCGATGAGGAGATCACCACCGCCGGTCAGCCGGGCGAGCTGCGGGTCAAGGGCGCGACCATCTTCTCCGGCTACTGGCGCGCGCCCGAGATCAACGAACGCGCCTTCGACGCCGACGGCTGGTTCCGCACCGGCGACCTGTTCGAACTGGCCGGCGACCGGCTCCAGTATCTGAAATTCGTCGGCCGCCTGAAGGACATCATCATCCGCGGCGGCATGAACATCTCCTCCGAGGAGATCGAGAACCATCTGATGGCCCACCCGGCCGTCGCCGAGGCCGCCGTCGTCGGCGCCCCCGATCCCAATCTGGGCGAGCGCCTCTCGGCCTTCGTCGTTTTCCGTCCCGGCCAAAGCGCAAGCATGGCCGAGATCAACGCCTTCCTGACCGGCGACCGTCACATCGCCGTCTACAAGCAGATCGAACGCCTCGACGTCATCGAGGCCCTCCCCCGAAACCCTGTCGGCAAGATCCTGAAACGGGAGCTTCGCCAGTCCGTCGCCAACGAGACCCCCTCCGCATGACCTCCCCCTTCGATACCCTGCGCCTGCCCGTGTTCGCGGCGCCCATGTTCCTGATCAGCGGGCCGGAACTGGTCATCGCCGCCTGCAAGGCGGGGATCGGGGGCGCCTTCCCCACGCCGAATTGCCGCACGGTCGAGGACCTCGACACATGGATGGGCACGATCACTGACGCGCTGAAGCCGGGCGACGCCCCGTGGATCGCCAACATGATCACCCACTCGACCAACGCCCGCCTGCCCGAGGACCTGCGGCTGATCGCCGAGTACAAGCCGCCCGTGGTCATCACGGCGCTGGGCTCGCCCAAGCCGGTCATGGAGACGGTGAAGTCCTACGGCGGTCTGGTCTTCGCCGACGTCGTCTCGATGAAGCTGGCGAAGAAGGCGGCTGAAGCCGGCGTCGATGGTCTGGCCTGCGTCAGCGCGGGCGCCGGGGGCCACACCGGCCACCTGTCGCCCTTCGCCTTCATCTCGGCGGTGCGCGACTTCTTCGACGGCTATATCGCGGTCGGCGGCGGCGTCGGCGACGGCGCGGGCGTGGCGGGCGCGGTCGCCGCGGGCGCCGACTTCGTCTACATGGGCACCCGCTTCCTGGCCTCGGCCGAGAGCATGGCCCAGCCCGAGTACAAGCAGATGGTGGTGGACTCCGGACCGGACGATCTGGTCGTTTCGGCCTCCGTCACCGGCACCCCGGCGTCCTGGCTGCGCCCCAGCCTGATCGCCGCCGGTCAGGACCCCGACAACCTCGGCGCCGCCCCGGATCGCAACTACACCTCGGGCGGATCGACCAAGCGTTGGCGCGACATCTGGGCCGCCGGTCAGGGGCTGGAGTCCGTCCGGGCCGTCGAGCCGGTCGCCGACATCGTCGACCGGCTGGCGGGCGAATACGACGCCGCCGTCGCCCGTTTCCAGTCGAGGACCGGAGGACGGACGGTCCGGGGCGCGGCGGCGTGAACGCCATCGCGCCCGTCGACTTCGACCTCGACCCCACCGCGACCGGCCTGGAGCTTCTGCGCCGCTGGGCGCAGCGGGCCGACAGCGTCGGCGGCTTCCCCCAGCGCCTGGCCGCCCGGCCGGTTGAGTTCGATGAAGGGTCCGTCCGCATCGTCTGCGATCTGGACCCCGGCCACGCCAACTTCATGGAGCTGGTCCACGGCGGGGTCTCGGCGGCGCTGGTGGACGTGGCGGGCGGCAGCGCAGTGATGACCATTCTGGAGCCGGGACAGAGCCTGCTGACCACCGACCTGTCGATGCGTTTCCTCAACGCAGCGCCGCTGGACTGCGCCCGGCTGGAGACCGTCGGCCGCATCGTCTTCCGCGACGCCCGCAAGGCCGTGGTCGAGGCGACCGTCTCGACGGCGGACGGGCTGGTGATCGCTCAGGGGACGGTGGGGGTGTCGATCCGCTCGCCCCGCTAACCCCTGCTGCTATCGTCATCCTCCGGCAAGCCGCGCAGCGGCGCAGACCGGGGGACCCAGCGGCGCGCGAGAGCGCGAAGCTGTCGGGAGCGCAGGCGTTTTTCGGCTTCGACCGTCTGTGTTTCGCCGCCGTCGCGGCGCCGGTGGGTCCCCGGTCTCGCTATGCTCGCCGGAGGATGACGAGAGCAACAGGGGCCATACGTCCAATACTGACGCACCGGCATGCCATCCTGCTGAAATGGCCCGTCTTAACCTTCGAAATGCTGCCCGCTTGATGGACGGGATAGACTCGATAGACGCCATAGACGGTGTTTTTCGACCGTCTAAGGCACGCTGGAGACGCGTCCTTTCGATAGACGCCATAGACGGCATAGACGGCATAGACGGCATAGACGGTGTATTTCGACCATCTATCCGGTCTCCGGAGTCTCGCTCACACCCCGATGACGAGGCTCACCGTCGTCGTGGTCGAGCCGCCGATATTCAGGGTCTGGACGTTACGCGCGCCCTCGACCTGCATCTCGCCCGCCGTGCCCGTCGTCTGCTTGAACGCGTCCAGCGCCATCCGCACGCCCGTCGCGCCCACCGGATGACCACAGCCGATCAGGCCGCCCGACGGATTGATCGGCAGCTTGCCGCCCATCTCGATGTCGCCCGCCTCGATCGCCTTCCAGCTCTCGCCCGGCGCCGTCAGGCCCAGATGGTCGATGGCCATGTATTCAGTCATCGAGAAGCAGTCGTGGGTCTCGACAGCGTGGATCTCCTCCAGCGTCACACCGGCGCGCGCGCGGGCATCGTCGATGGCCCGCTTCACCTGCGGGAAGACATAGGCCTGCCCCTCGCTGGCCCGGATTTTCCGGCCATAGTCGATGGGCGCGCAGCGATGGCCCCAGCCCTTGATGCGCGGCAGGCTTTCCAGCGGAATCCCGCGCTTGCGCGCATACTCGGCCGCCCGCTCCGGCGAGGCCAGAACGATGGCCGAGGCCCCGTCCGTCACCTGCCCGCAGTCGGTCTTGCGCACCCGCCCCTCGATCACCGGATTGGCCTCGTCGTCGTTCGAGAAGCTGGCCTCGGTGAACTGGTAGTTCCGGGTCTGGGCGTTCGGATTGCGCTTGGCGTTGGCGAAATTGATCTGCGCGATCCGGCGCAGATGCTGCTCACTGATGCCGTAGCGGCGGTCGTACTCCTCGGTCAGGTCCGAGAAGGCGCGCGGCCAGGGATAGGTGGCGTCCAGATATTCGTGCCCGGCCCATGCGGCGGCGCCCAGATGCTCGGCGGCCGTCACGCCGGGGACGTTGCGCATCATCTCCAGACCCAGCACCAGCGAGGTCCCGTAGCGGCCGGACTCGATGTCCGCCGTCGCCGCCATGATCGCCAGACTGCCCGAGGCGCAGGCCGCCTCATGGCGCGAGGCGGGCATGCCGGTGAACCGGTCGTCCGCCATGGCGAAGAAACCGCCCAACATCCCCTGACCGGTGAACAGGTCGCCGACGAAGTTGCCGACGTGGCCTACGTCGATGTCTTCCGGTTCCAGCCCCGTCTGATCCAGCGCGCCGTGAACGGCCTCCGCGAAGCCGTCGCCGATCTCCAGCCCCTCACGGGCGTAGTTGCGCGCGAAGTCCGACTGCCAGCCGCCGAGGATGTAGGTCATTTGTCCTGTCCCTTACGCCGCCGCCTGCGAGGCGCGGATGGTTTCGCCCTGCGCCCAGGTGGCGTGGGTGCCGCTGGACAGACGGCCCGGCAGGATGATCCGCGCCACCGGCCCGTCGCCGGGCTTCTGCGCATCATAGATCACGCATTCCGACCGGTTCTCGATCATGTCTGTGACATAGGTGATCAGATAGCCGTCATCCTCGCTCGTCGCGCCGATGCGCGGGGCGAACCCGGGCTCGGAGCCGTAGCGTTCCGGGCCGAAGTCGACGGCCCAGCTCTCGCCCGTATCCATGTCATGCTTGACCAGACCTGTGAACAGGAACCAGCCGGGCTTGGACACGGCGCTGTAGGCGTAGCGGTACTTCACCCCGCCGTACTGGTTGTTGATGATGCCGAACTCCAGAACCCGATCATCCAGCCGCTGCTCGGTCGTCTCGCCGGTCTTCAGGTTGAAGCGCCAGCGGTGCAGCTTGGGCTGGAGCATGTTCTGGTCGAGGAAGGTCATGATCCGCTCATGCCCCGGCCAGGCGTCCGGGCTGGTCTGGGGCACCGGGTTGTCCTGGAAGTAGCCGTCCATGACGATCTCGTCGCCCTCCTCCCATGCATTGAGGAAGTGCAGGACGTAGGTCGCATCGGCCTCGAACCAGCGCACATCCTCGGCCTTGCCGTAGCGCGGAATGATCCCGAACCGCGACTTCATCTCCGGATGGAAGCGCGCCGCATGGATGCCTTTGGGCAGCAGGTCTTCTTCCCAGAACAGCGGGAAGTCATTCAGGATCGAATAATTGGTCGTGAACGCCATGTCGTGCGGCAGGCGCGCGCCCGGCAGCGGGATCGGCGTGAAATGCTTCAGCCTGTTGTCCGGCCCGACCACACCATAATGCATGTGCGGCGCGGCCTTGGAGTAGTTGAAGAACAGCAGGTCGCCGGTCTTCTCATCGACCTTCGGGTGGGCCGAAATCCCTTCCGGTGGGACCCAATCGGCGCTCTCCAGCTGCTCCATGGTGTAGGGGTCGAGGCGATAGCCCTCACCGCACTGGTAGAAGGTCGACAGGATGGCCCCCGCGTGGACGATCACATCCGTCGAGGACGAATCCTTCAGCCCGCCGTGCGCGCCCCAGCCCGGCTGTTGCGACAACGACGGATGCTCGGCCAGTCCGGCCCAGATCGCATGCCCCGCCGCCTGCTCCGCCAGGAAGCCCTTGGTGCGGACGAAGCGGTTGCGATAGGCGGCCTTCCCGTCCCGGAAGCTGATCGTGTGGATCATGCCGTCGCCGTCGAACGGGTGGTAACGGCCGATCGGCTCATGCACCGGGTTCTCGGTGTTGCGCACATAGACGCCGTCGATGTCGGTCGGGATGGTCCCGACCACCGGCATGTCCTCGGCCGTGAACTCCTCATGCTGCGGCGTCCAGGCGCCGGTCATGTAGGGATGCTCGTTCGGCTTCAGCGTGACCTTGAACGGCTCCTGCGAGACCTTGCCCAGCTGGACATCACGCGCGGCGCCGGTCGGTTCGAAACCCATCGAAAACTCCTTGCGGACCAGAGGCCCGGAAATAGTGGCTTTCGTTAGAATACCATTCTTGTCGTCCTTGGCGAGGGCTTTTAGTATCAAATCGAAAGCGACGCCGAACACGGCGCGAAACGGGAGGATTATCGATGGCAGACCACACCGCTACGGCGCTCGACTTCGACGGCCTGCGCCCGCCCAGCCCCTTCCTCACGGCGCGGCATGACGCCTGGCGGACCCAGCTTCGGACCTTCGTGGACACCCACATCGCCCCGAACCTGAAAGACTGGGACGCCGCCTCCGACTTCCCCGACAGCCTCTATGTCGAGGCGGCCAAAGCCGGGATTCTCGGCATGGGCTTCCGCGAGGACCTCGGCGGTACGGGCGAGGACATCGACCTGTGGGATCGCATCATCTTCGCCGAGGAGTTCTTCCGACTCGGCTCCGGCGTGGTCTTCGCCGACCTCGCCACCCCGTGGATCGCCCTGCCCCCGATCATCTCGGGCGGCACGCCGGAGATGCTGGAGCGCGTCGCCAAGCCGGTGCTGGCGGGCCGGAAGAAGATCGCCTTCGCCGTCACCGAACCGGGCGGCGGCTCCGATGTCTCGGCCTTCACCACCACCGCCGAGCGCAAGGGCGACGTCTTCGTCGTCAACGGCGGCAAGACCCTGATCTCGGGTGCCATGAAGGCCGACTTCCTGCTCACCGCCGTGCGCACCGGCGGCCCCGGCATGGGCGGTCTGTCCATGCTGCTGATCGAGACCGATCAGGCAGGCCTGACCCGCGGCCCGGTGCCCGGCCTTGAATGGTACAATCGCAACAACGGCTGGCTGAAGTTCGACAATGTCGAGGTTCCCGTCAGCAACCTGATCGGGGTCGAGAACCGCGGCTTCGCGGGCCTCGCCGGCCAGTTCAACATCGAGCGCTTCAGCGGCATTTCCGCCACCCTCGCCATGGCCCGAACCTGCATCGCGGAGGCGATCTCGTTCGCCCGCGAGCGCCAGACCTTCGGCAAGCGGCTGATCGACCACCAGTCGATGCGCCACAAGATCGTGGAGATGATCCAGCGCCTCAAGGCCGCCTACGCCTTCCTCGACATTCTCGTCTGGCGCTTCCAGCGCGGCGAGACCCCGGTCGCCGATCTGGCCCTGCTGAAGGTGCAGGCCACCACCACGCTGGAGCACTGCGCCCGCGAAAGCCTGCAGGTCCTCGGCGGCCGCGCCTACACCGGCGACAACCGCGTCGAGCGCATCTACCGCGAGGCCCGCATCTTCGTCATCGGCGGCGGCTCCGAGGAGATCCTGCGCGACCTGGCGGCGAAGCAGATGGGGTTCTAGCCAAAGCCCCGGCCCTTACCCCACGACCGGGGTAGGGCCGGGGATGGGGGGGGGGGTGCGCGCCCGGTCTTGAAAGCGTGGCGCACAAGGCGCTGACACCACCTCCCCCGCACCGCCCAAACAGCCTGAACTCACCCCCAACCAGCCCTCCCCCCGTCGAGTGGGAGGGCTTCTTTGCAACAGACAAGAAGAAGGCCCCGGCGTCAGGATCGCGCCGGGGCCCCAAGGTTCAGGAAAACGCAGCGTCCGTCAGAAGGTGCGCCGCAGGGTGATCCCGTAGGTACGGGGATCGCCGAGGAAGGCCGAGTAGGATCCGGCCTGGAACGTGGCCGGGATCACGCGGCGATAGTAGTCCTTGTCGAACAGGTTCCGCGCCCAGATGTCGACCGCCCAGGTCTCGTCCGGTCCCCGCAGGGAGAGGCGGGCGTTGGCGACCGAGAACGAGGGCTGGATCCGGTTCGGATCGAAGCCGCCGGTGTAGAACTCGGAGCTGTAACGGTTGTCGATATAGGCCACGCCGGTCAGCTGCTCGCCGATCGGGAACTCATAGGTAACCGAAGTGACGTTCACCCAGTCCGGCGACTGCTCCATCTCCCGACCCGAGTAGGCCGAGTTGCCGGCGCTCGTCGGATAGTAGGCGTCGGTGTAGCTGAGGCCGTTGGTCAGGGTCAGGCCCTGCATCGGACGCCAGGTGATCTCCAGCTCCGCGCCCTCCGAGATCGCTTCCTCGAGGCTGCGAACCACGAAGTTGACGCCCGTGTACTCGATCAGCTGGAAGCCCGAGAACTTCTGGTGGAAGATCGCGAGATTGGCCGTCAGGGTGCGGTCGAAGAACTCGCCCTTCAGACCGAACTCATAGGCGTCCACCGTCTCGTCCGAGAAGGCCAGATCAGCGGCGTTCGGCGTGGCCGGGGTGGTGAAGCCGGCCCGGTCGAAGTTGTAGCCGCCCGACTTGTATCCGCGCGAGTACGAGAGGTAGCTCGTCAGGGTCGGCAGGAACTCATACGACACGTTGAAGGTGCCGGTGACGGCATCCTCGGTCCGCGAGTCAGAGTCTCCGGCCGTGTTGAAGCGGGTATCCCAGAACGGGGCGCAGAAGCGGGTGATCCCCGGCGCATCCCCCGTCGCCACGGCGCTGTCGCACGCCGGGTTGAAGTTCTCGCCTCGGAAATCGATCGACTTCTTGTTGTTGGTGTAGCGCAGACCCGCCGTGATGCTCAGCTGGTCGGTGATGTTGAAGATGTTGTGAGTGAAGACCGACATGTCGCGGCCGTTCTGGTTGCCGATGCCACGGGCGCCGTCGCCCGGAGTGAAGGCCGCCAGGGTCGTCGCCTGGAAGGTCGCCGCGCCGCCGTAGATCAGCGGATAGTCCGCGCCCATCCGGTACGCGGAGTCGTTCATCACGTCCTCGTCCGAGTAGTAGGCGCCGACCAGCCAGTCGACCATGCCCGCCGTACCTTGCAGGCGGACTTCCTGGGTGAAGACATCGAAGCTCTGGTGCAGGCCGTCCGGGGCGAAGAAGCCCAGATCAGCGCCCGAGTGATCAAAGTCCTGCGAGCGATAGGCTTCCCAGCTGCGATACGCAGTGATCGAGGTCAGAGTGCCGAAACCAAGCTCCCAGTCGGCCTGGGCCGAAACGCCCCAGTCGACGATGTCTTCCTGGTTCTGGCGACCGCTGGACTTGGAGGCCTCGCGGTCGAACGGGTCGGTGCTGGTGTAGCCCACGTCGCCACGCGCGCCCGCCAAGGTGTTGACCAGACCATAGGTCGGGCCGGCGATGGCGAGAACGGCCACGCAGCAGTTCTCATCACGGTTGGTGTAGTCGGCGCTGAAGCGCCACGTCAGTGTGTCGCTCGGCTCCCAACGCAGTTTGGCCCGAACGAACTGGCGATCCAGATTGTCCAGGGTCTCGGCGCTGTTGGCGTCCTGATAGAAGCCGTCGCGGGTCTCGGAACTGGCTTCCAGACGGAAGGCGGCGTTGTCCGACAGCGGAATGTTGATGGCCCCGGCCAGACGCATGTCCGAGTAGTTGCCGTAGGTGCCCTCCAGCCGTTCCTCGACGCCGGCGAAGCTCGGGTCGCGGGTGACGATGTTGATCAGGCCCGACGAGGTGTTCCGACCAAACAGGGTGCCCTGCGGTCCGCGCAGAACCTCGATACGTTGCAGGTCGCCGAGTTCCGACAGAGCCACGCCGGTGCGGGCGCGGGTCACGCCGTCGATGACCACGCCGACCGAAGACTCAAGGCCCGGGTTGGTCGAGGTGGTGCCGATGCCGCGAATACGGATCGACGAGTCGGCGCCGCCACCCGGGGTCTGGAACTGGACGCTCGGCGCCAGGCCCGTCAGTTCGCGAATGTCGGACACGCCCGAATTCTGGAGCTGTTCCGACCCGATGGCCGTCACGGCGACCGGGACGTCAATGAGCCGCTCTTCCCGCTTGGTCGCGGTGACGATCACCTCGTCCAGCTGGGTCGCGTTGTCTTGCGGCGGTGTTTGCGGTGCCGTCTGGGCCCACACCGGCGTCGCGCCGAGAGAAGCCGCCAGAAGCAATGCGGATACGCTGATCGAACCTCGAATGGTCACGCCCTATCCTCCCATGAGCCCTCGTTTAGCCGAGGTGCTTCAGTGCTAGGTGTAACTTGCGTATTCAGACTGTCAAATAGCTTTTGTAATCAGACCAACTTCCATGCTTGAGTGTGTGACGGTCGCGACGCTCGCTTCGCCATAGCTCCCGGGAGCCGGCGACAAGTCAGTGCGTAAGGCCACGCAGACCGGAAAACCGGCGCGAGAACAGGGAGTTGAGGCGAGCCCATGGAGACATCGGCCTTACGTCATAGCGATCAGACCGGACCGCTTTCGCGGGCCGTGACGAGGCGCGATATCCCGTCCCGCGCCGGCGATCAGGCTGCGCCTAGTCACTTTCACCTTTAGATTGATTGCTTGACCGAACCTCGCCGATGACCAGTACGACGTCCCCTGAAACGCCCGCCACGGCCTCCGCTCAAAAGGCCCGGATCTGGCCCCATCCCGGATGGGGATGGTTCGCGGTCGCTGCGCTGATGGTGGCCTACACCTCGAGCTTTATAGATCGGCAGATCCTCAGCCTTCTGGTCGAGCCGATCCGCGCGGACCTGAACATCAGCGACACTGAATTCAGCCTGCTGGCAGGCCTGGCGTTCTCGCTGTTCTACACCCTTCTGGGCGTGCCGTTGGCGCGGCTGGCCGATCGGGGCAGCCGCCGCCTGATCATCATGATCGGCATTGTGGTGTGGAGCGTAATGACCGTGTGCTGCGGTCTGGCCAACAGTTTCTGGGCCCTTTTCGCGGCGCGGATCGGCGTCGGCATCGGCGAGGCGGCCCTGTCGCCCGCCGCCTACTCCATGATCTCGGACTACTTCCCGCCCCGCATGCGGGCCCGCGCTCTGGCGGTCTATTCCATGGGGCCGTATATCGGCGCCGGTCTGGCCCTGATGATCGGCGGCGGGGTGATCGACGTCATCGCCCGCCACGGTTCCCTGACCCTGCCGCTCGTCGGTGAACTGGCTCCCTGGCAACAGACCTTTGTTCTGGTCGGCCTGCCCGGCCTGCTGATCGCCGCCCTGTTCCTGATCGTCCGCGAGCCGCCTCGTCAGGGACTGGTGAAGGCCGACGCCCACTCCGGCGTGATGCGCTTCCTGTGGGCGCGCAAGAAGACCTTCTACGCCATGATCATCGGCTTCTCGATCTTCGGAATCGCGGGCATTTCCTACCTCGCCTGGATTCCGGCGGTTCTGATCCGCACCCATGGCTGGACGGCTTCGCAGGTCGGCTTCACCTATGGCGCGGTCCTGCTGCTGGCCGCGACGCCGGGCGTGCTGGTCGGCGGCTGGCTGAGCGACTTCCTGTCCGCGCGCGGCCGCAAGGACGCCCCGCTGTTCGCCGCCATCATCGGTCTGGTGTGCAGCATCCCCTTCGCCATCGCCACGCCCCTGATGCCGACCGCGACGCTGACCGTCGCCTCGCTGGCCGTGTTCAGTTTCTTCGCCGGGGTGATGAACAGCCTGCCCGCGACCTCGCTGCAGTCGGTGTCGCCCAACCAGTTCCGGGCGCAGGTGACCGCTATCTACTTCCTGATCGGCAACCTGATCTCGCTGGCCGGCGGCCCGACCATCGTGGCGGCGATCAGCGACACCCTGCTGGGCGGGTCGCAGAAGATCGGCCTGTCGCTGTCCATCGTCAGCGGCATCTGCATCACCGTCGCCTCGCTCATCCTGATCAAGACCCTGCCCCACTTCCGCGCCAGCGTAGAAGAGGCGCGCGAGTGGCAGGGAGAGAACTGATGGGCGGATTGAAGCTTCCCTGGTTCGACCCAAAGCCGCCGACGGCGGATGAGTGCGTGATCCCGCGCCTGCTGGATCGGTACGCCGCCGCGACGCCGGACAAGGTCTTCATCCGATATGAGACCGGCGAGACATGGAGCTGGAGCCAGACCCGGCAACGGGCGCTGGAGACCGCAGCCGCCCTGCAGGCCCGCGGTGTCAAGAAAGGCGACATCGTCGCCGCCTGGGCGCCGAACTCGGCGGCGCTCGTTCGCTCGTGGTTCGGCGCGAACTTCGCCGGCGCAGCCTTGGCGCCGATCAACACCAGCTTCCGCGGCAAGCTGCTGGAGCACGCGATTCGCAAGACCGGGGCGACGATCCTGATCGTGCACCCTGATCTGGTCGAACGACTGGAAGGCCTTTCGCTGGGATCGGTCCAGCGCCTGATCCTGACCGGCGAACCACACGGCCCGATCAATCTGGACGTCGCGGTCGAGCCTGCCTCTGCCCTCACCGGCGATGCCTCGGCCTATGTCCGGGTCGAGTCGGATCCATGGGACGTGCCCGTGGTCATCTTCACCTCCGGCACGACCGGCCCGTCGAAGGCGGTGCTGACCTCCTATGTGCAGGAGTGGACGACCGGCAAGGTCACCTACGGCTACATGCACGGCGACGACCGGATGCTGGTCAACCTGCCGATGTTCCATGTCGGCGGCATCGCGGCGATCACCGCGGCGGTCGCCTGCGGCGGTTCGGTGGCCCTGTTCGAGGCGTTCGACACACGACGCTTCTGGGACGTGATCCGTGAGACGGAATCAACCGTGTGCAGCGGCCTGATCGGCGCCCTGACCGCCTTCCTGATGAAGGAACCGCCGAAGCCGGACGACCGGGACAATCCACTGCGGATGGTGACCCTGGCGCCGATCACCGAGGACACGGTCGCGCTCGCTGACCGGTTCGGCTTCGACTACATCTCGGGCTTCAACATGACCGAGGTGTCAGGCCCTCTGATCTGCGCGGTGAACGAGCCGGTGATGCGCTCGTGCGGTCGGGCGCGCGAAGGCATGGAATGCCGGATCGTTGACGCCTTTGACAACGAGGTGCCGCACGGAGAACCCGGCGAACTGGTCATTCGGGCCGACCATCCCTGGACCCTGAGCCACGGCTACCTGGGCGATCCGGAAGCGACGGCCGAGGCCTGGCGCAATGGCTGGTTCCACACCGGCGACCTGATGCGGCGCGACGAGGAGGGCTGCTTCTTCTTCATCGACCGCAAGAAGGATGCGATCCGAAGGCGCGGCGAGAACATGTCCTCGCTGGAGATCGAGATTGAGGTCTGCGGTCATCCGGCGGTGCGCGAGGCGGCGGCCTATGGTGTCGATCTGCCCGGCGGCGAGCAGGAGGTGATGGTGGCGGTCGCCCCGGTTCCCGGCGCGACCATCGATCCGAAGGAACTGATCGAATACCTGATCCCGCGCATGACCCACTTCATGGTGCCGCGCTATGTGCGGGTCGAGGCGGAACTGCCGAAAACCCCGACCAACAAGATCCAGAAGACGGGGCTGCGGGCGGACGGGATCACCGCGGAGACGTTTGATCGGGAAACCGCCGGTCTGTCCGTTCGCCGACAGAAGCTCTCGACCGCTTGAAACCCGCTCGGCCAGACCGCTAAGACAAGCCATGGCTTCCCAAGGCGCGCCGAAGACCCGGCTGGTTCCGAAAAGTTCCCTGAACCGGGCGCTCAATGCGCTCGGTGACCGCTGGAGCCTGCTGATCGTTCAGGAAGCTTTCCTCGGCGCCACCCGGTTCGAGGAGTTTCACGAACGGCTGGGCGGTGCGCGCAGCACCCTGTCCAGCCGCCTGCAGGCGCTGGAACGGCACGGCATTCTCGAGAAGCGCCCGCACAAGGATGAGGGCGCACGTATGGCCTATCATCTGACGCCGCGCGGGCTCGACCTGTTCGACAGCATGATCCTGATGTGGGGCTGGGGCGTGCGCTGGGGCGTCGCAGGCCGCCGCGCCCCGACCGTCTTCGTGCATACGGTCTGCGGCAAGGCGATGCTGCCTGAGGTGCGATGCTCTGACTGCGGCGAGCCCATGACCCTGCATAGCTGCAGCTTCGTGCCCGGCCCCGGCCAGGGGATGGAAAAGCTCCCCGTCCAGCGCATGCACCGCAAACGTCAGCCCACCGACGGCACGGCGGCCCTTGAGCTGGTCGACCTGCTGGGCGATCGGTGGACCGGTCTGGTCGTCAGCGTCCAGTATTTCGGCATCCACAGGTTCGATGAAATGCAGAACATGCTGGGTATCGCATCCAACATCCTGACTGACCGCCTGCGCACGCTGGAGACCGCCGGCATCTTCGAACGGCGGCTCTACGAGATCACCCCGCCCCGGTACGAGTACTGGATGACCAAGAAGGGGCTGGACCTCTATCCCCACGCCCTGACGATGTTGAATTGGGCCGAGACCTGGCTCAAGGACAAGGCGGGAGCCCCCGTCCGCATCCGACACAATTGCGGCGCGGCGCTGGCCAGCGAGGTGGATTGCAGCGTCTGCAAGGGACGGCTGAAGATGTCCGAGGTTCTGCTGAAGCCGGGCAAGGGCCACACCATCGCCTGATCCCCAATGCGTTCACCGGGACGTGAAAGTTTCGGTTTGAAAGCGCAAGTCAGGTCGCTTGCATAAACAAACTTACCGTCCTAGCGTTGGCTCAACGACAAGAACGGGAGTGACGCCATGGGCGAGAATATGAAGGTGGTCGAGGCCATGATGGCCGCGTGGAAAAAGCGCGATGTCGAGAGCTTCATCGCCACCCTGTCCGACGACATCGAGTACCACTGGCACCCCACCAAACGGGCTGCCGTGGGCAAGGAGAAGATGCGCAAATTCCTGTCCAATTATGAGCAGGGCTTTGACCAGCAGGAATGGCGCGTGACCCATTCGGCCGAGAACGGCGAGGTGCTGTTCGTGGAAGGCATGGAGGTTCTCATTGATCGCGCCACGGGCGTGAAGATGGACAATCCTTTCGTGCAGGTGTTCGAGGTGCGCGACGGCCTGATCCGCCGGATGCGGGACTATTACGACACCTCGCAGGTTCACGCCCCGGCGAAGCCGGACGCCACCAAGGCTACGGCGTGACCGCGCCGATCGACCGCCTGCGGGCATTGATGGAAGTCTCGGGACGCCGCGACAAGGCGGCGTTCCTAGATGCCTTCGACCCGGCCATAGAGTACCACTACCACGTCGGCACGCGGCCCCTGATCGGAATCGACTGGGTCGACAGGTTCATCAGCCGCTATTGGGCCAATCACTCAGAGACCGAGTGGGTGCTCGATAACTGGGCCCAGAACGGCAAAAAGGTGCTGACAGAAGGCCGCGAGGACTACGTCAACGCCGAGGGGGTGAAGGTGTCCCACCCCTATATGGGCATCATCGAATTCAATGACGCCGGCAAGATCGTCGCCTGGCGCGACTATTTCCAGATGAAGGACCCGGCCGCGATGGGTTGATCCGGACGGGACGAAAGCGAGAGGCGCACGGGCGACCGTGCGCCTCTTTTCATGCCCGTATCAGCGCTCCAGCCGCTCGGCTCTAAGCTGACTGCGCCGGACCTTGCCCGCATCATCACGCAGGCGGTCGGCGGTGACCTCGAACGTGCGGGGCTGTTTGTAGCGGGCGATGCGGTCGGCGAGGAATTCAGCGAGCGCCGCCTGATCCAGCGCTCCGTCCACGGTCTCGACAATGGCGTGGACGCGCTGGCCCAGATCGTCATCGGGCAGGCCGATGACCACGCTGCACTGAACCCCCGGGAAGGCGTCGATCGCCGCCTCGACCTCGGCCGGATAGACGTTCGCGCCCCCCGACAGGATCATGTCCACACGACGGTCGGCGAGGAACAGATAGCCATCCGCGTCCACCCGTCCCATGTCACCGAGGGTCTCGAAGCCGCCAACCGCTTTCGGCTCGGCGCCGAGGTAGCGGTAGGTGGCGCCCTGCCCCCGCAATGGGCGGAAGAAGATCTCCCCGACCTCGTCGATGTCACAGGGCGAGCCGTCCGGGCGCAGGACCTGCATTTCGTAGCCAGGCAGGATGCGGCCGACCGAGCCGGGCTTGCTCAACCACTGGACACCGTTGATGCCGGTGCCGCCCATGGCCTCCGTACCGGTGTAGAGCTCCCAGACCGTCTCGGCCCCCACCCAGTCGATCCAGGCCTGCTTGAGCCAGGGCGGACAAGGGGCCGCGATGTGCATGACCGCGTCCAGCGAGCTGATGTCGTACTTCGCCTTCACCTCATCCGGCAGGGCCCAGATGCGGTGCATCATGGTCGGCACTTGGAACAACCAGCGGACCTTGTGCCGCTCGATAAGACGAAGGGCCTCCTCCGCGTCGAAGCGCGGCATCAGGACAACATGCAGGCCCCAGCCGAGCGCGAAGCAGGTCATGCCGAACGGGGCGGCGTGATACAGCGGCCCCGGATTCATCAGGACGTCGTCATCCGGCAACATGCCCAGCAGGGGCTTGTCCGGGTCTGCGACCCCCGGCGACATATCGACGATGACCTTGGGCCGCCCGGTGCTGCCGCCCGAGGCGATAGCCTTCAGGTGAGGCGCGATCTTCTCCGGCAGCGGGCTGCTGTCGGCGTCGGGGTCGAAGGTGTCGGCCTCCGCATGAGCGGGCCAGTCGCCCGCCTTCGCCGCATCATTGATGACCACCAGTCGAGGCTTCAGCAGATCAAGGATACCCGCCAGTTCAGCGGCCGGCAGCTTGTGCGACAGGGGCGCCGGGGTCGCTCCGAGGGCCCAGATCGCGAACGCCAGTTCCAGGAAGGCCGGGGTGTTCGGCAAGGCGATGGCGACGAAGTCTCCCGCCTGCACGCCCAGTCGTTCCAGGGTCCGTGCTCGACGGTTGACCCGCGAAGCGAGCGCCGCGCGGGTCAGGGTCGTTTCCTCGAACGACAGGGCCGGAGCGTCCGGATCGCGCGCGGCGTGGATGTCCAGCAAGGCCCCCATCCCCCGCGGCGTCATCTCGCCGATGCCGGGGGTGGACATGACACGGGGGGTGGCGGGCCGCTTCACGCGGCCCCCGCCTTCTTTGGCGGCCACGGGATCAGCGAACTGGTGCGGGCGATGTATTCCGCATAGCCGGGACGCTGATAGGTCAGGCGTTTCTCGTAGGACGGCCCGCCGCTGTACTTCACGAACATCAGCAGGAGCAACAGCGGTCCGGCGATTGAGACGACGCCGAGCAGCCCCGTCTCGGCCGCCACCAGCCAAAGGCCGAACCAGACGCACAGGTCGCCGAAGTAGTTCGGGTGACGCGTATATTTCCAGAGGCCGCTGGACAGCACCTTGCCCTCGTTGGCCTTGTTCGCCTTGAAGCGCACCAGCTGGAAGTCGGCGGTGCTCTCGAACAGGATGCCGAAGATCACCAACGCGGCGCCGATCCAGCCGAGCGTGCCGATTGCGGCCGGGGTGGTCGAAAGCTGACCCAGCTGGACCGGGAGGCTGACGGCCCAAAGGATCGGAGCCTGGAACATGAAGACCAGACGCCAGGACGCGACCGGGAAGCTCCAGCCCCTGGTCTCCTGCGCGCGGGTCAGCATCTTCACATAGCGCCTGTCCGGCCCATGCGAGCGCCAGCGCCAAAGGATGTACAGACCAAGGCGCAGCCCCCAGACGCCGGCGAGCACCAGCAGCAACTGCATCCGGGCAGGCGAGCCATCCGCCTGCAGGAAGGTCGTCACGGCCATGAAGGCCAGCCCCAGCGCCCACCAGGCGTCGACGAAGGTGACGTCCTTCAGAACGCAGCCGATGGCCCAGAGGATAACGAAGGACGCGATACAGACCCCGAGGTTAATTCCCAGGATCGTGATGATCTCCTGAATCGGCGGCATTGGGCTCCCTCCCCTTTTGCTTTGTGCGCCGGCGCCTAGCGACCGGTCGTCGGTTCCTTGACGTGGACGGCCTTGGCCATCTGCCGCTCCAGCCCCTTCGGATCGCGGGCCTTGGCGGCGCGCATCTCGACGGCGAAGCGGTCGGTATCGATTTCGTCGGTCCCGCGCGTGATACCGCGCATGGCGACACGGGCGATGTCTTCCGGCGCCTCCTTGGCGCCCTTTACGTGCGAGGCCATGCGGGTATCGACCGAGCCGACGATCAGCGAGGTGACCGTCGTACCCTGCCCGGCCAGTTCAGCGCGGATACAGGTTCCCGCCGCGCGCATGGCGAATTTCGACGGGCTGTAGCCGCCCATGTTCGGCACGGCGAGGATGCCGCCCACCGAAAGGACGTTCAGAATCGCCCCGCCGCCGTTGGCTTTCAGGATCGGAGCGAAGGCGCGGGCCATCGCGAGGGGGCCGAAATAGTTGACCTCCATTTCGTTGCGCGCCGCCGACATGTCGTCCGCGCCGATCAGCAGCGCGTTGTGGAAGGCGCCCGCATTGTTGACCACGACCGACACGTCCGGACAGCCGGCGGCCGCCGCCGTGATCTGGTCCGGCTTCGAGACGTCCAGCGCCACGGCCTGAACCCTGCCGGGGAACTCTTCCTCAAGGTGTTTCGCCGACGCCGGGTCGCGGGCGCCGGCATAGACCCTGGCCGCCCCCTCCTGCATCAGCACCCGGACGAAAGCCTCGCCGATCCCGCGATTGGCGCCGGTGACGATGGCGACACAGCCCTGAACTTCCATGATCGAACCTCAGGCGGCGGTGTAGATGATGTCGTCGGGCTTCTTGGCTCCGCGGCGCAACTGGCTCGGATCGTTGGTGATCGCGCCCCGCGCCCAGGTTTCCGAGATTTCGTGTTCCTCGTTCCACTCCCAGCACATGGTGCGGCGCAGGATCCGCCACTCGCTCCCCCGCTTTTCCATCTGATCGACACAGCGGGCCAAGGTGCGGGTGTCAAACAGTTCGCCCTTCACCTTCAGGCGGGACGCCGTGAGGATGTAGCATTCCGCGGTCGCCGTGGTGGCGCTCTTCAGCTCGATGACCATGTTCATGGCGAGATGGTTCATCAGCCCGGCCTTGGGCAGACGCTCCTTGACCACAGCCACCCACTCGCTGGCCGGACCGTTGAAGGTGCCGCCGTGATCCTCCCAGCCGTCGGGCCAGTAGGCCCGCTCCACCAACGCTTCATCCCCGCGATCACACCCGCGCAGGAACAACAGCAGCGTTTCCTCGATCGCCTTCTTGTCCAGAAGGGCCTGCACCTCGGGATCGCGTTCGGCCATGGTCGTTTCCTCAGGTCGTTATTTTAGTCTTTGATTGAAAGTGACATGACTTTTGTTAGCGGGCAACCCGCTCGGGTCACAGTCGCAGCAGTCCCGGCGGCGCCGAAACAACGCGTGGAATGGCGTCCAGCACCATGGCGGCGACCGCGAACTGCTCCGGCTTGGTGCGGACACTCTCAGGCGCTGTGTCGACCAGATCCATTGCAATGGTCAGGCCCGGAAGGCCGTCCACCTCGATCTGCCAGTGAGGTTTCCCGGCGAAGGCCGGATCGGTCGGGTCCATGATCCAGTTCACCTCATGGGTGATGCGACGGCCCCCGTCTACGAGGCCGTGCACACGCCAGGTGGTCGCCGCGACCGTGCCTTCCGGAATAGTCCCGGCGGCCACGGTCAGATCCCGTGCCGCGAGCCGCAGTTGATGGTCTGATTCATAGCCGTCCAAGCTTAGCCCGATCCGCTGCGCCAGACCTTCCACGCTCTGGGCGAACATGCTGTCGAAGGTCCGCGCCAGAGCGCCGTCCACAAGATCAATGGACGCCGGGTCCGCACCGAAGCCGAGGGCCTCGAACACATAGTCGGGGTTCGGAACCGTTGTGCAATCAATGATTTCCCGGGTCGCGACGTTCCGATGCGACAGGCATAGCGACACCGCATTGGCCGCCATTCTCTCGGCCACCCATCCCGGATTGACTCCCGTTCCAGCGAGCGTCACGCCTCCTTTCAAGGCGCTGCTCTCGAGGCGGGCCGCATAGTCCGCGCCGAGCGCCCCGGGCTCGAAGTAGTTGTTGATCGAGATGACGTTCTTGCCCGCCTCCAGCAGGCGGCGAACGTCGGCGTCATGACCATCGTAGGGGTCTGACAACATCGGGCAGTGCAGGACCACATCCGCCTCCAGCGCCAGAACATCGTCGATGGACCGGGTGGCGATCACGCCGGTCGGATCGCGTCGCGCGATCTCACCGGCATCCTTGCCCGACTTGGCCGCCCCATAGACGAACAGCCCGACCAGTTCGAAGCGCGGATCGTCGATGACCGCCCTCAGACAGGTCTTGCCCATCGAGCCGGTCGCCCACTGGATCACGCGGATCGGTCTGGTCATGAAAAGCGGCGCCTGTGACTTTCGATATCGAACCGTTACGCCATTAGTCTATAAACGCAAGCCGGTTGCCAACACGCCTCACTCATTTAGTATGTTTACGAAAGCGACAATGGACGCGCTGGGGAGGATGACCGATGGCTGAACCGCCGTTTCTGCAAGCCCTTATGAAATCTATGAATTTCTACGCCCGCTTCGCACCTTCGTTCACGCGTGTCGGCTACGTCGCGCGTGGACTGCCTTTCCGTCCCGTGCGGGCTGACTATTCCGGCCAGACCTGGCTGGTCACCGGTGCGACAGGCGGGCTGGGCCGCGCCGCGGCGCTTCGCGGCGTAAAGAAGGGAGCGACCGTCCATGCCGTCGGCCGCAACGTCGCCGCGCTGGAAGCCCTGCAAACCGCCGCCTCTGGCCTGCCCGGCCAGATCGTCCCGGTGGTCTGCGACCTGTCCTCGATGAAGGCCGTGTCGGACCTGACCCGCCGGCCCGAGATCGTGAGCCAGACGTTCGATGTGCTGGTCAACAATGTCGGGCTGCTGATGCGGTCCTACGAAGCGACGGCGGAGGGGCTGGAGACCTCCTACGCGACCAATCTGCTGGGCCACTACATCCTGACCGAGCAGCTGTATGCCGAGGGTCGGCTGGCGCGGGGGGCGGCGGTGATCAACGTCGTCTCGGGCGGGCTCTATAATCTGCCCCTGACCAAATCGATGCTGAATATCCCCGAGGAAAAGTTCAACGGCTTCGCCGCCTATGCGGCGCACAAGCGGGCGCAACTGGCGCTGGCTGAGCACTGGCGGGCGACCTTCGCCGACATCGGGGCGAAGACCTATGCCGTACACCCCGGCTGGGCGGATACGGCGGGGGTGAAGACCTCCCTGCCCAAGTTCCGCAAAGTGCTGGCGCCCATCCTGCGCAATGACGACGAGGGGGCCGACACCATCGACTGGCTGGCGGCGACCCGGCCAGCCGAGGTGGTGGACGAAATCTGGTTCGACCGGAAGCCTCGGACGGCCCATGCCTATCCGCACACCCGCAACCCGCGGACGCAGATCGCAGAGGTGGTGGCCTTCCTGGAGCGGGACCGGCAGGCCCTTGTCGGCTGACCCATGGACCGGGCGCCGCCGAGGCTCCATGCTCGAAGGCGATGGTCGAATCGGCACCTTTTCAGGCGTATGAGTTCTTCGCCGGCGGCGGCATGCTGCGGGCGGGGCTCGGCGACGGCTGGACCTGCGCCTTCGCCAATGACATCGACCCGCAGAAGGCCGCCTTCTACCGCGCCAACTGGGGCGGCGATGACCTTGTGGTCGGCGACATCGGCGCCCTGAGCTCCGCCGATCTGCCGGGACAGGCGGACCTGATGTGGGGCTCCTTCCCCTGCCAGGACCTGTCGCTGGCGGGACATGGAGCGGGGCTGGGCGGCGCCCGCTCGGGGACTTTCCACGCCTTCTGGGGACTGGCCAACGGACTGGTCCGCGAGGGGCGGGGCCCGAAGATCGTCGCCATCGAGAATGTCTGCGGGGCCCTGACATCGCGGGAGGGGCGTGACTTCGAAATCCTGTGCCGGACCTGGGACGAGGCCGGCTATGCCTTCGGTGCGCTGGTGATCAACGCGGACCGGTTCGTGCCGCAGTCGCGACCCCGGCTGTTCGTGATCGGGGTCCGGGGCGATGTGTCCGTCGACCCGGCCTTGCTGGCGAGCGGACCTGAGGGGGCGTTCCATCCGGCCAATCTGACCCGGGCGGTCGAGCGGCTGCCGCAGGACCTGCGGGAACGCGCCCTGTGGTGGCGGTTGCCGGAACCGGAAGCGCCGCCCGCCCGTCTGGCCGAAGTGACGGAGGCCGAGGGCGCCCATCTGGAGTGGCACAATCAGGCGCAGACGGCGCGGCTGCTGGAGCTGATGTCGCCGGTCAATCGGGCCAAGGTGGAGGCGGCCCGGTCCTCCGGTAGCTTGCAGGTCGGCGCCCTTTACCGGCGAACCCGGAAGGACGCCGACGGGCGCAAGGTCCAGCGGGCCGAGGTGCGTTTCGACATGGCCGGCTGCCTGCGGACGCCGGGCGGCGGTTCGAGCCGCCAGACGCTGTTGGTGATCGAGCATGGCCGCATCCGGTCGCGACTGATGACGGCGCGCGAGACGGCGCGGTTGATGGGCCTGTCCGACAGCTACCGTCTGCCGGGGTCTTACAGCGCGGCTTGCAAGCTGACCGGAGACGGGGTCGCGGCGCCGGTCGTGCGCCATCTGGCCCGCTGGCTGTTCGAACCGTTGGCCCGTGCGGGCGAAGCGACGGCGAGAGCCGCCTGAGCGGGCGGCGCTTGAAAAACCGCCGGTCTGGAGCATCATGGCTAACGATGTTCCTGGGGAGGTTCTCTGATGAAATTCGCACTGGCGGCCACCGCTGCCCTGACCATGGCCGCGACGCCGGCCCTGGCTGAGGACTGGCACGCCTTTTCCCGCACACCGAACCGCGCCTATCTGGCGGATGTCGACAGCATCACGTCGGTCCCGGGCGGCATAACCTCGATCCGGATCGCCTCGGCGCCGCTGAATTTGCCCGCCACCGATCTCAGCCACAGCCAGGAAATCTATCAGTTCGACTGCGGCGCCGGGAAATGGCGGACGGCCGGGGCGAAGGATTTCGCCGCGGACGGCAGCGAGGACGGCGACTATCCCGAGGAAAACGCCGCCTGGGAAGCGGTGCGCCCCAATACGGCGCCGGAATTCCTCAAGCAGATCGTCTGTGACGGCGCCCGCTCGCAAGGCACGACGTACCCCAGCATCCGGGCCTTCGTGGAAGCCGGGCGGCCGTAGCCGGAGGCCCCGGCCAAGCCGCCCGGAGCCCGGCTCTTACGCGTCGACGGCGGCGTCGAGGGCGTTTTCCTGGATGAACTCGCGGCGTGGCTCCACCACATCGCCCATGAGTTTGGCGAAGAGGTCGGAGGCCTCTTCCTCATGCTCGACCGAGACCTGCAGCAGGGTGCGGGCGTTGACGTCCAGCGTCGTCTCCCACAGCTGCTCGGGGTTCATCTCGCCCAGACCCTTGTAGCGCTGGATGGCGATGCCCTTCTTGCCGGCGTCGAGGACGGCGTCGAGCAGATCGATCGGACCGCGAATGGTCACGGTCTTGTCCTTGCGACGGAAGACGGCGGGGGCGTCGAACAGGCCCTCGAAGGCGGCCGCGCGCTCGGCCAGACGACGGGCGTCAAGCGAGCGGATCAGGGCTTCTTCCAGAACGATGCGTTCGGTCACGGCGCGGCGAACACGCTCGAAGGCGACGGCCCCCTGCGCGCCCGGAGCGCCGGACCAGGCGCCGTCGCCTTCCTCGGCGAAGAGGTTCAGACGTTCGGCGGCCTTCGACACATCCCCGCCCTCATCAGAGAACAGACCGGCGAGGGCCGACTGCTCGATGGCGAAGGCCGGAGCGCGCTGCGACAGGCGATCCACGCCCGCCTTGAAGGCCTTGGCCTCACGGACCAGCGCCTGCAGGTCCAGACCGGTGCGACGCTCGCCGGACGGCAGGTCCAGCTCGGCGTCCGACGAACCTTCCTCGATCAGATAGGCGTCCATGTCCGCCTGGTCCTTGAGGTAGCGCGACTGCTTGCCCTTGGAGACTTTGTAGAGCGGCGGCTGGGCGATGTAGACGTGCCCGCGCTCGATCAGCTCCGGCATCTGACGGTAGAAGAAGGTCAGCAGCAGGGTGCGGATGTGGGCGCCGTCGACGTCGGCGTCGGCCATGAGAATGATCTTGTGGTAGCGCAGCTTGTCGGCGTTGAAGTCGTCGCGGCCGATGCCGGTGCCGAGCGCCAGAATGAGGGTGCCGATCAGTTCGGACGACAGCATGCGATCAAAGCGGGCGCGCTCGACGTTCAGAATCTTGCCGCGCAGGGGCAGGACGGCCTGATTTTCGCGATTGCGGGCCTGTTTGGCCGAGCCGCCGGCGGAGTCACCCTCGACGATGAACAGCTCGGACTTGGCCGGATCGCGTTCCTGACAGTCGGCCAGCTTGCCGGGCAGGGACGAGATTTCCATCGCCGTCTTGCGGCGGGTCAGGTCACGGGCCTTGCGCGCGGCCTCACGGGCGGCGGCGGCCTCGATGATCTTGGCGACGACCTGTTTGGCCTCGACCGGATGTTCCTCGAACCATGTGGCGAGACCTTCCGAGCACAGGGCCTCGACCGCCGGGCGGACCTCTGACGAGACAAGCTTGTCCTTGGTCTGGCTGGAGAATTTGGGATCGGGAACCTTGACCGACAGAACGCAGGTCAGGCCTTCGCGGGCGTCCTCGCCCGAGACCGAGACCTTCTCCTTCTTGGCGGCGCCGGCGGCTTCGATATAGCCGCCCATGACACGGGTCAGCGAGGCGCGGAAGGCCGACAGGTGGGTGCCCCCATCCCGCTGGGGGATGTTATTGGTGAAGCACAGCATCGTCTCGTGGTAGCTGTCATTCCACCAGAGGGCGAGGTCGAGTTCGATCCCCTCCTTCTTGCCGCGGATGACGATGACGTCCTTGAGCAGAGGGGTTTTGGACTTGTCGAGGTGGCGCACGAAGGCTTCGACGCCGCCCTCGTAGTGCAGGATTTCCTCAAACGGCTCGGCGTGGCGGTCGTCGCGCAGCTTGATGACCACGCCCGAGTTCAGGAAGGCCAGCTCACGCAGGCGGTGTTCCAGCGTCTTCAGGTCGAAGTCGATGTGGCTGAAAGTGGTCAGCGACGGGAAGAAGGTGACCTGGGTGCCGGTCAGCAATTCCCCTTTCTTCGTCCCCTCGGTGCGGATCGGAGCGTCGCCCGTGACCTTGAGGCTTTCGGCGGTGTCGCCGCGCTCGAAGCGCATTTCGTGGCGCTTGCCGTCGCGGAAGATGACCAGCTTCAGCCAGTCGGACAGGGCGTTCACGACCGAGACGCCCACGCCGTGCAGACCGCCCGAGACCTTGTAGGAGTTCTGGTCGAACTTACCGCCCGCGTGCAGCTGGGTCATGATGACCTCGGCCGCGGAGACGCCTTCCTCGGCGTGGATGGCGGTCGGGATGCCGCGCCCGTTGTCGGTCACGGTGACCGAACCGTCGGCGTTCAGGATCACCTCGACCAGATCGGCGTGACCGGCCAAGGCCTCGTCGATGGCGTTGTCGACCACCTCATAGACCATGTGGTGCAGGCCCGAGCCGTCGTCGGTGTCGCCGATATACATGCCGGGGCGTTTGCGAACGGCATCCAGGCCCTTGAGAACCTTGATGGAGTCGGCGCCGTATTCGGCCGGGGCGACAGCGTCGTCGGGGGTCTGGTCGGTCATCAAATCGGTCGGTGAGACGGCCCTGTGAAGGACCCGGAAAACGGCGCGAATCTGGCCCGCGCCGGAAGGCTCAGAATATAGGAATTATCGCGGGAATTGCGAGCTTTCCGGGGCGATTCCCGTGGGTGGTTTCAGGGGGCGCCGACGGGGTCGGAATCCGGTTCGACATCCTCGAGCAGGAAGAGAAGCGGGGAGACGATGAAGTCGCGCGTCGGGAAGCGTCCGCCGTCCTGGATCATGCCCTGAAAACAGGCCTCGCGCGGACTGCGCGGCTCCAGTTCGCCGCGGGCGACACCTTCGAGGCGCAGGCGTTGGGCGGCCATCAGCATGGCGTTGCGACGATGACGGCGAGAGGGACGGCGTGGCGACATGTGCGGGCTTTCGGAGTTGGAAGTGGATTGCGCCCATCTCCCTCCCCGCCCGGCTTCGTGCGTCTCCCTTCCCCCTCGAGGGAGGAGGGCCGGGGATGGGGGTGAGGGCGCGGTGTTCCGGCGTGAGGCGCGGGAGGCGGGGTCGATGGAGCCTTTCGGGGTGGTTCTGAGCGTCACTGCATTCACCCCCACCCAACCCTCCCCCCTCCGCCAAACGGGAGGGCTTTGAATGGAGCACGACTGTTCGCCGCTTCGTCCCGGATCGGCCTCGCCCTTCGGGCTCGTTGTCCGGGATGACAAGGCAATGCGGTCTCGCCCCGCCGCGAAACGCGGCAGGTCGAGTGGGAAGGGCGCGGGAC